>DALQ01000017.1:0-9710 GCA_002496845.1 Euryarchaeota archaeon UBA495
GCGTTGAACCGGGCCGTGCTGGGCACGTGCCAACCTCTCTCCATGGCCGGCTCTTCGGTTGCCAGCGTCTCGCAGACCTTCGACGTGCCCCAAGGTCTCGAGGAGCACGCATGGTTGGCTTTGGCCCACGGCCGTCGATCAGGTACTGCGCACGGTTCCTACGACGTCACCGTCGAAGGGCTTGATGCTCAAGGACAGGTCCTTTCCACGAACTCGTCGTCGTCAAGGACGACCAGCACCTCTTGGGGAACGGACGTGACCAGGTTCAGGCCCGATCCTGCGGCTACGCAGTTGAGGGTGACCGTGGACTTCGACGTCGTCCCGACCTCGGTGGACGGGGCCTTGCACCTCGATGACGTGCTGCTGCGTGCCGTCCGCCCGTCCTTTGATTGGGTCAACGGAAGCATCGCAGAAACGGCGGTGTCCACCGGCGGTCGCTCTTTCTCGTGGGGGACCGATTACGGCCAATCGCTGGTCGCTGATCTCCTCGAAGACGGCGTCTCCAGCGTCAAGGGGTACGTGTACGAGCCCTACCTCACCGCCGTGGGTTCGCCTTCGGTGCTCCTCGATGCCTACGCAACAGGGTACTCCATGGCGGAAGCCCACGCCATGGCCAACCAACAGATTGGGTGGATGGGGGTAGTTGTTGGCGATCCAAAGATGGCACCATACGCCGATCGATTCCATGACGTTCGTTTGGTCGACGTTCGCAACGTGGCCAACGTCACCCAAGGGCTCAACGCAACCTTGGAGCTGGTGGTTGAAAACCACGGCATGAGCATGGCGGATGGCCGCCTTGAGATCAGGGACGTTCAGGGTTCAACGCTGCTTTCCAGCACCAACATCACGATGCCTGCAGGGAACCTCAGCGGCTCAAGGATCGTGCTGCCACTCAACGTTACGGTTGAACGCAGCGGCTGGATCGACGTGCAAATTCGGTACATTGCCGCCGACGCTCATGGCGAGGTGGCCGTCGATGACAACCTCCTCTTGCACCGGTTTTGGAGCAACGCGCCACCGATTGTGCTCGACGCCAGATGCCTTGGGCAAGCCGCATACCGAGGTGACAACATCATCTGTGAGGTCGAGGCGACCGACGACCTCAACGTCACCGACGTTCGCCTCGAATGGTCCGTCCGCAACGACACCACCAACGTCACATCGGCGTGGGAGGAGCTCCCACTTGGGACGTCCGATGGACAGGTGTGGTGGAGCAGCCTCTTCCTTCCCGTAGACGCGGCGGTCATTCCTACCGGCATGCTCGACCTCCGTGCCGTCGCGATGGACGTCAGCCAAGCCACCGCCACGCTGGACGTGCCAAATGCCTTGGAGGTGCTCAACGCCCCAAGTTCGTGGTATGGGCCGCACGTGACCGGCGTGGACGATTCACCGTGGGCGGGTGTGACGCTTCCGCCCGGGGTGCCGTTCAAAGGGCTGCCAAGGGACGCCACGTCCACGGTCAGTGCTTGCGTTTCCGACGTGGACCACGACCCGGTTGGAGAAGCGCCGGCCCTCAGCGTCCAACGCAAGAACGGCGCAGCGGTTGAATCGGTGACCATCGAAGCCTTGGGTGAGATCAACCTCAACCCCAGCCTGTCGTGCTCGGCATGGAACTTGACGCTTCCAAACGGCCTGCCGCTTGATGACCTTGATCTTTTGATTCATGCCGCAGAGGAAGAGCGTGTTCGCCGCAGGTTCACGGTCGCTGATCAGGCGCCCTTGGTGACCCTTTCACTCCTCGACGAGGACGGTCTTGCGCTTGATCGGGCGGTGGGCGACGGCTCTGAGCGCTTGCACATCACGTACACGGACCTCGACGATGCTGGAACTGGGGCGGTCGGCGACCTGGTCGTGTCTTGGCCGGGTCAAGCAGCCCGGGTCACGCCGTTGCAGATCAACGCAGGCACGCCACACGTCATCATCGACGTGGAAGCCCCCATCAATCCCTTGGAAGACGGGGCGCTGGTGCTCGAGGTGGACCTCGCTGGAGCGCACGGCGCAACTGTTGTCGCCTCCATCGAGCGCGACGTGGCCTTGACGCCGCCAACCATTGCCCAAGCCGTCTTGTGCGACGAACGTGGGCAAGCCGATGAACTTCGATTTGGGATGGAAGTCTGGTTTGGCGCGAGCGTGATCAGCAGCCGTCCGCTCCAAGAAACGGTGGTCACCATCGAACAGGAGGGTTGGCGTTCCACGGCTCCTCGATGGAACCCAGGGGAATCCGAAGCCTCCCCTTCCCCTTCCTGTGCTGCACAGGTGCCCGATGACGAGCATGCTCAGTGGTTCCGTTTGCGGCCCGACCGGGCCTTTGTCAACGGTGAAGCCAGCGTTGGCTTGCGTGCCACCGACATCGACGGAGCGAGCAGCCGATCTGTGTTGAACCTCATCCTTCGCCATGCACCGCCTGAAATCGGCGTTGTGACGGTCAACAGCACCGGGGTTGCCGGCGACCCGGTCACATTGACGGCTGATTTGACCGACCTCGATGGAGTGCTGGGCGTGGAATGTACCCTCACGGTGGTTGACCAAGAGGGGGCCATGGTGCATGACGGAACGGCCCGTGTGGTCGCGTTCACAGAAGAAGAAGCAGAACTCAGCGCCACGTGGTTGTCGCTTGGGACCGTCAACGGTACGCTGGATCAAACCCTTCGCTGCGTGGACGTGGACGACGAGTTCGACGTCGCTGAGGTCCCCGTGGTGCTCGCAGCTGCAAACCGGTCCTCCGGGGCCGATGATGAGGGCGTTGCTCCAGAAGCGGAATCCGATGGCGTGCCGCTGCTTCTCCTTGCGGTACCTTTGCTGCTTCTTGTGGCCCTCATGACGGTGTTCTTCGCACGCTCGAAGCCGGAGGCCCTCGGGAAAGAGGCGGGTGTCGGGTTGGCTGATGCGAACCAGGACGAGCTTTGGGATCATGCACCGGCTTCACAGGCCGCCGAACTCAAACGTCCTGAGGGTTGGTCCGTGGAGCAGTACAGCGATTGGCTCAACGGTCCGTGCCCCGAAGGTTGGTCGGATGATGCCTGGGGCGCCTTCGTTGAGGAGCAAACTCCGTTGAATCAATGATGGCCGCGCAGTGCCCCGATTGGCCTCGGAACGGAACACTGCGTCCCTTATGCGGCGCAGTAAGCCGTTCATTCGGAGAAATGGTTATAACTTGTCTTGGACAACGAACAAATGGAGGAATACCTCATGGGAGAAAAGAAGTACTTTGTGCTGATGGAAAACGGAAAGGATACGAGCCAAGTGTTCGCGAGCAAACAACCGCGTGGTGCGGCCCTTAAGGCTGCAACGCGCGGGCACACGAGCATTCGCCTGCGCGAGCGCGGGACGAAGCGTGTCCACGTCTTCACCGGCTCGATCTCCATGGTTGCCAAGCCCGCCAACGGGCCCGCCTGGCTGCCTGACAAGATCAAGAAGGCGAACGTCAAGAAGCAGGGCATCGAGCACCTCGACTGAGGCTCTCGCCCGCGTTTCTACGCCATAACCCTCAGGGTCGGCCGCCCTCCTTGCGCTGCGGCGCAAGAAAGGGCCCCATTTCCATACCTCATATGTACTCGTGCCCTTTCGGCCGTTCATGGCCGAACTGTACATGGCACGAACTTGTCGTCACGGCGTCCTTCGCGTGGTCGGTGGTGAACCGTGGCATCACGAGGGTGATATCCTCATCACGCCCGCCAACAATCGCCTCTCTGGTCGCGAAGGCATGGACGCTCGCATCCATGCCGAAGCCGGCGAGGAAATGACGCAAGCAACCCGGCAAATTTGCCTTGACCAAAGGAAGATCAACGCTCCCCCCTGTGCGGTCACCACCAACGTGGTGACGAGTCCGTTCGCCCTCAGTGACCGCTACAAGCACGTCATCCACGCGGTCGGTCCTGACTGCCGCCGCCCCAACCAGGACGATCGTCGCCGTGACTTGCTCCCTGAAACCTATGCCAACATCTTCGAGCGTGTGGAAAGCATCGGCAACGTCCGCCGCATCGTGGCGCCTCCCATCTCCATGGGTGTATTCGCCTACCCTCACCGTGAAGGTGCCAAGCTGACCCTTGACATCATCCTCTCGAAGTTGGACGGCGTCGAAGACCCCGGATTCAACGAGTACATCCTCGTGGTCAAGGACCGCAATTTCATCATGAACATGCGAACGGTGTACCGAGAAAACGAGGACCAGTTCCCCGGCATGGACACAACGACGGCCTGAGGTGCGCTCGTGGTGGTCCTGGCTGACCTTGTTGAGGCCAGCCTCGCGGGCCGTGCTTCCTACGACCGCGCCGTTCTCATTGGGACCAACTCTCGCTCATTGCTGGCCGCTTTGGAGCGCTTGCCAGCCTCCATGCCACGTGCCGTGTTGACCAGCCAACGCACGGTCATGGAAGCCGTGCTTGCCTCAGGCCAACCTTGCACGCTGCTTGAACAACGGCTGACCTCGCAACGCCTCGGCCTTCTGACGCACTTGCACGACTTGGTGCTGCAGACCGTTGGAGAACACCTTGCATCCCGCGAAGAGCGGTACCTTGTGGTTCTCGCTGACCCGATCGAAGGCGTGTTGGACGTCGACACCGGTTCGCTGGATTCACACAATTTGGTGACCCTAGCGGAGGAGGCCGATCTTGACCTTGACGTGCTCACCGCCGCCATCGGATTGGCCCGGAGGATCGCCGACCGTGGTCGAGAAGGCCATGCCATTGGAGCCCTGTTTGGCATTGGAAGCCTGCCCTCCATGCGACGTCATTCCAAGGCCTTGGTGCTGAATCCGTTCAAGGGTCACCCTGTGGCTCGAAGGGACATCCTACGAGAGGACACCCACGAAACCATTCTGGAGTTTGCATGGCTGGATGGAGCGATTCTGTTCAACCGCGCTGGGGTGGCCAGCGATGCTGGACGTTACATCCAGGTGACGACGGACGTTCCGCTTCATTCTGGTGAAGGAGGGCGCCATTTGGCCGCGAAGGCCCTCTCCCTCCAAGCAGCGGCCTTGGCCATCTGCGTGTCCAGCGGTGGGCGGATCAGCGTTTATTGGCGTGGAAGGACTCGGTACAGCATCCAAGTCAGCTGATGCCTTCCATTTTTGCCACGGCTTCGGCCATGCTGAGTTCGCCACGGGCCACCTCCAACGCCAGACCAGACGGGAGGGTCAACCGACCTTCCGTCCATTCACGGCTCTGGCGCTGCACGTCGCGCACCATGCCTTCCCACCGTGGGTCGTCCGGAACCAACCCCATGGCTCGACCACGCAAACGGTGGATGCGGCGGGCCGCACCGATGTGGTCATGACGTGCCAGCCCTTTCGACGTTCTCCGTTCGTCGACGAGTTCGACCGCATGTCCCGTGTCAAAGAGGTCCCGAAGGATACGGTTGCGCACGCCGGGGTCGCCGTCGCCCACGCGCACCAACGTTGGGCGATTGTCGTGTGCTTCACTCAGTTCTCTGACCACGCGGACCACATCGTCGGGCCGGTCCAATTGCTTGGCGCCCTCCTCGCGTCCGTCCACGGACCAAACCACACCAGGGCGTGGTCCCGGATCGACGCCAATCACCACTCGGCGCTTCCCAGTGGTCGTCCCGGCGTTTCGCAACGCCTTCGCCAAATCCGATTCGAGGTGGTCTCGGCGAAGCCCAAGTTCTCCGCTTCCGCACTCTTCGACCGTGCTCAGCACCACCTGGACGTCGTGGGGCACGGCTTCGTCGGTTTCGAGATGGCATGGGCGATGACCGAGGCTCCGAAGGAGGATAAGCACCTGGTGCACCCACGTGAAATCAGCGCTCCGAACGCCGATGCGGGCCACGCTTCGGCGATGTGGCAGAGGGATTTGAAGCCCATCACGGACCTTGCAATCCTCGGACATCATCAAAAACCATTGACGCCGTTCTTCGGCCATGGGCACAGGTAGCGCATACGAGCGTGAACTCCTCCATGTGTTGGCCGGTTCATCGGACGGCGTCGATGCCGTCACACGTTCATGCACGCCTGAGGAACGCGTGCGCATGCGTTCGATCATCGAAGCCCCCTTCCTGGTTGTTCGAGCGCCTGGAAGCGGTACCGAAGGCACGGGGGATTTGCTTGTCCTTCGAGGTGACGTGGCCTTCCCTATCGAGGTCAAGTGCAGCAAAGAACCTCGATTCTACCTCTCTGGGCGGACGCTGGATCAGCATGATGCGCTGGTAGCCACCGGTGAGCGAACGGGGTTGATGCCACTCTACGCGTATCGGCTGAAGGGAACGCGTGGGGATTCGTGGCGCATCTTCCGTGTGGAAACCTCGCACGTCAGTGGGCACATGGAGCGGCTTGTGGCGCATGTGCCCTTGTTGCCGCTGACCTCACGGGGGCGCCCTCATTTGGATTGGGACCAAGGCCTGCCTCTGAATCGATTTGTCCATCTCTTGAGCACCTTTGCCACCAGAAAGCCATCGCTTGGCGTGCCTTCGGCGCTTCCACTCGCCGCTGCTGAACCCGGGACGACCATGGACGTCGTGGCCTCGCTGATGCGGGCTCGTACAATCTGATCACGCTCAAATCAGACGGTACCCTTCACGGGGCATTGGCCAACCAGATTAAAGCCGATAAAACATCCACCAAATTCGCATGATTCCATTGAAACAGCCTATGCCATCACATTACTAGGCACCAACACTAAGGGTTGTCTCAGTGGGTAATTCAACGATTAAAATGTTCAAAATTGAATCCTCGCCTGCGAAAATTTGTCTCGGAGTATCTGCTTTTCTGTGGTTCATTTACTCGGTCAGTTTCATGTTCTTTTCCACAGAATACGTGACCGGGGGTGACACCGGATTTTCGCTTATTGACAACGGCTTGGCCGGTATGCTTGGAGAGGACGACGCATACGGCATGGGAGGCGTTGAAAGCGGTTTCAACGGCGTGCTCTTTTTGGGGATTTTCATCTCCACCATGCTCATTCTCTTTGAAGGGGCCAAAGGCAAGTGGATCATCATGCTGCCCGTGATTATCGGTCTGATTACGATGACGGTTTGCATCTGGATGTATTGGAACCCAGATAGCGCTGCAAGTGAAACCCCGAAGTACGTTTCAATTCTCGTGACGCTTACGTACACCAGCGCTTACGTCCTATTGCGTGGGGAGGGCGTCAATGAGGGTTTGTCAGATTACAAGCCTGGCTTGAAGGTCAACGACAAAATGGCCATGGGTGCGCTCATCCTCCTCGTTTTGTCTGGATTGTACTATTCATTGCGAATGATTTTCACTCCCGACCTGGTAATCGAACAAGGATTCCCGTCAGGTGAGTCATGGGTTGGTAATTTGGACGCTGCTGCAGGTTTGGGTGTCCCGCTTCCCACGACAGTGTCCGTGACTGGTTCAATGATTCTGGTGTACACACTCTGGTCTGCGTTGGTCCTAACGGATGGTGCAAAAGGCAAGTGGCCGATCATGCACCCCTCTGCAATGGCCTTCATTGCTGCCACGGTAACCACTTACGTAGGACTCGTTGCTGGAATGGCACGAACAACAAGTGATGCAAATCAGATGGATGTCTTGACGATTCCTTTGGTTATGCTTCTTGTCCTCCTCAGCTATTACAGACTCAAGGACGAAGGGATGGAAGACGGCATGACGTTCATGGGAGAACCCATGGAGGATGAAGGTAAATTCACCAACGCGTTGTTGAGCCTCGCACTGATTCTTGGTCTCTTGAGCGTGATCAACGAAATACTGCTGGTTTGATGCAATGGTGGTTCGAATTCTCAGAAGGCTGAATTCAGCCTTTCAAGATTCATCCTAATCGAAAGGGATGACGATTGTTACCTTGAACGATGGTAATCTACAGATGACTGAGGGCGTCTACTTGAGCGGTCCTATTTCTCATAGGGCCGGTCCGCTTGGAGGTTTCATGGACGAGCAAAAGGCTCTTGATCTGTACATGGAATACATACAGGCCTTCGAAAAGAAGGATTACGACCTCATCGCGGACCGGTGCAGAACGCCGTTCTTTGCCTCGTCCCCTTCAGGGACGACCGTCTTCGAGAACAGGGAAGAACTTGTGCAAGGCTTCTCCCTTCTGCGAGGCTCACTGGATGAGGCTGGATATGTTGGGAGCAGGCTGAATCAGCTTGACTTCACAAGCGTGTCTGAAACAGCGGGAACGCTTCTTGTGGATTTTCACCGCATGAACCACGAGGGACATGCCTACTTCCACGGGAAGGCGTTCTACGTCCTTCATGCCGATGCCCACACCACCGAAATCATCGGTGTGGTCGTCTTGGATGACAGCACCACAGCGTCTTGGAACGACTGAGTGCAGCGTCCGGTCAAACCAAGGCCCATCCACGTGGAAGGCGTCTCGAATACACTCAAAGCGCCCCGTTCCCTATGAAGACCCATGGGTGGTGTCCGATCACTTCTCTTCGGTCCAACGTGGGAAGACGTCGGCGCTTTGAAGGGAAGATATGGGACCTCTCCTTCACAGTTCATCACATTACCACACGGGGAAATGATTCATCTCCGAGACGAGGGTGAGAAGGAAGCACCACCACTTGTTCTCGTGCATGGACACAGTGAAGATTTGCACACATGGAATGGACTTGTTGAGCATCTGATCGATGACTTTCGAGTGATCAGGTTTGACTTGCGCAGGCATGGTCTAACGGGTCCAGCGTCCGACAACACATACAGCATCGAGCGTTACGTTGCGGATCTCGCGATGGTGGTGGAACATCTCGGAATCGAACGCTTTGTTTTGGTTGGTCATTCCATGGGTGGACGAATCTCGGTCAGATACGCCATGGACCACCAGGACAGGGTCAGCCACCTGATTCTGCTTTCCGCAAGTGGGGCTCCACGTGAGCAGCACACCAAACAACCCTTGGCGTTGAGGCTGATGAAGAACCCGCTTGGACGTTTCATGATCAAGCGGATGTGGTCCAGAAAGATGGCAGAGAAATCCCTTCAGGACATGGTACACGACGATTCAACCATCACCGCCGAGGAGGTTGACAGAATGTGGGCGTTCTCAAGGTATCCGGGGAGCATGGAGGCCATGTTCCGAGAATTTGCGGACACCTGGGCGGATTTCACACCTGAGGAGATCAAGGGGATGAGCACCCGCACCCTGTTGATGTGGGGGGCGGAGGATTCGATTTGCCCCGTGCGTATCGGAGAATTTTACCACGAACACCTCCAACATTCTGACCTGCTCGTGGTGCCAAACGTCGGCCATCTCCCTCAACTTGAGTGTCCAGAGAGATGCGTGGAAGGCATGTCCCGCTGGATGGGCAGCGATTGATCAAAGTGGATTGAATGCATACCCTACATGGTGTACACATTATACAGGAGTCCAGTCACGTGTTTCTATGGTACATGATGATGAGGAGTCCCCATTGGACCCAAAACTGACCTGGCCTTATCTTGTACAGGACATTGTTGATGAGATCATTCGCAGTAAATCATCGATCATCGTAGGAGTGATTATCACACTCATTTCAGTAACTGTTGTAAGCATTTTACCCTTTTTTGATGGATTCTGGGAGGTGCCTTATGCCGTTGCAATCCTCGTATTCTTTGGTTCATTCACGATCATACCTACGATGTATTTCTACATCCTAATTTTCTTCCGTATGAAGAAAAAAGCTCGCCAGAGAACATCGAACACCTAGTCCTTTGTCGGGGTAGGATTTGGTCAGAGCAGGTACGGCAGGGCGATCATCAGCACAAGCATGCCAAAGAAGCCCAGCGACGT
>DALQ01000017.1:10059-36655 GCA_002496845.1 Euryarchaeota archaeon UBA495
GACGCCATGTGGGCCGTACGCAACCCGCTGATGCTCCACATGTTGAGGCGTCGACCCAAGCGCGCAATGCCTTCCAGAAGGCCATGCGTGACGTCCCTGAACATGTGACCGCCATCGAAGGGCACCATGGGAATGAGGTTGGTGAACCCGAGCAGCAGGTTGACCCAGATCAGCCAGAAAAACAGGTTGACGAGGATCAGCATGCCGTCGACGCCAAGCACGTTGGCCACCACGCCGTCGTCCGCCACCAGGAAACCCTCTTCGATTGGATGGATGGCCACGCCTTGGAGCTCAAACGGCACGAAAATCAGGCGCAGCGCGTGGATGGGGGTGGCGATAAGCCGCTGGGCGAGTCCCGCCTCAACGTTGGGCGAAAGCGGGCCGGCCAATCGGTCGATGCCGATGGTTCCGTCGGCCACCTGCTGGACGCCGAGGAAGGCATCCCCCGATTCAATGCCGTTCGCGTCGAGTTGCGCCTCGCTCCATCCGTCGTCAGCGAAATGTTCGCGTTTGTCGCTCAGCCATGCCTCGGCCGTTCGCGTTTCACCGTCGAGGTTCACCACCGTGAGGCTCACTGTGGTGCCTGCTTCGAGGGCAGCCAGTGCTTCGGTGAAGGAGGTGTCATCGACGATTGGCGTGTCGTCGATGGCGATGATTCGGTCCCAAGGTTCCAATCCTGCTTCTTCCGCCCCCGTGCCAACGACCACGCCACGGATGTGAACGCCGTCCTCCGCTGCAGCGAATTGACTGGCCAAGCCACCCAACAGGAGCAGGAGGATCAGGGCGGCGAAGATGTTCGTCGCCGGGCCGGCCGCAAACATCCGCAAGCGTTCACGGCGGGGTGCTTGCAGCAATTCTTCGGACTGGGGTTCAGCAAAGGCGCCGAGCGGTAGGGGTCCAAGTTGCAGCAAGCCAAAGGCGCGCACGCGCATGCCGTGGCCGCGTGCGAGGAGTCCATGGCCGAATTCGTGGATGACCAAGGCCACGATGAAGGCCAAGGCGCCCCATCCCAAGGGAATCACGGGGTTCAGGCCTGGGATGGCCACGAGTTCTGACGGTGGAGGTGGTTCTGTGGTCGTGCCTTGTGTGATCGTGAGCACGAAACTGAGGATCACAAGGAGGCCCGCAAGCAGCATGGTGCTGACGCAGACCCACGTGGCGACTTCACCGTAGGCTCGCCAAAATTTCCGAGGTTTGGCCACTTTCTCCAGCAGACCAAGGCCGCGGGATGTTCGGACCATCAGGACAAAACCGAGGGCCCGCGATGCATTCCATCGGTCGAGGGTGCCGTTTGCTTCCCAGCGCCTTAGCATCGCCCACCACAGGAGGAAGGCGAAGAGCAACCACCGCCAACTGAAGTCGACGGCGCCCCACGTGCTGGCCACGCGCTGCCCTCCGCACCGTGTGCTATGAAGCCCTGTGCCGCTTCGGTCGTTTCCTTGAAGAGGGGTGGAGCGCACGTGTGGGCATGGCGCTGGAGCCTCGTCGGGTGGAGCGATGGCTCCGGGATGCGTACCCCACGCAACAAGTTCACGACCGGGTTGAATGGCATGCAGAGGGCGCCATGGTCCAGTGTTTCGTTCGGCTCGACGATCGAGTCGTTTTGATTCACTTGGAAGGCGAAGGCGAACGCACGGTGCTCAAGGGCCGGTTGGAGATCCCACTCGATTTGTGGAAGCCGGGTTCCACGCAGGCCACGCCTTCGCCTCGGGCTGGCATTCGTTTCAGGCACCGAACCAACGAGATCACCTTCAGCAACAGGGCCGGCCGAGCACCGGAGTTCGGGCGGAACTTGCTTGAACGGTGGTTGGCCGAAATGCGCACCCACATGACCCAGCCACGCACCCAAACGCAACAACTCTCAGGACTCCGGGCCAGCCTCACGCGTGTGTCCAAGCAACTGGAGACGGCCACGTTGGAACCGGCCAAGAAGGAGTTGGAGGAGATCAAGGCCTCGCTTGATCGAAGTGAAGCCGACCTTGGTCGCGCCCTTGGCGAGTGATCATTCCTCTTCGAGCAGCGCGCTCAGCATCATGCTCGTGGCACGCTCGCGTTTGGCTTCCTCTCGTTCTGGAGCGTTCTCAAACATCCTTCGGACAAGCGGATCAATCACCATTGGTACGGCCAGCACGGCCCCGATGACGCCAAGCAAACCGACGTAGGATGAATTCGGGACGTACACGGCCCCAGGGCCGCTGGAGGACAGCACCAATTTGAGGACCCCGAGCCATGGAATTTCAGCCCCTGCTCGTCCAATGACCCAATCCGTCCGAATGGCCTCCACGACACCGTTCGTGCCATGAACGCCAGCAGATCCGTTCGTGGCACCTGGGCCTTGGTCCACGGAACACTTGTTTGCGTCGCCAAGTGTCAGCAGCCCCTCGTGGGTCGGCTGCCATTCATGGACCACCAAGTAGGCCTCAGCGTTCCCGTGGGCGGGTCGTCTGCAGTCGTAGTATCCGGCCTCCTCGCCGTTGAAACTGACCGTCACCGTGCTTTGGTTGCGCACGGTCGTTCCGGGCACGTCCCACGTCAACACACACGTGCCGAGGGCTCCGTCCGTGTCCCGCAGGGTTGGGTCCCAGGCGCCACCTTGCGGGCACGCCACGTCATCGCTCGGTTCCTCGCTGTGCGACTCGCCCATCGAATGTCCGGCTTCAGCAAGACCGGCACGGTCTGGGGTCGCGGTCGCATTGGCGACAACGCGCAGGATGGCACGATGGATGATGGGCGTCCCGTCGTCGCCGTTTTTCTCGTAGATGACGACGTCGCCTCCCATGCCATGGGCGGTGTGGCCGTAGTCGGGATGGCCGATGCTGGTCGCTTCAGCAAAAGTGACGATTCCGGCGGGATCGCGGCCGTGCACCAAAATGAGGTCTCCAGCATCGATGCTGCCGATTTCGCCGTTGGCGTCGTGCACCATGGACGACGATTCCACCACGACCAACGGAGGCATGGTGCCTGTGTGGAGGAACAACCCACCAATCAGCAGGCCGATCATCGCGACCGCGATGCCCACCTCGCGAACGAGGTTCGTGAGGGACATCGTTTCGGGGGCTGCGTCCTTCACCACAGGGTGAGGTCACCGCCGCCCGTCTTCAAGGAAGCGCTTCCAACGCTCGGCCCAACCCGCACCGAGGGCCTTGGCGGCTTCGTCGCCCTCAGCGCGTCGCCTCCTCCGCTCAGCGATGCTGGACGTGGCCATGATCTCCTCGAGACTGGCCACGTGCCCGCGAAGACGCAGGAAGGGGGGCACGGAGACGAGCAGCACCACGGCAGACACAGCAAGGACGGTGATGGCCAACCCCGTCATCTCCTCCCATTCCGGCAGCGGTCGCAGGGCGATGAGGTGAAACATGGCGCTCAGGAAGGCAACCAATCCTCCTCCGCTTGCCGTCGCGGTGATGGCTAGGTGTTGGCCATGGGCGCGGTCCCATATCCGTTGCATGAAGGTCATTGGACCGTTGATGTTGGATGGGCAACATATCCGTTGCGGTTGAACACGTGGGACAGCCACGTAACCATTTCATTGATATGGTGTGCATACCGTCTTCAAGAAGGGCCCAGAGGCCCTACGAGGGTTCCTCATGCGAAAGGCCGTGTTTCTCACGCTTCTCTTCCTCCTTTCCTTGGCCACGCCCCTGGCTGCTGGCGCGACCACTGAAACGCAATTCAAGGACGGGACCACCTCCTACACGCACACCTTCAACAGCGCTGGAGAAGGAAGCGCGGGTCTCATCACCTTGCCGTACGGCTCTGAAGTCACCGGCGCCCGCTTCAACTTGGTCGGAGACGCCTCTCAAACGACGTACACTAACTTCACCACAGACCGCCACTTTGGTGGTGCAGGCAGCGGCACCTGGTCGGGCTCGCCTCCTTCGCCGTACACCAGCGGAAGCCGAAGCAACGTGTACGTTGAGAACACCGATGTCACACTGCGCCCCCAACCGTCAACCACCTCGGGCAGTTTGACCTCCAGCGCCGCGTTGAGCAGCGTGGGCACGGCGACGCACAACACGACCGGGGGCTTCGTCTCGCTTGGTGATCAAGGCTACACCGGCGTGCTTTCTCGTTTCTCAGCCATCAGCGCGCCGTCCACCACGGCGTGGACGTACGCGGGAGTGAACATCGTGGTCGAGGACGAAATCCACCAATTCCGATACACGTCTTCATCGTTGTACAACGTCCCAACCATCCAGCGCTTCAACGCCACCACGGGGGATTACATCGGTACGGCGAGCATGAGCACAGGAACCTGTTCCAGCACCTCCGTGCGCTACAACATCTACGACGCCACGATGGATTCGAGCGGAAAGGTGTGGTTGGCGCATTACTCCAGCTATCTCCTCTCAAAGTGGACGGTCAGCGAGACCTCATGGTATTGCAGCAGTTCCTACAGCTTTGGATACCCCTACTACATCACCGGCGTTGACTTTGACGAGAGTACCAGCAAGCTCTGGGCCACCTATTACGACAGCAGCTCTTACCCGATTTACAACCAATACCTCATGGAATTGAATCCCGCCTCTCCAACGTCCATCAACGGAACGTGGAGCCTCGGATCCTCCTCGGACTTCAACCACATGGGAGCGTCGAACAATCCGTTGTCGGGTCTGGACGTGAACCACCCCCGTGTGACGGTCAACGAATACAACATTCAGGGGAGCCGACATCATCACTACTCCTTCACGGGCAGTTTGCTGATGAAGGAAGGCTACCAAGCCATGCCCGGCGGTGGGCACTACGGTTTGGCAGAATACGATGAGGGGAAGGTCATGTGGGCCTGCTTCCACGTCAGCTATTGCAGCGGCTATGCGCGCCAATTCCAGATGGCCGGTGACGGTGCTCTGTACGACCAGCGCTCGCCCTCGGGCACGTCCGCGACCGTGCAAGGCGCCACCACCACCATCTCCAGCGCCGTCTCCTCGCTCAAACTTGCAGGTGTGTTCGCCTATGTTCCATCGGGCACCTCGGTGTCGGTGCAGGTGTCCAACGACGGCGGCAGCACATGGCAGACGGCCACGCCCGGGCAGACGGTGAATTTCGCCTCGTCAGGTACCCAACTCACCTGGCGTGCCACGTTGTCAGGAACCGCACAGGCCACGCCAATTTTGGACGGCGTTGTCATTGAGTACGTCAACCAATACGTCAGGAACGGCTACATCTACGGATACCAATACACGGGCGGCACCACCAACGTCGTGGCGGCCACCGTCCATTGGAACGCCACCACGCCAACGGGCACCTCCATCAAGGTGAATTTGGCCACAGGTTCTTCGAGCACCTCCTGTACTTCAACCAGCCTCAACGTGCAACAGTTCACCCAATCCGGTCAGTCGAAATCCTTCACCTCAACGTCGTACTACCAGTGCTTCCGGATTGAACTGGCCTCGACCTCAACCCTCCGTTCTCCGACGCTGGAAGACCTGCACATCCAATTCCACTCCAACGTTCCAGAAAACGTTGAACTCAAGGTGGCCGGGACCGAAATTTGGGATCGGCAGGGCACCTTGTTCGGTGCAGCAACGGCACAAAGTCAGGATTCCGGCTCTCGCTTCTTGAAGGGATTCAACGACAACATTCCGTCCACTGGTTCAGGTTACGTTGACCTTGAGGTGACTTTGACGTCCTCGAAGCCGGGCAAATTGATCCTTTCTTCGTTTGAGGTCACGTACACGATGCAAACGGTGAATTTGGCCATCCAGATTCCAGAAGGCGAGGTGCTCCACGCCCGTGCCGAACCGTACGAAGTGGTGACACGTCACGTCATTGGCGAGAACGCCAACGGTTTGCAAGAAGCCAGCCTCACGTTGTTGACCAGCCGAGCATCGGCCAATCCAACCTTCACGTGGAATCCAGGGGACGTGTTCCCGGCCCCCAACGATCCGGAAGATTACATCGAATTGGACCCCTCGTCGTACTCGGTGTTGAACAACGGCATTCTCGAAGTTCATTGGTTCTTCACCGTCACCGACCAGATGCCCGACATGGGTCAACACGACGGCCAAGGTGTGGTCGGAGGCGTCGGCTTCCGAACCAATTGCCTCGACGACTCAGGCTCTGCTGGTTACAGTCCCGCCCTCCTTCAGGCGGACGGGCAACTCCTTGCGAACCGGTCCTACGGCCTTGGGTACCTCAAGGTCCGTGACAACGACGGTGAACTGACCCGCGACGACGTGCCCGACCAAGGTTGGGTCTCCGCCGGTGAGCAACTCCACTTCACCGGTGCCATGTGGTTCATGGACACGGATGACGCACCCTTGGACAGCGCCTTCGACGTCCGCGTCGCTCGGAACAACTACGTCGAAGCGTCCGCAAGGGATACGTCGAACAACAACGGTTCGTTCTTCATCAGCATCGATGTGCCCAATCTGGACATTCCGGACGGCATCACCTACGAGGTTCAGACCTACAACGAAAAGGATCCAACCCACGTGATGACGCCAAACTCGGAATGGTCGCGCACCTTCCGCGTGGACGGTACCGCTCCAGAACGCACCCTCACGGTTCCGGCCGAAGACGCCTACGAAGCGGCGTCCAACCAACAAGCCGTCCGTGCCTTGGTCAACGACGAGATTGGCGTTCCGATGGAATTGACCTTGAATTACTGGGTCGAGCAGGACCACGACCTCAACCGCAACGGCGAGGCAGAACCTTCGGAGTACGCCACCAAGCAGGTCTACAACACCAGCGAGTCCGCAAAGAAGTGGTTCGCCACGACCATCGACCACAGCCGCAATCCAAACATGGGGCGCGTGTCCTACTTCTGGAGCGGTGGCGACCAAGCCGGCAATCCGTTGTACTACGAAGCCATTGGATTGGATGAAGAAGTGCTGCAGCTCAAGGGCGAGCACGGCTTCAATTACGACGATGCGACCTTCAGGACACGCAAAGATTCCTCGGCCATCTTCACGGGATTGGAATGGGTCGGTCATGACGACGACGCAGCCGTCTACGCTGGCTTGACCCAGACCATCACGCTCGGCTTCATCGACGCCAACACCGCCATCGACTTCGAGCACATCAGTTTGGTCTTCGACTTTGAAGGGCCGAACCCTGCACGCGACGCTCAACGAATTTCCTACTCGGGATTGAACGACACCTTCTGGTCCGAGAGCCCCTTCATCACCATCTTGCCGACCAGCACGATGGTCGAGACGACCAACGAATCCGGGCTGCCGTGGATCATCGTCACCTTCCAGATCAAGTTCGGCTGGGATTGGCCGGACGAGGAAATGGGTGATGTTGCCTTGCTCTACAAGGAGCGCGCCTCCTCTGGTGACAGCAGGATCTTGCTCTTGGAGCACACCTTCCGCGTCGAAAACGACCTCGTGCTCGCTTCAGACTCCTTCCAGGTGAACGACGTCAGCGAACCCCGCACTGGCCCCGTCGCAGACGGGACTCGCGTGCGGAAGGACGACCGTTTGGCCTTCACCGGACGGGTTGTCTACGAGGGTTCCGACATCGCTGCACCGCGCGACTTGGGCATCCTCGTTGACGTGTTTGACGGCGAAAAGACTTGGTCGGACGGTTCGCTCACCGAGAACGGTGGTTACGAGGTCGAGGTGCCCCTTTCATCGGCGGCCACCTTGCAGTCCTCGCCCACGCGAACGTGCTTGATATCCATCACCAACATTCCTGGCCGTGGCGAAGACATGACGGGCACGCTGGTGTCCACCACGCTGCGCGTGCTTGTCGATGACGCCGCGCCTCGTGTGACCCGACGTGTGGCTCCACTCAACGTCATCGACGTGTCCGAGCAAAACGACCTCAGTTCGGTGCCGGTGGAATTCCTTGGTTCTGAAGACGCCGACCTGACCGGTTCGGTTCAGTACGTCCATTGGGTGATGCGTGACGAAACGCGCACCATCACCATTGGTGCAGGTTCAAGCCCGCTCGGCATGCGTCAGGACGGCATGATCGTGACATGGACCGGCAGCGTTGACCTCACGGCTGGCGGGACCATCACGCCACGGGAAGGCGACTTCGTGGGCTTCTTTGTGTCAGGATACGACGCGGCAGGCAACGACTTCCCTGTCGTTTCAAACTCAGAAGCTAGCCCAATCCCAGAACTGGCCGAGGACGACACCGACTTTGAGCGTCAATGGGTGCGGCTTGGTGCCGTTGGTCCAGAACTTCGTGTGGCTTCCATCGCTTTGTCCGACGACCACATCGCACCCCGCTCCACCGTCACGGTCACGGTGGGTGTGGAAAACGTCGGTGGTGCAACGAACATTTCGTTCAACGTCGCGTTTTACGCTGGGGATGCTGAGTCGCCCTTTGCGACGAGGGCCATTGCTGGCCTTGGTGAAGGAGAGGTCGTCGAACTCACTCAACAGTGGACGGCCGAAGAAGTCGACCGCATTCGTGTGGTTGTGGACGGAGAAAACGTGGTCCTCGAAGCCAACGATGACGACAACGAGGCCGAGCACGGCCTCCAAGTCGCTTACGCTGCTGGATTCGGTTGGAAGGACTCGTACCGTGAGAACCCACTGGCGTGGATTTTCTCGATCTTCGGTTTGCTGCTCGTCGCGGTCGTTGGAACGGTCGCGCAACGCACGGCCATCGATCACGGTGAAGGTGCGTTCTTTGACGACGACGAAGACGCGTGGGACGACGAAGGCGACGAAGACTTCGACGATGACGACGACGACGAAATGGACGATTGAGTTCAACCCTGGTCGTCGGTAGCCACGGCCAGGATGGCCTCGGCTTTCACCGGACCAAAGTTGTGCGAGTCCTCGCTACCCAGTGGGTCGGGTTGGTCGCCCTCGAGGAAGAGACGTCCGTCATCGGTGACGTGACGGACGCGTTTGACCACCTTGACATCTGGTTTGAGCGGATGTTGGGCCAACACCACGGTCCCTGGTGGGACGTGTTGTGTGGCTTCGACCGTTCGGAACGTGGCAACGTGCTGATCTGGATACGTTGGCCACATGCTGTGGCCATTGATGCGTACCTGGACGAGTTCGCCCATGTTCCGGCCTCAGGAGGCGCGGATCCAAGGGACGTCACGGCCCTTCACGGCCCAGAACATGGCGTGGATTTCCTCCACCGCGTCCATGAGTTCCTGAGCGTGCACCGCGGAAACCTCGACCTTGCAGGCCGAGCAAAGCTTCGCAGCCTTCCAGAACACGGTGTGGAGGTCGGGGTTGGCTTCGAGGTGTTGGGGCTTGAAGAAGTCCGTCCAGAGCACGAGGAGTTCCTTCTTGCACTTCTGGGCTTCTTCTTCCTTGATGGCCGCGTAGCGGGACATGGTGTTCAGGTAAGCGGCCATGGCGGGCACATCAGAGGTGTCCGGGCAGCTGTGGGCGAGCATCTTGTTGGTCATCGACTGGACGGCTTCAGCGGCCACACGTGCGCTGGCAGGGTCGTACACGCCGCAGGGTCCGTCACAGTGGGCTTCAGCCTCGATCAGAGGGGTCGTCATGGCGTGAACACTGGGCACCGCCCTATCAACCTGTTTCCGCTCTCTGTCAGCGCAGATGCATGGTCGCAAGGGCTAAGTGGGCCGCGTCCAGCGGAAGGCTGCACAAGGGCGTGTAGATCAGTTGGAAGATCGCTTCGTTCGCAACGAAGAGGCCGCGAGTTCAAATCTCGCCACGTCCACTTCTGCGGTGTACAACGATGACTGCGATATGGCCATGCTGTGACGGCTTGCATCTGCCGGACACGTGTTCAGGCGGTGCTGTGCTCATCCGATTTTGAGAACCGACTGATGAAATCCCACACGAGTTGCACCGTGTCAATGTTGGTCGGGTTGTCCGTGTCGCTGTTGGTGTAGGGCACGTGAGCCGCGAAGTTGAGCGTGACCAAGTTCACCTCGGTTTCATCCTCGCACGCGTCGTATCCCATGACCGAATAGTCGGGGTAGGTCTCGAAAATTTTTGGCGGCATGGCGCTTCCTTCGCATCCGTTCATCTCAGCCCAATCCATGATGTTCTGAATCGCCCCCTCTTCCCCGTCAAGCGAGCCGTCGAAGTACATCGAGGAGGAATATGACGTGCCGTACGGAATAACGCCATCGAGCACGCCGTGTACTTCGATGAGGGAAATTGGGCTGTACGACGGATGTGGGTCTTCGAGCAAGTACAGGGCCATGCAACCTGCCGCAGCAAACACGTGGCTGGCTTCGTTGGCGAGTTTGTGGGTCATGGCGCAGCCGTTGGAGTGGCCGGAGGCATAGATCCTGGAATCGTCCACCGTGATGTTGTTGCCGATCGTTTCGATCATGCTGAGGATGAACCCAACGTCATCGAGGCCAACGTCCTTCGCTTCGCCGCAACACCACCCTGCGTTCCAGGAGTTTTCGTAGCCCTGCGGATACACGACCACGACCCCATGGGCTTCGGCGATCGCATCGAATTGAGAGTAGTTGTAGAACGCGCTGTTTGTTCCCCCAAACCCGTGCATGTTGACAAGCAGGGGAGGCGGGACCTCAGGGTCGTAACTGCTCGGCACGTGGGTAAACCAGCAACGTTCGAGGCCATCGTATTCGATGCAGTCGTCGATCAAGGCGGGCAGGTCCCATCCAATGCCGTCCTCAGATGACAGAGGTTCGGTGGCGTCTTCCTCGGCGATGCAGCCACTCAAGGCGGTAAAGAGGAACAGGAATGAGCAAACTGAGGCGAACCTTTTGCTCATGCTTGCCTCAACAATTTCGAGTGAATAAGGCTACCTCCAGACCTCCCTCAAGCGGACATCGGCATGGCCAAGCCGTGTGAGTGATGCCACGAACGAAGCGGTGACCTCAAGGCCTACGGGCCAGGGATTCGGGTGAGGTGCGGGGATGGGTTCGGTCTTCGATGCGCTTCATCCCGCCCTCAGGGAGGCGGTTGATGGCCGAGGATGGGCGCCAACACCGGTGCAAGACCTGGCGCTGCCGGCCTTGGCAGCAGGCGATGAAGGCGTCGTGGTGGCCCCCACAGGTTCTGGCAAAACCATGGCAGCCGTGCTGCCGCTGCTCCACCGTTGCCTCGACGAAGCGTGGGACCCGCTCGCCATCCTCTACATCACGCCGCTGCGTGCGCTGAACCGCGACGTTGACCGTCGTCTCATCGACCTCGCCGAGTCCGTGGGGCTGCGCGTTGGCTTGCGCCATGGCGACACGTCGCAATCCGAGCGTCAACGGCAGGGCAAGCGGCCACCTCATCTGCTCGTGACCACGCCTGAAACCTTCCAGTTGATGTTCACCGGCCATCGACTTCGTGCGTTGTTGCGCAGCGTCAAAGCCGTCGTGGTGGACGAAGTCCACGACCTTGCGGCGAGTGAACGTGGCTGGCAACTTTCCGTCGGGCTCTCGCGTTTGGACCACATGTGCGGCCACCGCGTGCAACGCATTGGGCTCTCTGCGACCGTCGGCAACCCCACCGATGTGGCCGAATGGCTTGCCCCAGGCCGCGGGCAAGCGATGGTGGCGGTCGCCCCGCGCGAGACTGAATTGACCGTTGAATCCGAGCCGCCTGAAGCGCAGGACGAGATCGGGGCGGTCGAACAGGCCCTGTCCACGCGTGCCCACGCCACGTTCAGGCGCCTCATTCGACAGGTGGAACAGACGCCCCAAGCCTTGGTCTTCGTCAACAGCCGATCCGATGCTGAAACCGTTGGCCAGCGCCTGCAACACATGGCGCCGCACCTTCGCATCGGCGTGCATCACGGAAGCCTCGCACAAGACACGCGGCAGGCGATGGAAGACGACCTCCGCTCAGGGGACCTCGATGCGTTGGTTTGCACGTCCAGTCTTGAACTCGGCATCGACGTTGGTAGCGTCCAGCGGGTCATTCAGGTGAATTCACCCCGTTCCGTGGACCGCATGCTTCAGCGCGTGGGTCGTGCCGATCACCGCTTGGGCGGTCTCGGCCGTGGGCACTTGTTGGTCTGGGACGTGGACGAATTGAGCGAGGCGGCCGTCACCGCACGGCGCGCCATGGAAGCGGCGATTGAACCCGTCACGTGGCGTGCGCGACCCTGGAGCATCGCCGCCAATCAGCTGGTGCTGATGGCCCATGCACACAAAGCGGTCCCGCTGCACGAGGCCACCGCCATTTTCGCAGACGTGCCGCAATTCGACGGCTGGTCTCAGGACGACACGCTGAACGTGCTTCGTGTGCTGGAAGACGGATGGCTGGTGCGGGTCGTTGAGGACCCGACCAAGGTGCCTTGGTACCGATGGCCTGCGCCCGTCTGGGCTGAATCCGTTGCCTTGCTCAACGCCAAGGATCAGAAGGTTCCAGAACGCCCGGAGTGGAACACGCCAGAAGAGGACCTTCCTGACGACGTCCTCGCTTTGCAAGCCCCCATTCCCAAGCGGTACGCCAAGGGGTGGTACGGAACGGCGGGTCGAACCCGGACGTGGGTGAGCAACCATCTCTCGATGATTCCCGACAAGCACGCCTACCGGGTGCGCGATGCCGTCACACGACGCGCCATCGGCTCGGTGGACGAAGCCTTCGTGCTGACCCTCAACGACAGCGGCGAAGAGGACGATGGCCGCATTGCTCGCTTCGTGATGGCCGGCATGACGTGGCGCATTGTGGACGCGGACCCAGAGCAAAGCGAGTTGTTGGTGATCCCCACCAAAGACGTCGCGCAAGCGCCCACATGGCTGGGGGAACTCCCCCCGGTTCCCGAAGACGTCGGGCGCGACATTGGCCGTTTGCGACGCGCGGTCGCGGCCGACCTCAACCTCCCCCTCCCTGCCCACGAATCCTCCTCTGCCCTCGACGTGCTTGGCCTCGGCCAAGAGGGTCCAGATTTGGCCGCCCATCCCTTGGACGCGACCTGCCGCAGCCTGTTGGCTGAGGCGGTCATTGCACACGTTGAGGCGACCGGAGATCTGCCGACGGAACGGCGCATGACGGTGGAACAACGCGACGACGCGGTCGTCCTGAATTCGTGCCAAGGGACGCTCATCAACGAGGCCCTGGGGCAGTTTCTGCTCGCGATGGCGAGCACCAAAACCGGGTCATGGGGCCGTTTGGTGGTGGAAGCCACGCGCATCTCCATTCAGGCCAGCGGTGTTGCTCCAGAGGACATCATTGAGTGGCTGCAGGAAACGCCTCCAGAAGCCTTGGTTGGTTTGCTTTCGGTGACCCTCCCAAATTCTCGTCAAGTGAGGTGGCGCTTTGCGGAGGTGGCGAAAACCTTCGGCATCCTCAGGCATGGTGTTGACCCGCGGAAGATCAACCTCCAGGCCCTCATCGGTCGCTACCGTGGCACGGTGGTCATGGAGGAAGTGCTGGCCAAGTTGTTTCACGAACGGATGGACGTCGAGGGGGCCGCTCATGTTCTCGAATCGATTCATGCCGGTCACATCACCGTGCATCATACCGCCGCCGGGCGGCTGGGCCTTTCCAACAGGGCCCGCAAGGACCTGCTTTTGCCGCAATGGGACAACGAAGCAGTACGCGAGCGTCTTCGCCTTCGTTTGATGAACGAACGAGCCGCCTTGTGCTGCCTGAATTGTGGTCAGGTGCGCCGATTCCGTGTGGCACGGTACCCCGAAATCGCCGACATCGGACGTTGCCGCGCATGCGGCGGACGGATGCTCGCCTGTGCACGCGAGGGGATGCTCTCGATGCTCGAGGGCTGGGTCAAAAGCGAGGACGAGAAAGACCGAGGCCGGATGGACAAGAACGCACAGCTTGTGGCCAACCGCGGCATGGAAGCCGTGCTTGCCTTGATGGGGCGTGGCGTCGGAGAAGCCACCGCACAACGTATTCTCCGGAAAGTTCAGCGCGGTGACACAGACCGGTTGTTGGAAGCGGTGCACGAGGCGGAAATTGAGTACGCCCGTACGCGCCGTTTCTGGAGTTGATCACTCGAATTCGACGTTTCGAAGGTTGATGCCTGCTTCTTTCATCATGTTGGTCGAACGGGTGAAATCCTCTTCCCATCGCTCAGGTACGTTGTCCTTTCCAGCATACACGACTTCCACGATGCCGGCTTGGATCAACGATCGTGCACAGCGCGTGCAGGGAGGCCACGTCACGTAAGCCGTGCAGTCCTTCAGCGAGACGCCAACACGGGCCGCATGCATGATCGCGTTCTCTTCAGCATGGCAAATGAGGGGGTACTTTTCTTCGCGGTCCGCAAGCCTGTCGTCTGAATCCTCGATTCCTCGTGGGAACCCGTTGAAGCCGGTCGAACGGATTTCGCGGTCCGCACCGACGACCACACAGCCGACCTTTGTGGACGGATCTTTGCTCCACGTGCTGATGTGATTCGCCAACTCAAGAAACCGGACGTCCCACTTTGAAGCCATCTTGACCGGCTGTGGTTCATGCACCTTCCCTTTGAGTCTTTGCGGCCCAGTCCCTGGGCTGCTGTCTTGGGAGCGGTCGTCTTGTTGACGAAGGACGCCAGGCGCCTCATCCGTGCTGAGGGAACAGGCTGAGGTCGTCGTCCGTGTCCAAACCAAGTTCGGCCAGCACGTTGCCGGCAAGGTAGAGCGAACCAAGCACCAAGGTCGGCATTGGATGGGCTTTCATGTGGCGGACGACGTCCGCGACGGTGGCAAAGCATTCCACGCCATGGAGGCTCGACCATGCTTCTTCACCGAGCACTTCGGGGGCCACTCCGGGCATGCGCCCTCCCTCGGGTGCTACCAGCAGCACGTGGTCGGGATGGCTCAAACGGCAACGTTCCAGCAACGGGGCCAGCATGGCCCTCATGTCCGATTGAGGTGAAGTCCCGAAAAGCAGGCGCCACGCGCCCGCCCCAACCTGTGCTTGGAAGGACTGCCACAATCCAGGCAAGGTCCTCGTAAGCCCAGAGGGATTGTGAGCGGCGTCGATCAACATCGGCCCACAGCCGGCCGCGTCTGTACGAACCCACTGCGCCCTCGCTGGCCAGCGGATGCGAGAGGCAAGGTCATCCAGTTCGTCCGTGGGCCATCCCAGTGTGGTGCAGGCGGCCTTGGCCAGCTGAACGGCTTCGTCACGGACGTCCACATTGGCGGGTACCGTGACGACCGTGACGACGGACGCTGGCCCGTCGTCGTCCAAATCGTGGTCGCCTGCGCGTTCAGCGGTGCGACGGGCGGCCTCGAGCACCTTTTCGTCCTCCGGATCGCGGAGCAACAGCGGTTTTCCTGGCCGAGCGATGGCGGCTTTCTCCACCATCACTTCGGCGCGCGTCGTCCCCAGAAGGGACGCGTGCTCGACGCTGATGGAGGTGACCATGGACAGGTCGGCCCTGGTGGCACGTGTGGCGTCAAGCCGCCCACCGAGACCTGTTTCCTGCACCACGACCTCCGCATTCACGGCATCGGACACGGCCCAAGCGACGAGCATGGTGGTCTCGAAGAAAGTCGGCTCGAGGTTGAGGTCTTCGGCGCAAGCCTTCACCCGAAGCACGGCCTGATCAAACATGGCGGCTTCAACCGGACGCCCGTTGACGCGGATTCGTTCTTCGATGCGCGCCACGTGCGGTGAGGTGAACAAGAGCGTCGTGTGTCCGTTCGTCTGTGCTGTGGCTGCAAGCAAGGCACACACGGTGCCTTTCCCGTTGGACCCTGCCACGTGAATCACCGTGGCAGGTCGGAGGTCGGGTCGGCCAAGCGCCATGAGGAGTCGACGCGTGGTGTCAAGACCGAGCGCCATGCCACGGGCACGGCGCGCCTCGAGCCAAGCGCGTGGTCCTTGAGCATCCACGTTCCTGTCGAGGGGCGAGGGGTCATCATCATGGCGTTGCTTGCACCGATGCGGTCAAATGCACCCCCTCCCACCAAATCACATGCCATCCGACGAGACGGTGCCCTCGGACCGAGGCGAGTGGGCGTCCATGCTGGGCATGGCCGGGATGTTTGTCGGCACCATTCTGCTCGGGTTGGTGATTCGACCGTTCTACGACGCCAACCAACTGCAGGCCTTTGGCGAGTCTGGATCCACGCAAGTGCGCTACGTCGCCCTTGAATTGCTGATGATTTTCATCTTCACCGCAGCCATCCTCTTCCTCGTGCGCATGGGCGCCCGCTGGGTCATCAAGTACGGCGTGATGGCCATCTTGGCCTTGGCTCTGATGTACACCACCGTTCCACTTGCGCACGTCATGTTGGTTGATGACCCGGGCGTGCTTCCCTTCGAAAGCGAAGCAGAATCGCGCCCCGATGGACGCATCATTGGCGAATTTGGTCCAGATCATGCCATCTTTGCGGACCTCGTATTCAACGACGACGGGGAGTATGTCAACGTCATCACTTCCGTGCAATCGGACGACTGGGCCAACGGCACCACCTCGTGGACGGCCACCCATCCGCATCCATTGGATGAAAATGCGCTGAACTACGACGTCATTCGGGCCACAGAACACCCGTCTGTCGACGGGGCATCGATGATGACCCTGTTCAACGGTGCTTTCGTGTGGAACCTCAACGAAGACGGCAGCATGGAGTCGTCCTTTTCCTGCTTTGAAGAGGGCGAAAACGGCCCCGTGGAGATCGTAGGCTGCGCCGCTGCCGCCATGTTTGGTGACGACCTCTACATCATCGACGGCGCTGAGGTCCTCTGGCGCTACGTCGCCGTCGACCAAGCAGGCAGCACCGTCTACCGCCAGCAGGCTGCTTGGCAGCTTCCTCCTGAATTGGACCTGAACACCGGTTTCGTCCACAGCGAACTCCTCGGTGAAGACCATTGGTTGGTGGTCAGCGAAACCTACGCCACCGTCCTCGAACTTGAGGACACGTCGATCGGGTTTGACGACCAAGGCAATCCCATGGCGGCGGTGAAAGAGGCGATGAGCATCGACCGTTCAGGCGATGATGCTGATGCGCTCACGACCGCTCAGGTCGCTCCTTCGCCATGGTTTGAAACTTCAACCTCGCCAGAGCAGCGCCTGCTGTGGTTTGGTGACGCCTCAGGAGCAATTGATGCCTGGACGTGGAACACTCAGTGGACCGCGGCCGATGCCGCGCCAGAACAGGAAGACCGCCTTCGCTTGGACGACGTCGGGAGCGGGGTGGTTGACATCGTCATCAGCGACGTGGACAGCGAGGTGGACAGCGACGGCAACGTCGAGGTCTGGGTGCTGAGCGAGGAATCGGTGAGCATGTACGTCGGCGAATCGTTGGTCAACCTCTTCGTGTTCAACGACGTCTCAGACGTCACTCATCTGGCGGTCATCGGTGGAGACGAATGGCGCATCGCCCTCGTCGACGACAACGACGTGCAAACCGGCGTCTTCACGGGCGACATGTTCCTCCGTGGCGACATCATGTTCGACACCCTCGCCTCGATCATCGGATTGGCCGTGGGCATCGTGATGATGGTCCTGCTCTACGTTCACTCGGAATGGTACGTGGTCAACACGGTCGGCGTGCTCGTCGGTGCCGGTGTCATCACCATGCTTGGTGTCACCTTCGTGCCGCCTCTCGTGATCGTCTTCATGATCGCAGCAGCCGTCTACGACGCCTGGGCCGTGTACCGCAGCCGGCATATGCTGGAATTGGCGGACACGATGATCGGCCTGCGTCTGCCCATCTTGCTGGTCGCGCCTCAGAAGCGTGACTATTCTTTCATCGAAGACAGCGCAGGGTACGGGGACGGGCAGTTTTCCGAAGACCGTCCTCAGCCACCTCCGAAAGCATCGCCATCAGCTGAGTCTTCGAGCACCGCCAGCACAGGAGGCCGTGATGCGATGTTCATGGGATTGGGCGACGTCATTTTCCCCGGGATGCTCGTGCTTTCCGCCGTGCAGTACATCGGTGGTTCCGCGGGTCTCATGGTCGGCCTGACCACCCTCATCGGTGGATTGGCGGGTTATGCAGTCTTGATGCGCGCCGTTTCGACGGGTCGTGCGCAGGCCGGTTTGCCCCTGCTCAACGGCGGGTCCATTCTCGGCTACCTCGTTGGTGGGCTGCTCTTTGTGGGAAGCGGCCTCTTCGCCTTCGGCATCTCCTTGTGATGGCGAAGCCTGATGAGGACGGTCCCTCGCTCATCGGCTTGGAGGCACCCTCATGCTGGACATCGCGCTCTTCCGCGACGCACCGGACCGCATCCGTGCGGACCATGACCGGCGTGGCCTTCCGCACGACGCCATTGACGAGGTCATCCGCCTCGACGGCGCATGGCGCGACCTGCTCAAGGCCACCGATGTGCTGCGAGCAGAGCGCAACCAAGCCGCCCGTGCAATCGGCGCGGCCAAGAAGGCCGGCGACCAGGAGGAAATGCAGCGTGTGCTGGCCGAGGTCGCTTCCATCGGAGACCGCATCACAGCGATGGAAAAAGAGGTCGACGAGACCTTGGCGGCCCGCGACGCCGTGCGCATGAGCATCCCGAACTTGCTTCACGAGGCGGTGCCAAGTGGGGCCGATGAATCCGGCAACACCGTGCATTCGGTGCACGGCGAGAAGCCGACGTTTTCCTTCGAACCACGCGTCCACAATGACCTCATCGAGATGAACCGCTGGGTGGATCTTGAGCGTGCTGCAAAGGTCACAGGGAGCCGCTTCTATTACCTCAAGGGTGACCTCGCTCGGATGGAAATGGCGCTTTCGGCCTATGCGGTGGATTTCCTCCGCGAGCGTGGCTACACCTTCGTCCAGCCACCGGTGATGATGAACAGGACCGCCTACGAGGGCGTGACCGATCTCGGTGACTTTGAGACGGTGATGTACGGCATCGAGCCAGATGGCTACTACATGACGGCCACGAGCGAGCATCCATTGACGGCGATGTACATGGGCGAAACCGTGCCAGAGGAACACCTTCCCTTGCGCTTGGTCGGCGTATCCGACTGCTTCCGGCGTGAGGTTGGAGCCCACGGTCAATCCGACCGTGGCATTTGGCGCGTGCACCAATTCCGCAAGGTGGAGCAAATTGTGATCAGCGACGCTGAGGGCTCGTGGGACCTGCATGAGGAACTGCTTCAGAACTGCATCGACCTGTGGGATGCGCTCGGGCTCCACTACGAAGTGGTCAACATCTGCACCGGAGACATGGGCACCGTGGCCAGCCGGAAGTACGACCTTGAGGCATGGCTGCCCGGCGCGAAAGCGTACAAGGAAGTCGTCTCGTGTTCCAACTGCACGGATTACCAGGCCAACCGCTTGCAGATCCGCACCGGTGTGCCCGGCCACGCCAACCAACCCATCGCTCACACGCTGAACTCCACGGCTGTGGCCACCACCCGTGCGCTCGTGGCCATCATGGAACAGAACCAACTCGAGGACGGGCGCGTGCGGGTGCCCGACGTGCTGCAGCCCTACATGGGCGGTCAGGACGTGCTCGATGCCTGTGCTTTTTGATCGGGCACCATCTCTGAGTTGCCGTAAGTAATCATGATCGCCACAAAGGTGGCGAAGGGCACGCTGACCCAAGCATAGCCCACATAACTCGCGCTGTCTCCATCTGGGTCTATTGGGAGGGACGTGAGGAAGGTCACGAACCACGCGAAGTCCAGTGCAAATCCGCCTTCAAGCACGAAGTCCACGTTGTTTCCCGACAGGCACAGCACGTTCCATGACAGGATCCAACTCAGGAGTATCATCACAGGGGCTGCAATCCACATCACCGGATGGGACATGATTCGGTACCTCCATTGCACACGATCCAGCAGCATCAAACAACGGAAGGTCATGGCTGAAGCCCACACAAACACCACGTTGGCGAAAAGGCTGGCAAACCAAATGCGTATGAACACAATCGGTGGGAGCTCACCGACAACACCCCACAAAGTGACGGTCCCTGATGTCCCGATGATGTTCATGCTGACGATGAACAAGGCGTACGCGCCAGGACGTGCCCTCATGTCATTGCGGAGGGCTGTGAAGCTCAACGGGTGATGTTCAGCCTCTGCATCCATACGACCCCAAACCCCGACTAGTAATTCATCCCGCCCGCGGTGCTGGCGACGATCACGAGAAAGACAACCACGCCAATGACGAACAGCAGAGGAAGGATGATCCCGAGCCAGCCAAGCCAGAGGCTGGCCGTGATTTTCTGCGTGTCAGGGTGGCCGGGCATGGATTGGACCACTTTGCGCCCCTTGTACGCAAAAACAAGGCCGACGATGGACAGGATAATTCCCAGTCCACCGGCCAAGAAGGTCAACACAAGCCCACCGATGTTCAATCCCAGCGCCAAATTGGCGTTCGTCTCGGGTTGCATCATTGGCGTGCCCATCATCACGGGACTTGGTTGTCCAGACAGTGGTGAGCCACCGACGCTACCAGGTTGCATGATGGCGGATGAGCACGATGCGAATTAATCCGACGGATTCGTAGTGGTGCCCGTTTCCGTTTTGGGGATGGAGAGGTCCTCACCGTTCACGTTCCACGTCAAGGCCATGCCCGCTGCAAAACCCAAGGGGCCCAGCAAGAGGCAGAAGAGCAGCACAGGGAAGGACACGGCTCTTGGCCGACCCGCCACAAGCATGCGGCGCCAAATGTGGCGACCTGCGAGCGTGTCGAGCGCGAGGAGGTGGATCCACGCGAGCACCACCATGTCCGGGTCTTCGAACAACTCCACGACGACCGCAGGGGTCGGCATTTGCGTGCCGAGGGTCATGAGCAGGTCAGGCAACACAGGGAGCGCCAGGACAAGATAAGGCACCAACAAGGGAAGGAAGGTCAGTTTCAGGTCCCCGATGTAGCGTTTGGTGAGGTCATGGTCCGGAAGGAACCACATCATGCCCCACACGGGCACGATCAGGGCGTTGGCCAGCCAGAACATCGCCTCGGCGAGCGGGGTCATGCGGATGCCTCGTTGAGGGAGCGCATGAGGGTGGCGGCGTCGTCGAGGACCGAAACGTCGGCCCAGTAGGTCTTGGAGGTCCACACGAGGTGGCCTTCCCCGTCAAGCACTTGCAAGGTTGGGGTGACTGGGCCCTCAAAGGCGTCCACCAAATCCACCGAGGTGGCTTCTCCGGTGTCGGCGTTCACAACGGTGTCACCGTCGTTTGGCAACAACAACGGCCATGTGGCTTCCGTGCTGGTGTTGGCGGTCCCGTACCGGTCGATCACCTCGTCAGCGTCTTCGAACGAAGGGTAACGGTGGACGCTGACGACCCGCAAATCGGTGTAGTTGCCTGCTTCGCGCTCCTCGGCCACCGTTTCCGTCCAGTCGTGGCATCCACTGCATCCTGCGGCAACCCAGATGAGAAGCGTCGCGTTGCCGTTTGCACTGGCCACGACGTCCAGGGTCGTCGATTCGTCCACGCTCCGCCCTGCGGTGGTGGCCACGATGGTCATGCGCTCCGGGGTCTCGTCGCTGGGCGTGGTGGGCTCCATCGGTTCGCCGAGCATCGGCTCGGGGGCCACGCATCCCGCGAGGCAAGCGGCAAACATCAGCATCGCGAGGGCAAGGGCACGCATGTCATCACATCATGGAGGCCGGCTTTGAACCGGTGTTCGGGGCTCAGGCCTCTTCGGCTTCACCCAGCTTGGCCTTCGCCATCGCCGCCTCAACGTGCAGGAAGCGGCGGTAGAAGGCGGGAAGGATGACCAGGCTTGCAAGCAGCGCGAGGGTGATGGCGACCACGAAAGCTTGTCCAAACAGGCGCAGGGGCAACAGGCTCGAGAGGTTCAGGACGCTGAAACCACCCGCGGTGGTCAAAGCAGCACCAAACATCGCTCGTCCGGTCGTTGCGATGGAACGCTCCACCCACATTTGTTCAGTGGCGAATGGATCGTGTTCGGCTTCTTCCTCCATGCGGATGGAGATGTGCACCGCATAGTCCACCCCCAGACCGAGGGCCAAGGCCCCGATGGTTACCGTTTGTGGGTTGATGTCGTATCCGGTGAATCCCATGATGCCGTACACCCATGCGACGACCATCATCAGCGGGACCCACGACACCACGCCGCGCGAAAGGCCACGCACGAAGTTGCGTTGGCGTGTGGTGTGAATGCCAACGAGCATGAAGAGGATCACGCCCGCAACAATTCCCGTGGAAAGGATGGACGCAGAGGCCACGTCGGCCGTGGTTTGCGCGTTCACGAGGCTTCGGCCCGCCAGCGCCAATTCCTGTGGCCCTTCGAGACCTTCTTCTGCGACGTCCAAGGCTTCCGCCGTGTTCTCCGCAAAGGCCACGACTTCGTCCCAGGCGGCGGTTTCCGCTTGGAAGGAGATGACCGTCTGCAGACCATCGGCCGCAAGAGTGGCCGCGGTGACCTCACGCCCCGTCGAATTCGACAGAGCCCAGGTGGACAAAGCCTCCCACGCACCGTCAGTGCCAGCGTCCACGTCGTCGAGCAATCCATCGAGGTCCGGGTCTTGGGCACGCTGTGCGTCCAAGGTTGACCACAGGCCTGAGATGGACGACGTCCCGTCCGTGGCTTCGACCACGCCGAGGGCCGCGTCCCATGCAGCCTTTCCTTGATCGCTGAACACGCTGCCTTCCACCACGACGTAGATCGGCGCAGGACTCTGCGCAAATTCGTCTGAAAGCAGGATGAAATCCGCGACGACGGGCACCTCAGGGTTGAGCTGCTCCCGTTCGTCGAAGGCCACCTCGAGTTGCATGAACCCGATGCCCATGGGCAGGAGCAACAACACGGCGATGCCGGCCACCTTGAGGGGGTCGTCCGAAAGGCGGGCGAGCGATTTCGACCAGCGGCCAGGTTCGGTCTTGACGGCCTTTTCCAGTGGCATGCGCTTGGGGGGCAGCGTCAACATCAGCGCAGGCAGGGCCGAGATGCTCAGCAAATAGATCATCAACAAGCCGATGGCGATGACCGTTCCGAACACCTGCAGGAACACGAGCGAGGAAAGACGGAACGAAAGGAAACCAATCACGTCGGTGAAGATGGCGATGGCGAGCGCCACCGAGGTCATGATGGCGCCGTGACGCACGGCACGGCGTCGCAATTCGAGGTCGAGATCGCGGACCGTTTCCGCATCGGGCGGTGCACCGTCCCTGTATTCCTCGCGGATGCGGGCCACGACGTGCAATCCGTAATCCACACCAATGGCCAACAACAGCACGGGGATGGAGTTCATGGCGGCGTTGAAGGTCATCTCCACGCCCGCGAATTGCAGCCATCCGGAGAGGCCGTACGTGGCCCCGATGGCCAACACGGCCAGCACCATCACGTAGGCCGTGTCGCGCACGCTGCGGAAATTGAACCAGAGGATGATGCAAAGAAGGACGAAGGCCGAGGAGGTCAGGATGCCGATTTCTGCCCCAAGGCTGGCGTTGGCTCCTTCGGTGAATTGAGCGAAGGAGAAGGTCCGCACAACATCGCCGTCTTGGTCGACGAGGTCTTCCTCAAGCGTCGTGACGTGTTCCATGATGATGGCGTTGACCTCATCGGAGGTCTCGACGTCCCACGCGGAGGGTTCTCCGTCGATGACCAACGTGATCAGCACCGGACCGTCGCTGTCCCACGGTGCAGCACGGTCTTCGCTGGGCAGACACGAGAGGATGAGGTCCCGGAAGTCAACGCTCTGAAGTCCAAGCACGGGTCCAAGCGCGCCGCTGGTCATGCCCACGGCAGGTCCAACCTCGGCCGCACGGGTGGGATGGAGGCCGGGAAGGGCCGAGACGCGGCCGATGAGCCCTTCGATCTCATCGGTGAGGTTGGAGGCCGTGTCCATGCGGGTGAGCCAGTCAGCCGGGTTCTCAGCGGTCCAATTGAGCAGACGGTCGGCCGTCACCGCTTCGACGGGTGGGACGTCGGCCGCAGCCGCCATCAAGCCACCAAGCGCGGCCGAGAGGTTGGCGTCGTCGCTGGTTTCCACCACCAGCACGGCCGCAGAAAGGTTCGCCAACCATGGCCCGGCCGTGGCTTCGTCCTGAAGGGCCATCCATTGCATGGCGTGGCCGGCCGGTCCGCTGTTGGCTTGTGTCCCAAACAAGGGCACATGGTTCGGGAGAAGGTCGGGCTGCGCGAGCAACGCGGCCTCGTGACGTGCAAGACGTTCCCATGTGGCTTCCTCTTGGAGGTCACCGGACTCAACGGTCTCAATCAAACGGACAAAATCCACGGTTGCTCGGTATTCGTCTTCGATTTCGTAGAGCAGGTCGACGCTGGGATCATCGGGAAAGAACCCGTCCTCGCTGCTGTCGAACACGAGGTGCTGCGCACCTGAGGACAGGGCCATGATGGCGATGAACACACAGGCGAGTGTGGCCTTGGGCCGATGGGTGGAGACTTCAGTCAAACGTCGCAACAGCCCAAACATGGACAAACCCGAGGGTGTGCGCTTTTCAAGCGGCGTTTCCTATCAGGTGTGTTGGTGAGGTTCCCATCACCCGTCAACGCGTTCCACGTGCTTCTCTTGAGAAGAGCCGAACGGCTTGATGTGGGTGTTCGCCAACTTCAACACACCAACTAAGGCGAAGATTAAGGCGGCCACCAACGCGATCATGGAGCCGCTTCCAGTGTTGAGTTCGGCCGAGAGATAGAGGCCGATGAGCGTCGACGATAAACCGAACGCTTGCGTCCAGAGCAGGCTGCCTCGGAAGCTTCGGCTGACCAGTTGTGCTGTGGCCGCAGGAGTCACCAGCAGAGCGGTCACCAGCAAGGCCCCAATCACCTGAACCATGCTGACTACGATGGTTGCAACGGTGATGCTGAACCACAATCCAACGAGATGCACAGGAATGCCTTGCATTCGTGCAGCAACGTGATCGACGGTGATGGCGAGAAGGGCCCGATGAAACAAGGCTAGGCCCAACAGCGCAAGGAACGAAATCCACGTGATGAGATTAAGGCTGTACGTGTCAACCAGTACCAAGCTGCCAAACAGGTAACCCTCAATGTCCGTGGTGATCCCTTGGCCGAAGAGTCTGAGAACTACCAACCCAAAGGCCAACATGCCGGTGAGAAAGATGGCAATCGAGGTGTCTCCTGTCACAATCTCCCGGCTTTGCAACTCATAGATGATGATCGACGCCACGATACTGAAGCCAAGTGCATACCACAGAGGTGCGACTGCACCTAGGGTCACGCCGACGGCCACACCACCAAAGGAAACGTGGGCCAATCCGTCGCCAATCAAGGAAAGATTGCGAAGCATGAGGTAGGTGCCGTACAAGCCAGCAACCACGGTCACAAGGACGGATGCAATCAGGGCGCGTTGGAGCATTTCCATCTCAAAGAAGGCTGGAAACACGTCGCCTGGCATCCAACCACCAATGATTTCCAAAATGGAAAACCGGTTCAACAGGTGATGGAGTGCACTGCCGAGGGGCATCATGCTCCCTCCCACGGTGCTTCAACGCGTTCGCTGCTTGCGAAATCGCCTCCCAGCGAAAGAGCCTCGACTTGCATCACGGCGGGAGCAAAGGTGTGGTTCTCGTCAAATCTCACGTTGCCGTCGATGCAAATCGCACACTGCGTGCACTGGTGAATGGCGGCTTGGTCGTGCGTCACCATCACGAGCGTCTTGCCTTCTTCGCGGCAGAGTCTGTCAAGAAGTTTCAGGAAATCATCCCGGGAGGCGCGGTCCACGCCCGCCAACGGTTCGTCCAGGATCAGAACTTCCGCTTCTGTTGCCAGCCCGCGTGCGACCACAGCCCGTTGCCGTTGCCCTCCAGAAAGGCGCTGGACGTCGCGCTCTGCGACGTCCTCCAATCCGACCAGTCGGATGGCTTTCTCCACGCGTTCATGACGTTGCGATCTGCGAAACGGCAGCAGGATGTCAATCCACGACATCGCCCCCAAGCTGACCAGTTCACGAACGGAAATTTTCAGGTTGGACGGCAATTGAGCAGCGGCCTGAGAGACCCATGCAATTCGGCCGCGGGAGGCACTGCCGCCGGGTTTGCCGCCGAAGACCGTGACGCTTCCTGCCATCGGTTCCAATTCACCGACGATGGTCATCAAGAGGGTTGATTTTCCACTTCCGTTGGGCCCAGAAAGCCCGACAAAATCTCCTGCATGGATATCGAGGTCAACGCCATCGAGCACCACGGCTCCTCCGCGCTGGACTTTGAGGTCCTTGACTGAGATGATGGCCTCGCCCTTGCTCATGCGCCTCACCTTTTGGACGTCTCGTCCGGGGGTGTATTTGGCCCTGCTTGCCGTTTTCAGCAGGCAAGACCAGACTTGAGGTTGTCCAGGTTCTTCTGCATGAGCGTGAGGTAATTGTCTCCGCTGGTCTTGGGGGCCATCTCCATGGTGTAGAGGGTCATGACCGTCACACCATCGGTTTCCTCAATGAGGGAAGCCACGGCGTCTTCGCTGGTGTACTCCTCGATGAAGAACACCGTGAGTTCCTTGTCGTTGATCCTGTCAACGACCTTCTCGATGTCGGCAGCGGACGGCTCGCCTTCAGGATCCAGGCCGTGCACGGTCACAAATTCGAGGTCATAGCGTTCAGCCATGTAGGTGTAGGCGTCGTGGTTGGCTGCGACCTCATTGAGCGAGCAATCGCTCAGGGTAGCGAATCCTTGGTCCAGTTCAACAAGCTCGGCCATGTAGGCTTCGGCGTTGGCGGTGAACGTGTCTTCGCCTTCGGGGAAGGCTTCGATCATCGCGTCACGAACCACCTTGACTTGGGCACGGAAGGCGAGCGGGTCGAGCCAGCTGTGTGGGTCGAAGCGCGCTTCTTCGTCACCGTGATCGTCGTGGTCGTCACCGTGGTCGTCATGGTCGTCGCCGTGGTCGTCATGGTCGTCGTCGTGGTCGTCATGGTCGTCGCCGTGGTCATCA
>DALQ01000107.1:0-35611 GCA_002496845.1 Euryarchaeota archaeon UBA495
TGCATCCTTGGTTTGACGGCCGTCATCCTGACCTTCCTCGTGCCCCGAAGGCTCGTGCCGGTCATGGCCTGAAGGCGTCCACGCCCTCGCCGATGACCGTCAGCCGGTCCGGCTCCCGCGCCATCAGACGTTCGAGGTCTGCGCCGTCGCACCACAACAGCAGGTCAACGGCCTTGCCGACCTCACGGCGCTCAAGGACGAGGCCCGCCTTCCTCACGGTGTCTTCCACCGCGGCGATGGGTCGTCCATCCTCGGCTGGAGGGCCAATGCGAACCACACGGGCCGGCCCATGCAACCGGGTCAAGATTGAATCACGCAATTCCGTCATGCCCTCGCCTGTGTGGGATGAGACGAAATGCAGGTCGTGCAAGCCGACCTCTGCCACCAGGCCCGTCACCTGTTTTCGTTGGGCATCGTCGATCAAATCCACTTTGGTCATCACGACCATCACGTCCACATCGTCGTCTTCGAGGCGGTCCTGCACCTCCCGGATGGACGTGCTCAGACGTCGAAGCAGTTCGTCGCCGTCATCGCTCGCGTCGGCCATCAGCAAGAGGAGATCGCATTCCAGCGCCTCGGCCAAGGTGGCGCGAAACGCTTCGAGGGTTTCGCTCGGCAACGCATCGATGAACCCGATGGTGTCTGCCAACAGCACGCGAGGGCTTGCTTCCATCCGGCCCACGGTGGTTTCCAGCGTCGAAAACAAGCGGTCTTCGACCAAGACAGACTTTCCAGACAAGGCACGAAACAAGCTGGATTTTCCGGCGTTGGTGTATCCTGCCAACCCGACGGTGCGCGCCCCGCTTCGCGTCCGCTGCCTTCGGCGTTCGGACTGGGCCCGAGCGTGACGTTGCAAACGACGCCGTAACCCTTCGATTTCTCGTCCAAGCGCGACCAGGACTTCCGTCGCCCCCGTGGCGCCAGCACCACCGTACCCTGCGCGTTCACCCGTCGTTTCTTGCGAGATCACTTCACGCAACACGGTGCGGTCTGACCGAAGACGCGCGATGCGGACTTGCGTTCGAGCCTCGACGGACGCCGCATGCGCGGTGAACAAAGCGAGCAGCAAACGAACGCGATCCCAAACTTCCACCTCGAGCACGGTGGACGTGGCCACCAGTTGGCGCGGTGTGGCGTTGGCGTGGAAGAGAACCAAGTCCACCTCCCGCCACGCGTGGCCGACTGGAGCGCTCCGCAACAGGTCGGCGACCTCGTCCAAGCGACCTCGTCCTAGGTAGGTCCGCGGGTCTTCACGGCCACGTTGTTTGACGACCTCGACAATGACGATGCCCATGGTTGCAGCAAGGTCAACGAATTCGGACGTGTCCTCGTCGCCGCGTACCAACAACACCGCGTGTCGCCCAGCGTGATCCGTGCGAGCAGCGCCCAACAGGACACCGCCAGCCCCAGCCAACACGTCACGCTGGGTCATCGTGGTGGACTCGGCGTCTCCGCTATCAGCACGATGGATAAGCCGTCATCGTGATGAGCAAGAGGCGACACGTCCGGGCATGGAGCCGGTGTCCGTTGACCTCCGCCTCGAAGGTCGAGCAGCCTTGCTGACGACCGTCGAGGGCATGGTTGGCGTCACGGCAAGCATCGACGGCGAGACCCTGGTGCTGCACGTCGTTGCCCCTTCGCTTCGGGACCTCCAAGCGGCGGTTGACGCCACGCTCGCGGCCCTCAACGAGGCGGAATCCGCAGGTTGAGGCCCGAGGCAGGATTCATGAGGGCGTGCTCAGACCGGCGCGCGATGGACGGAGAGGAAAGCGGTGGCCGCGCCCCCGTCGTCATCGTTCGTCCGACGACCAACGTCACCAGCGGCGTGGCTGTGACGCAGAAACTTGTCCGGGCTGCCGTGGCTTTTGGTGACCTGATTCGAGGCACTTTTGGACCCAATGGACTGGACAAGATGTTGTACAAGTCCAACGGAGAAACTGCGGTCACCAACGACGGCGCGAGGATCGTCGCGGACCTGATGGTGAAGCACCCGGCGGCGAAGACCTTCGTCTCCATGGCCGAAACGCAGGAGAACGCCTGCGGCGACGGCGTCACCGGCTGCCTGATCTTCGCAGCCGAATTGATGCGCGAAGGTGGACGGCTGCTGGAACGTAGCCTCCACCCCCTTACGCTCGTTGAAGGGTACCGAGAAGCCGCACGCATCACCCTCGCCACCGCCGCATCACGAAGCGTGGATGCGGCCCATGCGGACACGTCCCGCTGGGCGGATGTCGCCCTCACCGCCATGACGGGCACCAGCGCTGAGGCGGGAGGATCTGCCCTTGCTTCCTTGGTGGTGGACGCCGCGATGCTCGTCCAACGAACCGCGGAAGGCGACCCCCTGTCCTACGAACGCATTCGAATGGCCAAGCGCGGCGCAGGCGACCTCGGCCAAAGCCGCCTCATCTCAGGATTGATCCTCGACCAGCGCCTGTCCCTCGACCGCCAAGCCCGTCGGTTGGAGGACGTCAAGGTCGCCGTCCTGACGCGGCCGTTGGCGCTTCAGAAAGGCGTCCGCGAGACCGAGATTGAGGTCAACGACGTCGATCAACTCGAATCCTTCATGGCTGCAGAAGACGCTCTTCTGGACGCCCATGCAGAGGCCGTGATTGCTTCTGGTGCTCGGTTGGTCGTGTGCGCCAAAGAGGTCGAACCCCGTGTCTTGCATCGGCTCGTGGATGCAGGTTGCGTGGTTCTGGCGGACCTCGAACGCGACGGAGCAGAGGACCTTGCACAGGTCACGGGAGCCATGTTGTGCGAGCATCTTGACGACCTCACCTCCGAATCCTTGGGCCGTTTGGACCGGTTCTCCGTCGAGACGCTTGAAGGGGACGAAGGGCGCCGGGAGCGTCTGATCTTCGAACATGCGAACAGCAGGCTGGCCTGCATCGATGTGGCGGGAAGCGCCGGCGCCGCGACCGAGGAGGTCATTCGCGGCCTTTTCGACGCCCTTCGTTCGGTCATCGGCGGCATGAGTTCAGGCCGCCTGCTTCTCGGAGGAGGGAGCCTCCACATCGCCGCAGCATCGGCGGTTCGAGCATCAGCAGAAGCGGCCACAGGCCGACGCAGGTTGGCGATGGAAGCCTACGCGCGCGCGCTCGAAGCCGTCCCAGGCGCGCTCATCGAGAACGCGGGAGGCAACCGGCTCGATGTGCTTCTCGACCTCCGGGCTGCGCACCGTGCCGGAAGCAGCGACAACGGCGTCACCGCCGCAGGGGTCAACGGACCCATCGAGGCGGCATGGGCGAATGCAGAGACGTTGGAACACGCCGTCGAGGTCGCGACCGAAGCCGTGTGCGGCTTGCTCCGAATCGACCAGGTGATTTCGGCCCGGGGCGATTGACGCCACGTTCATAACGGGTCCACCGATGCTCGCTAAAACGGGTCGCGTCATGGAACAGGAGCCTGTCCGTCCACGCGCCCTACTCAGCGTTTGGGACAAGCGCGACATCGTTCCTTTTGGCCAAGGATTGGCCGACCTCGGCTTTGAATTGCTGTCCACCGGCGGCACCGCGCGTGTGCTTCGCGAAGCGGGGCTGACGGTGCTCGATGTGTCGGAGGCCACCGGCCACCCCGAGATCTTCGACGGCCGCGTGAAATCCCTTCATCCAGCCATTCACGGTCCCTTGCTTGCTCGGCTTGAACGCGAAGACGACGCCACCCATCTTCGTGAGCTTGGATACCCGCCCATCCAAGTGGTGGCGGTCAACCTCTATCCCTTTGCGGAAGCCGCAGCCAAGGACCCGCCGCTCGGGGACACCGAACTTCTCGAGATGATCGACATTGGCGGGCCGACCCTCGTTCGTGCTTCAGCCAAGAACCATCGAAACGTGCTCATTGTTGTCCGCCCAGAACGCTACGCGGAAGTCCTCGCTTCGCTCGAAGGAGCCGGTCGGCCAGAAGCGGTCGGGATGGACCTTCGGCAAGCCTTGGCCTTGGAAGCCTTCGAGCAAACCTCTGGGTACGACACGGCGATTGCGACCACCTTGCATCAGCGATGGATCGGTGCACCGGAATCCGTCGAAGCGGTGGATGAGCAGGCCGAACGCTTCCCCTCCGCCATGCGCGTGGCAGCAACGCAACACGAAGTGCTCCGGTACGGAGAGAACGCGCATCAGGCTGCAGCGCTGTTCATCGACCCCGAGACGGAAGGGGATGCTTCGACCCTTGTCGGGGCTGAGGTGGAGGGCGGCAAAGCGATGTCGTACAACAATTACGCGGACGCCGATGCATGCCTTCGTCTCTGTCGCTCGCTTTCCACGGACGAATGGCCCGAGGCCCCGCACGCCTGCGTCATCGTCAAGCACGCCAATCCCTGTGGAGCAGCCTTGGGCGCCACGCAAGACGAAGCCTTCCGTCAGGCCTTGGCTTCTGATTCCGAATCAGCGTTTGGTTCCATCATTGCCTTCAACACCCCCGTCACGTTGGCGACGGCGGAAGCCATTGGTGGCTTGTTTGTCGAAGTCGTGATGGCTCCTGCGTACGACGACAATGCACGCGAACTTCTTCGCAGCAAATCCAACAGGCGCCTGTTGACCTTGGCCTCACCGGGCGACCGTTTGGCGCCCTTGGAACGCCGCCTTGTGCGCAAGCCGATCGAAGGCGGCTGGCTCATGCAAACAGAAGAACCGCCTCGCCTCGACGTCAAGGACCTCTCCACGGTCACCAAGCGTCAGATGGACGCCACGGATGCTTCGTCCATGCGTTTTGCTGCAAGGGTGTGCGAGCAGGTGAAGTCCAACGCCATCGTCATGGTGCAAGGTTTGGCGACCGTTGGCATTGGGCCTGGGCAGACCAGCCGCGTCGAAGCCGTACGAATCGCTGGACGGCGCGCTGGAGACCGGGCCAAGGACTGCGTTTTGGCTTCTGATGCCTTCTTCCCCTTCCCCGATGGCGTTGAGCAGGCAGCTGCAGCAGGGGCTCGTTTGATCGTGCAGCCCGGCGGTTCCATCAGGGACCAGGAAGTGATTGCCGCCGCCGACGCCTTGGATGTCGCGATGGTGTTCACGGGGCGTCGTTTGTTCCGTCATTGACGCAACCATTCGATGCCAAGGACCAAACGCACGGCTTCTGCCGATCGTTCATGGGTCACCTCAACGACGTGGACATGAACTGGTTCGCGCATCTCATCACCGCTTGGGGCATGGCAGCCATGTTTCTTTTTGGAAGCGTCCGCTTGCTCGTGCACGGTTTGTTGCCCTTTATCGACGTCAAAGCAGGGCAAAACACCGTGGCCAACGTAAGGCGGCGAATGGGCCATGACGAGTGATCACTTCGTTCGCGTGCGAACCTGAATCAGGATGAACCAGACGCCAACCAGCCCTGCTGCCAACACCGTGGCGGGGCCAAAACCAGGGTCTGCACCGTTCCATGTGGAGGGGTGCAACAAATCCCCGTCTCCACGTACGGACATCGCCCAGACGCCATAGGCGGAGAGCAGCGTTGAGAGGGCAATGAACCCCGCAATACCGTATTTTGCATGCTTTGGGACGGTTTTCCCTGTGGCGTAGTATTCGAACAAAGCCGAACCGAACCAACGGTTTTCCAAGGTCCAACGGAACAAACGAGGGCTTGACATCGAGAAAAAGAAGGCCGCAGGAACCGCCCAAGAGACCGTGGGCCATCCTGGAACCCAGATGCCGATGATGGCGAAGACGATGAAAATCAACCCAAGCGACAAGAACACGACGCGTTTGACGGGAGATGACGTGATGGCGTACGTCGCCATCACCTCGTCGACGGTGGACAACCTCTGCGAGGGCACCTCCGTCATGCCGTGTTGTCAGGACGCCAAGCCAAAAAGAGTCGGTCTTAGGGCCGAAGTGCTCATGTTCGAGCCAAACCTGCAGGAAGCATGCGCCCCCGCATCGCGACCCCAGAGGCGCCCTTGCGTCTCGCGGTGTTGGCTTCCGGTTCGGGTTCTGGGATGGAAGCCTTGGTGCGGTACCAGCGTGCCACCGATGGGGTCCGCCACACCACCAAATTGGTCTTGACCGACCACGCCGATGCAAGGGCCGTGGAGCGTGCTCGGCAGCTGGGATGCCCTGTGGAGGCCGTGCCCTTGCCGACGATGGAAGACCGGGCGGCTCGGCGGCGTGCGCACGAGGCTCTGGTTCAGGCCCAACTTGAGGCTCACGACGTGGAAGCGGTCATCCTTTCCGGCTGGATGAGGTTGCTCACATCGGACTTCGTGGCCCGCTGGGAAGGGCGGTTGCTCAACATTCATCCCTCCTTGCTCCCGGACTTTCCCGGCGCCCACGCACATCGAGACGTCCTTTTCGCTGGCGCAACCGAAAGCGGGTGCACCGTCCATTTCGTCGATGCAGGCATGGACACAGGACCGATCATTGCTCAGGCCAAGGTCCCCGTGCTTGATGGCGACGACATTGGACGATTGGCGGCACGTGTCAAGGTGGAGGAACACCGCTTGTACCCGCGTGCCATCGATGCTTTGGCATCAGGGGCCATTTCCCTCGACGCGCCACGCTTGGAATGAGGGCATGGCGGCCAGATCTTCCGGCGTGTTGACGGTTCGGAGTTTCACCCCTTCCGTTCCAAGGGCGTGGTCCTTCAGCGCCATGAACAGCGGTTCTGTGCGACGGCTTTCATTTGGCGCAGCGATATAGCCTTCTGGCAGATGGCTGAACAGCACCTGCCGTCGGCCTTCATCGTCGAGTGGAACCCCCACCCCCATCGCCACAAGCCGGTTGAACATGGCCTGATCCACCGAAAAGGCATCACAAGGAGTCAGGATCATCGAAGGAAGGCGACCGTCCAAGACCTCAACGAGCACGTCATGGAGGCATGTGGCGTCCGCGGGATCATCGATGACGCTCTCCGCCTCGTCGAGCCAACCCTCTCGCTGGAGCTCCGCTCCACGCGGAGCCGGTCCTGCAAGCACGATGCGTGGCGACAGGCCTGCCGCCTTTGCTTCGTGCAAGATCCTTCGAACACCACCGTGCAAACGTGCTTTGTCTTGCCCCATCCTCCGGCTTTGCCCACCTGCGAGCAAAAGCAGCCCGACCACGACCTCACCTCATCGCTTCAAGGGCGTCGAGGGCGTTGGTCAACTCATCGAGCAGGCCCCGAACGCGCATCATGAGGACCTCGCGTTCACGCGAGGATCGGGCATCTGGAAGCCACGTCAGCAACCGCCGCACGTCAGCAGCATCCCGGTTCACGGTCCACTGAAGGACGGCTTCTCGGACCGGGTCTTCCGTCGGAAGAAACCGCTCCGCCATGGGTTGCGTTTAGGCGGTGCGGGCATCAACATGACGCTCCAGCCATCGCTCTCGCAACCGTTCGAACATGCGGCTGGGGGCGTCGACCGAAGCCACCAGATCATGCACCGCAGCCCCCGCCTCTTCGGGAGGGCCCGTCATGGCGATCACCGCAGCATAGCGGTGCCACAAGGGTGCTTGTGCCGCCATGGCGAGCAGCCATGCCTCGGAGGGGCCTTCGCCGGTAGCGCGGCGGATTTCTTCTGCAGCATCCACGACGGGAGCCAAGCCGACGTCGTCCTGAAGCAACATGGAGAAGACGGTCCAGCGCTGATCTCCGAGGGCTTCTTCCGGGAGGTTTGCAACGAGCATGCCGGCGATTTTTCGGTGTTCTCGGCCCCCTCGCTTCCACAACGCAGGGATCGATTTGGCCAACCTCCTCCATCGGCCTTCGGCCAAACTCAGGAGGTAGGAGGCCATGCGGCGAAGAAGTTCGTCGTCGATGCCCCTCGCAGATGGCCCGCCGCTCACCTCGTCGTAACGGTCCAGGTGATGGCGCATGGCCAAGCGATCGCCCATGCTGTCGTACACACGTTCCAAGCGTTTTGGCAGCCCTTTCGGCCTTGGAAGGGCCGGGAGGTGTCGCTTCAACGCCTCATCAACCGGGTCTTGGCTCACGCTCGGTCCCGCCTTGAGAACACGATGGTGCTGAGGTCGGTGATGGTCTCACGCACGCGCTCGATGGCCTTCGGGTCGCTCAATCGGAGGCGGGCCAATTCTTCGGCCTGGCCCAAAAAATCTGCATGCTCCTCGGGGGTGATGCCCATCACGTCTCGGAGATGCTCGAGCACCCGAAATTCGTCGCGGCTCAAGGAGGCATTGAGCAGAGCCACGGCGGCGACTTTTCCGTATGCCTCCCGTTGCTCGTCGTGATCGATGGGCTCTCCTTCGGGAAGCGGATCGCCGTTTTCCACGGCCGCATAGGCTTGGGCCGGCTGTTCTTCCTTCAGCTCCAACGCGGTAGCGAGCCGGATGGCGAGGCGCTTTTCCTCGCGCGTCAAAACACCGTCCGTGAGCATGACTTCGACGGTGGACCGGAAGACTTCCAGTCGGTCGAGGTCCGGGCTACGAGGCGTGGGCACATCTCGCCTTCCCGATGCCTCCATTTGAATCCATTCGCCGCGGCAGTTGGAAATCCAAACCCGCCGAACTCGTGTCTTTGTTGAAGGAGGGTTCAAATGGAAGGCTCCGTGAGGCCTTGGTATCCTTACACTCACGCTGCTGCTTCGTGCAGCGGCTTCCTCCGCTTCGGCGGGGATGGGCGAGCGGATGCAAAATGAGGTGAAGAATCATGTCAAAATCAAGAGGAGGCCGCGGTGGCGGCGGGAACAACAGCGGACGAGGAAAGGCCACGGCCATGAAGTACGAAATCCGTGCAGACATCAAAATCAACGGAAGCGTCCAACGCAAGGACATCATTGGTGCCATCATGGGCCAAACCGAGGGGCTCCTCGGCGACGATCTTGAGTTGCGCAAACTGCAGCGAACGGCCCGTGTCGGGCACGTCGACGTTGAAATGAACACGAGCGGCGGCAAGGTCCACGGCATGATCATCATTCCAAGCAGCCTTGACAACGTCGAAACGGCGATCATCGGCAGTGCGCTCGAAACCATCGACCGCATCGGCCCGTGCAACGCCATCATCAAAGTGCTCGAAATCCGCGACATCCGTGCCACCAAGCGCACGGCCGTCGTCGAGCGCGCCAAGGAACTCTTGCTCGACATGGTCAACACCGGCGAATCTGCCACCAAGACCGTCATCGAGGAAGTTCGCTCCGTCCTGACTGTGGGCCAGGCGAAGGCCTTCCACGGGCTGACCTGCGGACCCAACATCGAATCCAGCGCGTCCCTCATCATCGTCGAAGGACGGAACGACGTCCGGAACTTGCTGAACTGCGGCATCAAGAACGCGATCAGTGCGGACGGTGCCGGTGACATCAAGCAGGAACTCATCGATTTGGCCAACGGCAAGGACACCGTCATCGTCGCCATCGACGGCGACCGTGGTGGCGAGATGCTCTTCCAACAGCTGAACGGGACCATGAAGGTCGATTTCGTTGCCCAAGCACCGGTCGGTCAGGAGTGGGAACTTCTCCCTCAGAAGACCGTGACGGTCACGCTCTCAAAGAAGGAAGCCGCATCGAAATTCGCGGCCCGGCTCGAGAAGAAGCAGAAGGAAGACGACGCCAAGGCCGGCGTGCCCGACAAGGATTGGGCCGAGGACATGGACGAATCCTACGAAGCTCCTGAGGAAGTCAAGGACATGATCGCCCTCATCGACGGTCTGGACAAGAACCACGCTCAGTTGATCATGGCCGACGGAGAGGCCAGCGAACCAATCCCAGCAGGCGACTTGGCTGACATCGCGGAAGAAGCGGATGGAGCCGTGGCGATCGTCATCAACAGCACCATCAACGCACGAATGGTTGAGATCGCGTCTACGGCAGCCATCCCCACCCTCGTGGGCACCAAGGCCGGAAAGGGATTCAAGGCCGTCGACGACGTCGACGTTTGGTTCCAGAAGGCGTGATCCACGTCAGCGAATTCCGCCTGCAGAAGGCAGGTTGACCGCTTGGCTCAGTCGCAAGACTTCTCCTCGGAGATCCTCCTCCGCCCCGGGCGATGGCAGGGCATGCGTGTCCTCGCCCAACGGCAATCGGCGCCCTGGCCCGGGAATGCGATGCAAGGCTTCACCCAACACAAGGGCGTCTTCAAGCAGGCCGTGGCCGTTCGGAAGATGCCGTGCTTGCAACCTCAGCGAGGTCCAAGCGTTGAGGGTGTCCACCATCCCCGCAAGCGTTGAGACCAAATCCTTCTGGCCGGCGGTGGCTTCATCCAAGGCTTCCGGCAACAACCGAAGGATCAACCTCAGGAGGCGCGTCACCCTGACGTCCTTGGGTTGCTGCTGAACATGAGGTCCCAGCGTTCGCCGAACGCTGCCAGCATCCAGAACCTCAGGCGCGTCAAGTCCCAAATCGGTGATCAGGGCCTTCAGGGTCGGGCGGAGGTCCTCCTGTCCCTCCGTCATGCTTGAGCTCGAGTGGCGCTGCTTGACGAGGACATTCTCATTCCTCGCACGTTCTTCAGCGTCGTCTTCCATCACGGGAACTTGCTCCTCAGGCGCTTCTGCATCCTCTTCTTCCTCCACGGCCTCAGGCCGTGCACTTGGTGGCGTTACGTGAGCAACGGGCTCGGAGCGCTGAGGTTCATGCTCAGCGGGCGTGGGCGCTTCCAGTGCCTCAATGGGTTCGGGGCCGGGTTCCACTTCGCCCGTCACCAGAGGTGGTGTTGGGCTGGAGGTTGGACGCCATGACCGCCACGTCGGGGCTTCCGGATCCGGAGGAGAGGATGCGAGTTGTCGGGCGAGATCGGGGAGGTCGTGCGCAAGGTCCAGCAAGGCTTCAGGGCGTTGCATGCGCTCGAGCACTTCTGCTCCAAGGGCTGCATTTCGTTCCCAAGGCAACGCTTCGAGGCGTCGGCGGAGCCGTCGGTGATCCTCCATGGCCTGACGGAGTCCTGGCATGGCCATGCCGACGTCCAGTGGGTTGGCGTCGAGGCGTTCTTTCAGGGCCCCAACGTCCCAACCTTGGGTGGCCCATGCATCGATCTCTTCGAGCACCCGTCGGCGAATCCGCCCCTCGATGCCTCCGTCCAAGCGCTTGGTCTTGGCTCGTTTCCGCATGGCGTCAACATGGCGCTCAGCATCGGCGAGGCTCATCGTAGGTGGGGGCGAGATGTCCTCCGTCCATCCTCGTCGGCGCAGGTCCGTCCACTCCTCAAGAATGAGGCTTCGATGGCGTGATGTTCGCCGCTCAAGCCGCAACGTCCAGGCTTCCACTTCATCGAGCAGACCTGTCGTCAGGTCCACCGTGCGAAGCAACTCGTCGTGATGCGTTCGGCCCTCTTCACCTTCAACGGAAAGGTCCAGTGCGTCCATGCGCCGACGTAATTCGATGGCGCGGTGAACGTGCCCTTGGTGGCGTTCCAGCTCGCGCAATGCAGCCGCAGGGTCCTGATGGACACGTACGTGCCACGCCTCCGTGTCGAATCCCTCCAACTCCCACGCCTCAAGCATGGTTTGGGCTTGAGCAGTGGCCTGCCCCCAACCCGCGTGTAGGGCATCCACATGGTCGATGAAGGCCTCTGTGGCCTCCAAATGTCCTGCAAGCGCCATCGCTTGCGCAGCATCCTCTGGGCGAACATGAGCGATTTCCTTCAGCCGTCGCCACGCCACACCGTGGCGGGCGCGCAAGCGCTCAACCTCGTCGAAATTGGCTTCCCAATCGAGCAAATCTTGTGGCAAGGCTCGCCCTTCGAGCGGCAGGGTGTAGCCTTCGTTTCTCCAGCCATCAAGCGTCGCATTGAGACGGTCAAGGCGCCGTTGGAAGCCGTCAACGATACGGCCGATTTCTGCGTCAAGGTCTGCCGTGAGGCTTCGGTCTCCAGCTTCAGCCACGTCCCCGATTCGGCCGATCAGTCGGTCTGCGACGTTGGCATCAAAAGGCCTCACGTCCCGGTCCACGCACAAACGCATGCGTTGCAGATCGTCGCTCAGCCGGGTCCAAGCCTCGAGTGCATCGTAGCCGTCGAGCAGGGTTGCGGAGGACAGCGGCGGGACCGGCAACCCTTCCGCCACCAACCGGTCAACGGTGATCTGCATCGCAGCCCGTTGCTTCTCTTGGTCGGCTTCCAAATCGAGCAAGGCGCGGTGCAGGTCTGCGTGCATCGAGGGCTCAGCAAGCGACCGTTCAAGACGGTGCACGTCGATGGCGAACGCAGGATCCAATCGGTCGAACCGTTTGAGCAGGTCGCCGAGGTCCTCGGCACGGCCTTGATCAGCCCATGCTGCCCGTGCTGCTTCTGCCACCAGCCCATAGGGGCGGTGTTGCCGGCTCCATTCTGCCCATGCGGATTCAAACCGTTCCAAGTCATCGATGTCCTGTTTGGTTGGAGCAATCGGCGGAGGTGCACGTCGCGCGAGGGCGTCGTCCACCGCAGCCGTCCGTTCAATCAAGCGCGTCAACCGTTGGCAACGTGCATCGAAATCCTCCACTGCTTGATCGGCTCGTTCGGGATGAGCCTGAACGTCCATTTCGAGCTTTGACACGTTCCAACCGGCACGGGAACGGGCCGACACGGGGTCGGTTCCTTGCCCATCGCTGGAGCCGTCTTGCATCGGAATCCATCCGCGATGCGCTCACCCCGCTCTTCAACCTGTGCGCCTCTCCTCTTCAGTGCGGCCCCTTCGGCGGAAAGAAATGGGTGACGAAACCCAAGCATGTGAGGGAGGTGTGACGGAGAGCATAAAGGGGCCACGAGGTCGAACGGGACCGATGGACCCGGTGTTGGCTGCTCTTCTTGCCACCTCCTTCGGTTTCGGCGGCGCCGGTGCCGCCGCTTGGCGACGCGTGACGCAGCGCTGGAAAACGCTCGACGATCAGCGCTTGGTCAACGAACAGGCCGCCGCCGCGCACGTGGTCCAGCAACGCGAAGCCGTCGATTCCCTCGCGCGCCGCTTGACGTCCATGGAAAGCCTGCTTGAGGACGCAAGGAGCGTGCTTCCTGACCTTGATGGGGCCATCATGGCCCACCGTTTGCTGGCCGCAGAGACCGTCGACGCGCCAGCCTTGTGGCGCACCTTGGATCGCCTCGTGGTGAGCCTCCCCTCCGATGCAGAAGCCATGGAGTCGGCCATTGATCCCATGAAGCGCTCCACCCTTCAACGCCTCTTTGCACGAGCCGCCTCCGACGGTTTGCCTGTGGAAGGCCAATTGTCCTCCACCAGCCTGACGCAATTGGCAGAAGCAGCCCTGCTCATGGGGCATGACGCCACAGCGGAACATCTGATGCAAAGCGCGCTTCTCGACCGTCCTGGTGATGCGACCCTGCATGCCATCGCTGAACGTATTGCAGCACGCCGGGGTGACGGCGCTGCACGCTTGGCGCACCTCGAAGCACAACTCTCTGAACGACCCGACGACACAGACCTTCTCCGCCGACAAGCCCACTTGTTGGCCTCTGCCGGGCAAGCGGATGCCGAACGTCCGGTTCGGCGCCTCGAAGCCCTTGGCGAAGTGACGGCCGCCGACCGTAGCCTGTTGTCAGGCCTGAGAGCAAGAGCCGGCGCTCCCGATGAGGCCTTGGCCGAAATCGAAGCAGCCCTGCGCGAGGATCCCTCTCAGCCCGACGACTGGGTTCGCCGAGGTGAGTTGCTTGAACCGAGTGACGTGGACCAAGCGTTGTCGTCCGCCGAAGCGTGCCTCAACCTTGACCGCCAGCACGGCGAAGGATGGGCCCTGAAAGCCCGTTGCTTGGCCCGCCTTCCCGGCCGGGAACAGGAGGCCCTCAAAGCCGCGACGCACGCCGTTGCGCTCAGTGCAGGCGGCTGGACCACCATCATGCTCAAAGCGGATCTTCAGGAAGCCGTTGGAGCGTTCACTGCGGCTGAAGAAGGGCTTGATCGAGCGCTTCTGGCCCACGCAGACAACGGGCAACTGCGCGCTGCCATCGCCACCCGTCGGCTAGAACGGGGAGGCTTGGACGAAGCACAAGCGCTTCTCGACGCTGTACCGGCTGGTGTGGATCACGCCAGCCTCCATTTGGTGGAAGGCCGGCTGTCCCTTGCGCGGGCGGACCTCATCCGCGACGGTACGGGGGCCATCGACGGAGGGCGCTTGCGGGAGGCAGGGGACGCCATCGATCAAGCGTTGAAACTTGACCGTGAAAACGGGCTTTCTTGGCTTGCCATGGGCCGAGTCCAGCGTCTCCTTGGTGACTTCGACGCCGCCTCAGATTCACTGACACGCGCCGGACGTTTGCTGCACGAACACCTCCCTGCCTTGTGTGCAGAATCTGCCCTTTTGGCGTTGGAGAACGGGGACGACGTCGAGGCAGAACGTTTGACCGACGCGGCCGACATCCGTGGAGAAGGCGCCCTTATCGCCTACGTTCGTGGGAACATCGCCGCGCGCCGAGGTCGTCTTGAGGACGCCATCGCAAAGTACGACGAAGCCCTCATGTTGGATCCGAACCATGTGCGTGCTCGCCTCAACCGATGCTCGGCTTACCTTGGAGGCGACCTCCCAGAGCGTGCGCTTGAGGACGCGGAGCGCCTGCTGACGCAGGCCCCAGACCTGTTGCTCGCACGCTTGCGACGCGCCGAATCCAAGATGGCCCTGACCCATTGGAACGATGCCGTAGACGATCTGAAAGTCATCATCGAGGCCGTGCCAAACCATCACCACGCCTTGACGCAATTGGCCGCTTGCCACGTCGCCCTCGACCGACCCGAACGGGCAGAAGCACCGCTCAATGAAGCCCTCCGGGCTGCTCCGAACCATGCACATGCGTGGCACCAGCGAGGCCTGCTGTACCTGCGTTGGGAGCGCTTCGAGGAAGCGGCCTCCGACTTTGAAGCCGCCATTCGTTGCCGTGGCGATCACCTCGATGCTCGCCTTCATCTGGCGGCCATCCACCACACCCTCGGGCATCACGAGGAAGCCGCTGCGGCATGGCGCGCTGTGCTGAGCATCGATCCAGATCATGCCCTTGCGCGCCGCCGCCTCGAGCAAAGCGAGCAGCATCTGACCGTCTGAAAGGCCGAGGAAGGGCTATGTCGTGGTTGGCCCACGCAGGCCCATGTCCCTTGAGCCAGGCATGACGGCCCCCGACTTCCACCTGCCCAACGCAAACGCCAACCATGGCCCCAGTGCCATGAATTTGGACGCCGCCCGTGGAGAACATGGGACCATTGTGGTCTTCGAGTGCAACCACTGCCCGTACGTCGTCGCCAGCGTAGGACGCCTGAACGCAATGGCCGAGCATGCCGCTTCTGTTGGCGTTGGCTTCGTTGGCATCAACAGCAACGACCCCGTGGTCTACGAGAACGATTCCTGGGAAAACATGGTCAAGCGAACCGAGGGCGACATGCCCTATCCGTACCTCCACGACGCTGAACAGACCGTCGCCACGGCATGGGGCGCGGAGCGCACGCCAGAAGTGTACCTCCTCAACACGGCCAACGTGGTCGTCTACCGTGGACGCATGGACGACTCGCCAAAGGACCCCGGACAAGTGACCGTGGAAGACCTCCGCGCCGCCCTTGACGCCATGCTGAGCGGCGATGCGCCTGCGGTCGATCGCACCCAGAGCATTGGCTGCTCCGTCAAGTGGAAAGCCTGAGGGCTGGGCATGAACGAACGGCTGCGCGCCTACGGCGCCGAGCTGATCGGTACGGCTTGGATGGTGGCCATCGGCACGGGGAGCGTCGCGCTTGGCGCTTCCAATTTGGTGATTTCATTGGCCTTTGGCGTTGCCGTGACCACGGCCATCCTTGCGCTTCGAAGCACGTCCGGCGCTCACATCAATCCAGCCGTTTCTGCTGCATTCGTGGTCACCGGCCATCTTTCCAGTCGCCTTCTTCCAGGGTATGTTCTCGCTCAAGCGTGTGGAGCGGTCCTTGGGAGCGGGATGGTGTATGCCGTGCTTGGCCCTAGTCAACTGGCCCCAACCGTGGTGGCAGGTTCGGTGCCGTTGTTCACCGCCGTGGCCATTGAGGTCGGAATCACTGCAGCCCTGATGGCCTCCATCCTCGGCGTCGTGATGTGGCGAGATGAATCGACGGCAACCGTCGCGGTGGCGGTGGGTGCAACGGTTGCGGTGTTGGCCTTCATGTGTGGTCCATTGACCGGCGCATCGATGAATCCCGCGCGCACGTTTGGACCGAACCTGCTGTCAGGTTCCGGTGGGTTGGTGATGTATGCCTTGTCCACCACCGCAGGAGCCCTGCTTGTTGGGCTCATGACGCGTTGGCGTGCTGGGTCTGCGACCTGATCAGTACTGCTCAAGGACAAGCTCCGTGGTCGTGGAAGCGATCTCGTCTGGGGCAGCCATCCACATTTTGTCGAGCAGTTGGCGGAGCGACATGGTGTCGTCAACGTGCACCAACGCGATGAGGTCGGCCTCTCCAGACACTTCGTAGACCACTTCGACGCCCGCCCAATGGGTCACTTCTGCGGCGAAAGAACCGATTTCAGCACCCGGGGCGACCTTGATGCGAACCAGCGCCGTCAAACCAACACCTCCCTCGCGGATGGTGTAACCACGGATGGTACCGTCTTCCTCGAGTTTGCGGACGTGGGTGCGAACGGTTCGTTCGCTGGCTCCGACCTCTTTGGCCAAATCAACGTACGAGATGCGTCCGTTGGCGCGGAGGGCAGCGAGGATGGCTCGGTCGATTTCAGCGATGCGGGGCATGGGCATTGAGGGAAGACGGACCCATATAGCCCCTTCTACGCCGAAATCTTCCCCTTGGGCGAAATTCTTAGTCATAATTCGGTATTCTCCGAAAATGCTCGCCTTCAAGAAGGCGGGAGGTTCAGGTGCAACCGTGGCGAGTACCGAGGCCGTCGCGCGGTTGCAATCTTTCCTTGATGAAGTTGCACATTTGGAACTCTCCGATACCCAACGAGAATGGTACCAGGTCGAAGTGGCCGCCATGCTCGATGGCAGCGAGATCCTCATGCACGAGGTTCAACCGCTGACCGGGGCCGCCCTGCTCTTCATGAACAACGGTGTGGTGTTGGCTGAACCGTGTTGCCGGGGCCTTCGGCAATACCCACGGCACCTGCTGCATTTGTTTGTCGAGGATTTTCGTGGTGCTCCTTCACCGGACGGTGATGGGCTTCTCTACCGCGTCGAACTGTTTTCCATCTCCCCGGCCGACGAACAACTCTGTTGGCTCCATGAATGCCGAGAAGAGCACGACATCCCTGCTGCACAGAGCTCCACGGCTCGATGGATGCGTTGGTTGAATCAAGCCTGATACGCCGCACCGTTGAAGGACGGACGGCCGCTGGCTTCGTTTGGGGAAGGACGTGAGTGGACACATCACCGGTTTGGACGCACGCATGATCCTCGACTCCCGTGGCAACCCCACGGTCGAAGTCGACTGTTACGTGGACGGCGTGCTGGCGGGTCGTGCCGCGGTGCCGTCTGGCGCCTCAACCGGCCGTCACGAAGCGGTGGAATTGCGCGACGGTGGCCAGCCTTGGCTGGGCAAGGGCGTGGATTCCGCGGTCAACGCCGTGACCGAACACATCGCGCAAGCCCTCGTCGGCATGCCGGTGGACGACCAGCGGATGTTGGATGAAACAATCGTCGAACTGGACGGCACGGCCAACAAGGCCCGCTTGGGCGCCAACGCCACCCTTGGGGCCTCGTTGGCGTGCTTGCACGCAGGTGCAGCCCAGCACGAACTCCCCGTCTGGCGTTACGTTGGAGGCGTGGCCGGCGGGTTGATGCCCGTCCCCATGATGAACATCCTCAACGGCGGTGCCCACGCGGCGTCGAACGTGGACGTCCAGGAATTCATGGTCGTCCCTCATGGGTTCGACACCTTTGGTGAAGGCCTTCGTGCCGGGGTGGAAACCTACCACGCCCTGAAAGGAGAATTGCGAAAGGACGGCCTGCTGGGCGGCATCGGAGACGAAGGTGGCTTTGCGCCCAACCTTCCTTCCAACGAGGACGGTCTTCGCTACCTCGTTCGAGCGATCGAAACCGCGGGATATTCCACCGACCAAATGGGCATCGCCCTCGACGTCGCAAGCACGGAATTCCACAAAGACGGAGCGTACCACATCGACGGTCAGGCCCTGGACAGCGAGGCGCTGGCCGAACTCTATTCGGGCTGGTTGGATCACTACCCCATCCTTTCCATCGAGGACGGTTTTGACGAAGACGACTGGCACGGATGGTCGCACTTTACCGCCCGGGAAGGACACCGCGTGCAAATCGTCGGTGACGACCTGTTCGTGACCCAGTCCGAACGCTTGGCTCGCGGCATAGAGATGCAGGCCGCCAACGCGATGTTGGTCAAGGTCAACCAAGTCGGGACCGTCACTGAGACCCTCGAATCGATGGACCTCGCTTCACGGAACGGCTTCAACAACGTCGTCAGCCACCGGTCTGGTGAGACCGAAGACGTGACCATTGCCGATTTGTGCGTTGGAACCCGCGCAGGGCAGATCAAGACCGGCGCTCCCGCACGCAGCGATCGCACGGCGAAGTACAACCAATTGCTGCGCATCGCTTCTGAAGTGAGCGATTACGCGTCTCCGTTCGACCTTTGATGCGCAGGCCTGATGTCACGCTTCAAAAGGGGCCAAACCGGCCCAAAGGCATGCGATTGATCGCCACCATGCTCTGTACCCTTGTCGTGTTCAGTTTCCTTGCCGCCCCTGGCATGTCTGAAGAAACGGATTCCTCAGCCACCGCGGTGGTCACGCCTGACGCAGAGTGCGACCATGTGGTTCGCATCGCACCAAGCGGAATCAAGTTCAGTCCAGCCTCCCTAACCGTCGACGACGGCGCGACGGTGTGCTGGCAGTGGACCGACGAATCCATGGCCCACAACGTCGTTGAAACGGCCGAGGAAGGTGGAATTGAGGCCGCTGAAGGCGGTTTGACTTCCGGCGAGGCCAACGAAACCGAGGACTTCCGCGTGACCTTCACCGGAGACCAGGACTTCACCTACGTCTGCGAACCCCACGCCACCTCCGACATGGTTGGCATCGTGACCGTTGGCGAAGGCGACCCCGCACCCGCCAGCGAGGCGGGATCAAGTTCCTCTTCCGAGGACGCACCCGGTTTCGCAGCACCTGCTGCCGTGGTCGCCTTGATGGCTGCCGCGATGATTCTCGCCCGTCGAGACTGAACCAACCCACGCGGCTAAATCCCACCACGGTGGACGCGGTCCATGGCATGGGGCAGGCACGTCACGGCCTTCGTGATGGCACTCCTGCTGCTGGTCACGGCCCGGCAAATCTGGCCGTACGCTGACGTGCACGATCCTGTGGTGCAGGACGGCATGGACGTTGACCTGTTGATTGGGAACCTTGGCGGGCCCACCTGCATGGATTGGGTGGACAACGACACCATGCTCGTTTGCGATCGCGATGGAGGGCGGATTCTCCTTCTTCCCCTGACCTACGACGGGGATTGGCAGGCCGGGGATCCCGAAACGTGGCTCGATGGCCTCGACCGTCCTCATGATGTGGCTCTGCTTGACGATGCGCTGATCGTTTCTGAAGCCGGACGTTTGCGCAGCTTCGCGCTTGACAACGCTGGCGCACCGGTTGGAAACGGGACCGTGCTCGTGGACGGAATCCCTACCGGAAATCATCAGACCAACGCGGTGAACGTGCTCCCCAACGGGACCCTTGTGTGGCATTCTGGTTCAACGTGTAACGTGTGTGAAGAAGCCGATGAGCGCAACGCGGCCCTGTTGTGGGTCAACGCCAGCACCGGTGAGCACGGCGTATTGGCCAGCGGTGTGCGCAACTCGTTCGACGGGACGTGGGTCGACGGCCTCGGGTACCTCTTCAGCGACAACGGCCGAGACTGGGAGGGCGATCATCCGCCTGAAGAGGTGAACCTGTTGCTCGAGGGGGCGAACTACGGTTGGCCGAACGATGCTCCCGAAACGCCCGTTCCAGAGGGAAGCGAAGCCCCTGTGGCCACATGGACGCCTCACAGCAGCCTGAACGGCCTGGCCCATCGCCCGATGAATTCCAACCTGCCGGGTGGCAACCACACGGTGTACGCCACGGTGTACGGTTCATGGAACAGCATCGTACCCGTCGGTCACGAAATCGTGCGCATCGACTTCACACAGGACGAAAACGGCCTCTGGTCGGGCGCAACCTCCGTGTTTGCTTCAGACCTTGGCACGCCGCTGCCGATCGTGTTCCACCCGAACGGCGATTTGTTCTACGCCACCTTCGGTGGCAACGGACGCGTCCACGTCATCACGGCGTCGTGAATCTTCATTCGAGCGAGGTCTCGCTGAACAGTCGGAGCACGACCACGCCGGCGATGATTAGGCCCATGCCGATGAAGGCCGCCGCGTCCAGCTTCTGGTCGTAGAAGACCACCGTCACCACCGCTAGGGCGGCAATGCCCACACCTGACCAGACCGCGTAGGCGACGCCAAGCGGAATGGTGTCCAAGGTCTGGGAGACGCACCAGAAAGAGCCGACGTAGCCGACCATCACCACGATGGACGGCCCGAGCCGCGTGAATCCCTCGGTGGCTTTGAGGCTCGAGGTGGCGATGACTTCCGACACGATGGCGATGAACAACCAGATCCACGCGTTCACGTCCTCACCTCAGTCCAGCAGTTGGAGGATGTCTTCGGGTGGCCGGCCGATGACCGCCCGCCCTTCGTGCACAAGCACGGGCCGTTGCATCGGTTTCGGGTTCGAGGCCAGCAGGGTGCGAACGGCGTCCACATCGGAAACGTCGATGACCTCGGTGAGGTCGTTCTTTCGCACGATGCCTGCAAGTCCAGCGAGCAAGGCCAGGTCTTCTGCGTGCACGCCATCCGTCAGGTAGCGGTGCTCTTCGAAGGTCACGCCGCGTTCCTTCAGCAGGGCCACGGCTTGCCGTGACTTGGAACAACGCGGGTTGTGGTAGAGCCGCATGGGTGCCCATCGATGGGCGAGGGATGAAGCCTCCCATCACGCGTCGTCTTGTCCAAGGATGACGTTGTAGGTGTGGGTGATGGGGCCGTTCCCATCGTGCTCGTCAGAAATGAAATTCACGTCTTCCTCGGCGGTGGTCTCCAAGTCGGCGTTGAGGACGGTCAACGTCAGCCTGCAACTCGTGCTGCAAATGTCGGTGTCGTGTTCATACAGGTGGATCGATTCGTCCAGCGTCCATACTCCGTCTTCCACGCTTTCGGCCAGCAGGCAAGCATCTGGCCCTTGTGTGGCAAGGACGCAGGCATAGGAAGGGGCTTCAGCCTCACCCGTATCCGTGATGGTGATTTCGAAACGGAACGCATCCCCTCCGTCTTGATTGCCGCTCCAGTCATTGAATTCAACGCTGTCGAGGGTTGAATCGATGAGTTTGACTGACAAAAGCCGATCATCGGTGGCGTCGGTCCCTTTGCCGATGCCCCTGTCCAAATATTCCGGACCATCACCAAGTTCGAAAGAAGCCACTTGGGTTCCCTTGAATTCAGAATATAGGGTGCAACCGGAGAGCGGCCCAAGCAGGAGCAACACCGTCAGCGCGAACACGGAACATCGAACCATGCGCCTATGCTGTGGTCCACACCCAAAGAACCTCACGGCGACGGCCATGGTCGAACGGGTCTTTGGACGACGCATCACGCATGGGGGTGAGAGCCTGCGCTCATCCGTTCAAGGGATCCATTTCTGGAAGCGGTTCAGCATGCTTTGACTCAATGGGATGCCGGCGCGTTCGGAAAAATCCACGAGTTTGGGGTAGTTCTTCCCGAATTCCCGCCCTTCATGCCATCCACCCAAATGCCAGAGGCGGATGTTGGGTCCTTCGCCATTGAGGATGATGAATTCAAGATACGAGCCTCCGTTATCACCAAACTCAACATACTGGTTCCCTACGATTGCATTTGGCTCAATCCGAGTGAAGGTGAGTTTCGTGAACACGTCGTTCTTGCATTCGAATTCGATGACGCCCCTCAACTCCGCGATGAAATAGCGCCCGATGATTTCATGCGTCTCCTCATTGAGTGGTCCGTCTTTGAACAAGGCGATGAGGATGAGGATGCCAAAACCGAGCGGGATGAGGAGGATGCCCAAGAGAAGCCATACGGTCTTCTCCGAGGGAGTGTAAATGTGGTTGCTCTCTTCAATCACGTAATCCGCTTGCCGTTCATCGGTGCAGATGGCCCAAGCCACGCGTTCGATGGTCGATCGTGCTTCGTCGGAGGCAAGGGTTGCCTCAAACGCTGCAAATTCGTCCATGCTTCCAGCGATTTGTGTGCGGTATTCACCGTTCCGGCGAATCAGGACAAAAGGCCATGGTGAGGTCAATCGGCGAGGTCGAGGATGCACGGCGCGTGGTCGCTGACCTCGAGACCGGCCTGACGAATGATGTCCACCGCGAGGATCCGTTCGGCCGCAGCCGGGTTGCACAGGAGGTAATCGATGCGCCACCCCTTGTCATCAGCACGAGCGTTGCCTCTGTTGGACCACCAAGAGTAGATTTTCTCACCTTCCCCCTTCACGTGACGGAAGCTGTCGACCCACCCATCGGCGAGCAGTTCGCTGAACCATGCCCGTTCTTGTGGGAGGAAGCCGCTTGTCTTCGCGTTGCCCTTGGGGTTCCAGATGTCGTCTTCGGTGTGGGCGATGTTGAGGTCTCCAACCACGACCACGGGGTGATCTGCTTCCAGCCACGGGGCAAGCCACGCCCGCCATGCGTCCATCCAGCGCTCCTTGTACGCCTGGCGTTCCGGCCCGCCTCCGCCGTTGGGCAGGTAGGTGTTGACACAGACCAATTCACCGTGGCGGGTCACGAGGACGCGTCCTTCGATGTCGGTGTCGTCCTCGCCCCAGGCGAATCCGGGAAGCACATCTTGTTCGAGGGTGCTGAGCGTGGCGACGCCGGAGTAACCCTTCTTTTCCGCGGGATGAAGGTGGACGGTGTGCCCTTCGGGCCACGACCAATCCTTCGGCAATTGCTCTTCCAGAACGCGCGTTTCCTGCAACATCAGCACGTCCGCACCAATGGTCTCAATCCATCCGTCGATGCCCTTGCGGATGGCGGCGCGCAAGCCGTTGACGTTCCAAGACACCAGACGCATGACATCCCGACGTATGTGGCGGGCCTTAGGCATCGTCACCGGACAAGGCAGCCCGAACACTGGCACGCGAGGCTTCGATGAGTGCATCGGACAGTCCCATGTGAGGCTCGATGACGACCACGCCGCTTCCGCCCGACGGACTTCGCTCGGTCATCGCCAAGTCGAGACCAGCCTGCCGACGGTCCTCGGCCACGGCGCTCTGCCAGCCGGCCAAATGACGGTCCAACCATCCTTCAAGACGGGCCATGCGGGTCGCATCGTCCTCGCCTTCCCGAGGAACGGCCACGGCGCTGAGGTGGGTGAACGCCGGCTCAGGGTGGGGCAAGCGAAGCGCCACCATCCCTTCTTCGACGTCAATCACGCCTTGATGCTCACCAAAGGGCACAGCATCGAGCAAGGCTTCGACCGTGCTCACACGATGAGCGGAGCCGGCCTCTGCCTCAAGCAGCATGGCGCCTCGGCGCGGTCCTGCCGCCACCACCACGAGATCGGCTTCCACGTCACGTCCGTCCTCGAGATGGACGCTACCGTCCTCAACGGCGATGACCTTGGCGTTGGTTTCGATGGGCACACCCACCTCGTCGAGGGCCGCGAGGATCCGGCCAATGAGGTCCGCCCACCCGGCATGAAGGAGCAGACCTTGCCCCATGTACAGGGCTTCAGCGCGGGCGCCAAGAGGGCCATGAACGGCAGGAAGACCCCATCCTGCCAGAAGCCGTGCGGCTTTGACCGCAGGCTCATCGGAGGGCGTGGATGAGCGAAGCGCTCGCCGGACTGCGGCGGTTGTACGCACGCTCCGTAGCGAACGAAGTGGTCCATGGCCCACCACATTGAGACGATGCGGAGCCAGCGCCAAAGTGGCTGGCCGGGTGCGTGAGAGTCGACGCACCAATCGGTGCATGGTGCCTCCGCGCAGAAGCACGTGCGGCCCGTGGCCCAGGTCAGCATACCGCCCCGGCGATGTGGTGGCTCGCCCTCCAAGGCGGTCCCTGGCTTCGAGGACGACCACTTTGTGGCCGGAGGACGCTGCCTCCAGCGCAGCAGCCAGTCCGGCGAGGCCACCGCCGACCACCACCACCCGCTGCATGCCCCTGCCGCACGATGGAACGGCATGGGCCTTGCGGAAGAGCAGGGGTGCTTTCTTGAGGTCCTGCACGCATCGGCGGTCATGGGGAAGGGCGCCAAGGTGCCTCACGACCGAGGTCACCTGCTGTGGACGCCGACCGACGGCCCGTCCAATCGCCTGCTCGCCAGCATCGACCGGTGGGTCGGGGCCGTCCTTGCGGACGATGGCATTGACATGCCTCTCATGGGCCGTTCCGACACGGCCACCGCCACCGTGCTTTCCCGTTCGGAGGGTCTTGTGGCCGGCACGGCTGCCGTCGATCACCTGCTTCAGATTTGGGCACCGGAGGTCCGTGTGTCGTGGAGCGCCAGCGACGGCCGTCAAGTCGGGAACGGCGATGAGGTCGGGCAACTGACCGGTCCTGCCGACGTGCTGCTCGCCATCGAGCGCTCCGTGCTCAACCTCCTTGGCCACCTCTCCGGCATCGCCACTTCTGCTCGCGCATGGGCCACCGTCGCTCCTGGGCAAGTGGCCTGCACGAGGAAAACCGTGCTTGGGCTGATGGACAAATGGGCGGTGGACCTTGGGGGTTGCCTCACGCATCGGTTGAACCGAAAAGACGCTTTGATGCTCAAAGAAAACGACCTGGTGGCCTACGGCGACGACGACATCAGCCGCGTCCAAAGCGCCGTCTTGGCCTTGGAACCCGACGACGCCCATGCGTTCATCGAAATCGAAACGACCAGCGCAAAGCAAGCGTTGGCCGCCGCCTTGGCGTGGAGCCAACACCGTTCCAACATGGGGGACATGCCCTTGGTCATCATGCTCGACAACTTTGGACCGGAAGCTTGCAAGGACGTGGCCTCGGAAATGGAGGAATTGGGCGTGCGTGAACACGTCATCCTCGAGGCCAGCGGAGGCATCACCATCGAGGGTCTGAGCGACTGGAAGGAAAGCGGCATGGACGTGGTCAGCACCAGCGCGGTCAACCGGGGCGTAGCGCCACTCGACCTCACCATGCTCATGGACGACGTGTGACGGGGGCCATCACGTGAACCCGATCGCCGCGGACCCGAGTCACCCGAGGTACGCCTCGCTTCTTCGTCGGCACCTCATCGAGGAGGCTGCAGCAGAAGGCTTGCTGGCGGGAAGCGCGATGATCGCGCATGGGCGCGGGGAGGCCTACGATTACCTTCTGGGAGAGCAAACCACCGCGTCTGCAGCCAGCGCCACCAAGGAGGCGTATGCAAGGCTCCGCGCGGCCAAGCGTCCCGTCATTTCCGTCAATGGGAACACCGTGGCTTTGGCGGGCCGCGACCTTCTTCACGTGGCTTCGATGCTTTCGTGTCCGGTCGAAGTGAACATCTTCTACCGCACACAAGCGAGGATGGACGGCCTCATCGCCAAGCTCGAGGGCTGGTGCGCTGAAGACGGCCTTCAGGTCGAGGTTCTCGGCCGGCGAACCGACGGGCGCATCGAGGGATTGGAAGGACCTCGGGCCCAATGCGAGGCGGCTGGCATTGCTTCGGCGGACGTGGTGTTGGTGCCTTTGGAAGACGGCGACCGTTGCGAGGCCTTGGTCGCGATGGGCAAGACCGTTCTGGTTGTGGATCTGAATCCGCTCTCTCGTACCGCGCGGACCGCGACCGTCACAATCGTTGACGAGGTCGGGCGCACTGCAACGGCCCTGAAGGCTCATGCGATGGTTTCCCAGTCACCCGAACCAAACCCCGATTGGGACAACATGGCCTGTTTGCAAGCGTCGTTGGACGACATTGCGGCCCGATTGAGCCAGCGCTTCGCATGAAGCGTTCAGCGTTCGCGAAGTGCAGCACCAAGGCGAGTCGCGATGCTGGTGCCAACCTGCGTGGTTGACGCATCGCCGCCAAGGTCGTAGGTGAGCTGTGTCCCGTCGCGGACGTGGTCGGCGATGGCTGCGCCAACGAGATCAGCGACGTCAATGAGGTCGTCGTTGGCGTTTCGGCGACCCAGCCAGTCCAGCATCATTTGGACGGAGGAGATGGACGCAATGGGGTTCACAATGCCCTTGCCGGCGTGCTTGGGTGCTGAGCCATGAACGGGCTCAAACATCGCGTGATGATCGCCAATGTTGGCTGAACCGGCCATGCCCATGCCACCCTGGAGCACCGCTCCGAGGTCGGTCGAGATGTCGCCGAACATGTTGCTCGACACCACCACGTCGTAGTGCTCAGGATTTCGCGTGATCCACTGCATGAACGCGTCGATGTAACCGTAATCGCGCTCAATGCCTGGGTACGCATCTCCGACTTCGTCAAAGGTCCGGCGGAAAAGCTGGCACCCTCGCGTCACGTTGGACTTGTCCACGCAAGTGACACGGCTGACGCCGTCGCCGGGCGCACCGTTGCGTCGTGAGGCGATTTCGAAGCCCATGCGGGAGATGCGTTCTGACCCCATCTTGGAAATTGGACGCGGATCGTAGGCCACTTCCCCTTCGAGACCAGGGAAGGTCATCTCTGGAGGTTCGTAGGGGTCTCGGCCAGCAGCACGGTCAGCGCAACGGCGAAGCAGGCTGTGGTACAGTCCCTCGGTGTTTTCCCGCAACACGACCATGTCGACCATGTCGTGGTCCCAGACTTGCCGGAACGTTCCGTGAACCTTGTGCTTGACGCCCTCGTAAAGGCGGATGGGACGGACATTCGCGTAGAGGTCAAGCCCAGAGCGCATGCCCAAAATCACGCCTCCACCAGCAAGGTCACCGTTTTCGAGGCGTGCTCCGGGAAGGCCGATGGCCCCGAGGAAAATCGCATCAGCGTCTTCCTTGACGCGGTCCCACGCGCCCTCTTCCCATTCAAGGCCAGTCTCTTTCCAGACCTGCCCTCCACAGGGGATTTCGTCGAAAACGAACCCGTGGTTGGTGTGTTCCATCACGGTCTCAAGGATGCGCACGGCTTCAGGGGCGACCTCTCGGCCCACGCCATCCCCGGGGAGCACGGCAATGCGGTGGTCGCCCATGGCCGCGCCACGGAGAACTCCCTCTTGAACGGAACCCCTGTGTTCATCGGGCCACAAGAGCCCGGTCTCTCTTCGCCCACCGTCCCATACTTCATAGTCCGCCACGAAGACTTGTCTTGACCATGACGACGGAGCGAGAAGGACGGAACCCCCTCCCCGCTGACGCCAAGAACGGCGCCGTCACCCGGCTCATCGACACCATGGCGGGGATGGATCCCGAATGGACCTTTGAGGCGTGGCTTGAGGAGGCCGCCGAACAACACCTGGACCTTGTCGAAGCGGATTTGACGCGGGAACGGTTGCGTTTGGAACAGCGCCTTCACCGCCTTGAAGCCGTGCAACGGCGCATGGCTGAGGAAACGGAACCTGCTCAGGGCGTGCAAAGGAACCTCTTCGATTGCTTCGAACCGGTCAACGATGCCGCGTTCAGCGCCCTTGGCCGGCGCTCCTCTGAAGCGAGAACACAAGGGGTCCAAGAAGCCGAAGAATTCCACCCTGCTCACCTGTACATCGACCTCTTGCCCGGCGAGGCTACCGACGACCCGCTGCTCGCCGTCTGTGCCAGCGCCATGCTCGGCGTGGTCGACGACGTCTGCCGTGAACACGAAGGCGTGGCCACCCTGAGCCAAATTTTCGAGGGCATGCTCAACCTTGGCGTGTCTCCCGATGAGATTGACGAAGCCCTCGACCACCTGTTGACAACCGAGCTCCTGCTCGAAATTGATGACGACGTGTTCGTGCCGTGCGTTGGGTGAGTGGCCCCCTTGTCCATGTCCCGCCGCGAGGCCGCTGAGCGTTGGAAATCAGCCGTGGAGGGCGAAGCCAAACTTCGCAGCAGGACGTCCCTTGGCATTGCCGTCATTGTCATCGTTTCAGGGTTGATTGGAAGCATAGAGCTCCGCTATGGCATCGGCGCTGTGCTTCTTCTCGGTGTGCTCTTTCAATTCTCATTGGAACGGATGCGTGAAACCTTCCGTGTCGCCGCTGAGTCAAGCCGGCAGCGCTTGGGCTGGGAAGAAGAGGCCATCTCGACAGAGGAATTGTTGGCTCGCCTGAACCGTTTTTTGGATCAGCGGTGAAAGCATGCAACCCGTCGCTCGAAGCCCCTTTGTTGCGATGTGTTTCGCAGGGGGCCTTCTCGCTGTTGCACTCCTTCCATGGTTCATGCCGGGTCTCAACGGCAACGCATACCTGCCTTGGATCAGTTTGGTTTTCGGAACAGCCGGGTTGCAGGCGCTGTACGTTGCGTCCAACATGGTCAGGGGCGAATTTGAGGAGGACACATCCCACCTCCAACCTTCTGACGGCCGCCGGGGCGGTGACCCGTCCGGGTGGACAGGCGGTCGCTCAGAGGCCGTTCTTGGTGGCGGTGAACGCAGGGATGCGGTGGAGGCAGGACGTGCCTATGAGGGCCTCGAAGGTCCGCTGCGCCCCGCAGAATTGCTTCTCGCCGAGGCGAACCTCCGCCACGACGAGGTTGCCGCTGCGCGTTGGGCAGCCAGTGAGGCTGCTGACAGCGACTTGACCGAGGCCGGGTTCGAGCGCCTTGGTGACCTCATCGCTGCAAACAGGCTGACCCGGCCGGGGCCAGAGGAAACCTTCCACCACCTCAACCGCCCGTCGAAACCGGAGGAGCCTTGAACAGCAGGTGGATAGGAGGGACGTGAACGTCAAGGCCATCCTCGTTGCAGGCGGCCACGGTAGCCGTTTGGCGCCGTTCACAAAGTACACTCAGAAAACCCTGCTTCCAATCCATGAACGACCGGTCATTGATTATGCCCTGGGCACCATTCGGCGTGCAGGAATCCAGGACATCACGATCATCGCCAACCGCTTCATTGGGCAGATTGCGCAGCATGTGGGAACTGGGTTGCCTGGAGAACGCATTCATTACGTGATGGAAGAGGAGCCCCTCGGCGTGGCCCACGCGCTGAGTTTGGCGAGGCCTCACAACGAAGGGACGCGCGTACTCATCTATTTCTCCGACAACATCACCACCGTCGAACTCGAGGCCCATGTCTCCGCTTTCCGTGATGCGGAATCACCGCCCGGTGCCGTGCTGCTCGCTCGCGAAGAGCCGGATCCCTCAGCCTTCGGCGTGGCTGTGTTGGACGAAGAGGGTCATGTGGTGGACATCGTCGAGAAGCCCGAACACCCGCCTTCGAACCTTGCGATTGGGGGCATTTACCTCTACGACGAACGGTTCTGGGATTTCATGGATGAAGCCGTGGCTGACGAGGGCGACGCCTTCTCGATTTCCGACGTCAACCGAATGTACATCCAAAACGGTGATGCGACGCTGTTGAACGTCGGTGAAGAAACGTGGATCGATTGTGGTACACCAGCCACGCTGCTTCAAGCAAGCATCATGGCGAAGAACGGGCGATTGAACGCAAATCCACACAGGCCAGAGCCCGGGAGGGATTGAGCGTGAAGGTCGGCATCATTGGCGCAGGCATGGTCGGCGGAGCCATCGAGCATTGTTTCGCAGACGCTCACGAACTCTACGTCCATGACCCGGCACGTGACACAGAACTCAACGACGTCATCGACCATGTTGACATGGCCTACATCGCCGTCCCTACCCCACCCCATCCCGAGACTGGAGCCTGCGACACGAGCATCGTGGAGGGCATCCTCGACGTCCTGCCAGAAGGTTTCACGGCGGTGATCAAGTCCACCGTGGTCCCTGGCACCACGCAAGCGTGGCATGAGCGTTACCCGCACCTCAAGTTGGCCTATTCTCCCGAATTTTTGGTGGAACGGCAACGGTTGCATGACTTTGCCAATCAGGACATTCTTGTGTGCGGAACTCACCATGCAGACGTGGCTGAACTGGTCTTCCAACAGCACCGTGAAGCCGGCGTGCTGAGAACGGACCAAACCTTCCAGGTGACGCCCACTCAAGCGGAATTGGTGAAGTACACCAAGAACACGTTCTATGCGCTCAAGGTCACCTTCGCCAACCAACTTTACGACATCTGCCAAGGCCTCGGTGAAGATTGGTACGCCATCCGCGACATCATCACCTCACCCCAAGCGCAGCCCATCGGGCCGTCTCATTTGGACCCGATTTTCGGACTGTACCGTGGATTTGGTGGGAAGTGCCTGCCCAAGGACAGCCTTGCGCTGGGGGTGCTCGCCGATTCGCTCGGGGTGAAGTACGACATCATGGACGCCATGCAGCAGGACAACGCACGGCTTCGGACGACCCTGACGGGCAAACCCTCGGACGTAGTCACCAACGACGATTGATCACACGGCATGGAGCTCGAGCAGTTCCATCGGCACCACGGTCAGCGTCCGTTGATGAGTGGCCTCAAGGTCCACCGGACAGGCTGAACCCGCTTCGGCTGCAGCACGCCACGTGGCCGCACACACGCACCACTGGTCCCCTGGTTTGAGCCCAGGGAAGTTGAATTGAGGGGCGGCTGTCATCAAGTCGTTTCCAGCATCTTTGGCAAAATGCAGGAAGGCTTCGTTGACGATGCAGCACACGGTGTGGAGCCCTCGGTCGTGTTCATCGGTGTTGCAGCACCCGTCCCGGTACCATCCTGTCAGGGGATCGGTCGAGCACGGTTCCAGCGGTTGCCCGTGAACGTTCAGTGAGGGGTCCATGAGCATCTGAAGCCCCTGCCCCTCTTTGACCCTCGTGCTGAACCCTGCGATGGCTTCGGCGGTGGTTCGGGCCCGTCGTGTTCGTGCTGCAAGCGGCGACTTCGCCGTTGGGTTCTTGAGGGGCGTTGCAGCCTCCACCCCATGCTGCCTGACACCCTGCACAAGCTTCCCCAAGAGGAGCGGTTTGCCTACGCCAAGGTGTTGGCGTTCATGACCCGCGTCGATAATGAACTCACCGTGGACGAAATGGCCATGTTTGAACAGCGGCTCGGTACGGCCCTCTTGTCGCCCAACCAACGCAAATCCATCCGTTCTGCACTCAAGGTGCCCCCGCCCCTCGAGGAGTGCATGCAGGAGCTTGGTCCCGAAGCCGGGCGCCTCGCGCTCCGTGATTCGGTGCTTATGGCCGCCGCGGACGGAAACGTCGACGAGGACGAAATTGAGGCCCTCAATGACATCGCAAACTACCTTGGCCTTGCTGAAGGCGCCGTGGATCGCTTGCTCAAGTGGACCGAAGAAGGATACGCTTGGATGAACGAAGGCTATGCTCTTCTGAACGACTTGGCGTGATCACGTGCTGTTGGGGACGGCCCTCGACCTTCCTGTCGAACAACGGCATGCGTTGGTGGAGGTTTTGGTGGCGGTCGCGGCCGCCGATGGAGCGATTGTGGCAGAAGAAGCCGCGTGCGTCGAATCGATCATGGGAGCGGTCATGTTGCATCCCGAAGCCCGTGCGGGCCTTCGCAACCAACTCACGGACCCTCCACTGTGGTCTGCTTCGCTGGCTGAAATCGATGGGAACCACGCGCGAACGGTGCTTTTCCTCGCGGCATATGTGGCTGCAGTGGACGGGGATTATGACGACGAGGAAGTTCGCCTTCTTCGCCAAATGTGCGAGGCGCTTGAAGTCAGCACGGACGTCCTTGACGACGCTTTCACATGGGTCGAATCCGGGCTGAATTGGATGGCCTCGCTGCACGAGAACACGGCTTGAATGCCGGATTCCGGACATTTCGACATCGTAAGGAGCAGGCTTTATACGGGTTGGCCCGATGTTTGGAACGCTCGAATTGGGAGGACGTCATCATGGGACTTCACCCGAAAATCGGCATTACCGGCTTGCCACGCTCAGGCAAATCAGCCGTCATGAGCAAAGTGCTCGATATGATCGCCGATGAGCGCGTTCGGGAGCTCCGGATGCGTGGTGGAGATCCCAACACCCTCATCACCGCGGGCTTGCGCATGGAACCGATCCTCGAAGGGAGCGAGCGCCAGGGCTACAAGATCATCGACATCGTCACCGGCGACGAAGGGATCATCGCTCACCGAAGCAACGAGGACCGCCTCCGCGTCCTCGGGCTTGGACTCGACTTGGCGGAACTCGAGCGCGTCGCGATTCCTGCACTTCGAAGGGCGAGGGAAGAAGCAGAGGTCATCGTGATCGATGAAATCGGCAAATTCACCGTCGAATCCGAAGCCTATGTGGCGGCCGTTCGAGAAGTTCTCGAAGTCGACAAGCCCACGCTCTTGACGCTTCACAAAAAGAGCCGCCATCCCCTGCTCCAAGACATCCGCCGCCGCGACGACGGCCGTATTCTCGAAGTGACACCGGTCAACCGAGCCCTGTTGCCCTACAAGATTCACAAGTTGATGCGTGAAACCTACTGAACGCACCACGTTCAAGACGGTGAGGCCTTTCAGCGCATCATGCTCCCTCCGGCGTTGATGGCTCAACGCCTGCTCGTCGGGGGTGGTTTGACGGTGCTGCTCGCCTGGGCCTTTGGCCTCCAAACGGGTCGAACGACGCTGGAAGCTGCGGGTTCAGGCCCCCTGATTTTTCTGCTTGGTGCGGTGCTTCTCGCCGCTGGCATTGCGCTTGGTCAAGGCTCGCCCCAGTTGGCCGCCCTCTTTCCAAACGAGGGTGACGAAGCCATGTCTGGGCGTGTGAAGCAGGAAATGGCCGACCTCGAACAAGAAGAACGCAGCAGCCGCGCCTGGGCCCGGTTGGAGGCTGACGCTTTGCGCAGCGCTCTTGACGAAGAAGCCTGATGGCGACGGTGCGTTCTTGAACCACCGAGGCTGACGTGAGTCCATGAGCGAGATTCCTGAGGGCTTGCGATACACGGCGGAACACGAATGGCTGCGCGTCGAGGGCGATGTTGTCGCCATTGGCATCACCGATCACGCGCAAGATGCGTTGACCGACATCGTCTACATCGAACTCCCCTCCGAAGGCGACACCATGGACGACATGGGCGAATTCGCTGTGGTGGAGTCCGTCAAGTCGGCTTCTCCAATCTTCGCTCCTTTGGCGGGCGAAATTGTGGCCGTCAACGACGCCCTTGAAGACGCGCCAGAACTCATGAACAGCGACCCCTACGGTGACGGCTGGATTGTGCGCATGCGCATTGATGACATGGCCGCTTTGGACGGCCTGATGGACGCGGCAGCGTACGCCGCCATGATCGGTGAGTGAGCGAGTGGCGTCAAAGGACGCCGCACCAGACTGGACGATTTACGTCGACGGGTCCTGCCCCGGCAACCGCGACGTCGATGCTACAACCCCTGCGTCCTGGGCCTTTGTGGTCGTCGAAGGGGACGTGCTCCATGGTCGAGGTTCAGGTGAAGTGGTGCATGAGGAGGCCGGCTCAGTCGTGACGGAAGCCGGGGCCTCAGGCTTTCTTGGAGCCGAAGTTGGCTCGAACAACACAGCGGAGTTGTCCGCTTTTGCCCATGCCCTTCGATGGCTGCTGATGCAGGACACGATGGACACCGCCCTGATTCGAGCCGATTCCATTTACGCAGGAAATTTGGCCGATGGTTCATGGAAACCCAAAGCCAACCGAGCGCTTGTCCAACGCGTGCAGGAATTGTGGCGTGAAGTGAAGGTGCAGCGTGAAGTCGAATGGGACCACGTGCGGGCGCACCGTGGGCACAGGTGGAACGAACGAGCCGATCATCTTGCAGGTCGACACGCTCTGGGTGAAGCGCCTGATCCGATGTCCTTCTGGCGCCCCGGCCGACGGTAGGCGTGCCTCGTTAATCGAGCCTGGACGTGAGCCATGCTTCGAGGTCTGCACCGAGGTCGTCTCGACGCAGCGCGTGATCGATTTGTGCCTTGAGCCACGGCAATGGGCGTCCTGCGTCGTACCATACGGCACCGTCGTGCACCACGCCAACCATGCCGCCATCCTTCATCCAGTGTTCCTGGACGCGGATGCTTTGCATCTCACCGTGCGTTGCCACATCGTACCGCTGGAGCAAGGCTTGCGCGTCCTCCGTCCAGAGGTAACGGCCGCAGAGCGCAAGGTCGGAGGGAGCTTCACCGAACGCAGGCTTCTCCACCACGTCGGTGATTCGATCGCCGTCCATGCGAACCATCCCAAAGGAGGTCGCTTCCTCAGGACTGACGCGCATCAGGCCCGCAACAGGCCGGCCGGTTCGCTCGTAGGCTTCCACAAGTTGGCGTGAGGCATCGGAGGGGGCCACCACGTCCGTGCCGTGATGGGACGTCATCAGCAGGTTGTCTCCGAGAAGCACCAGAAATGGGCCTTGGACGGCATGCAGTGCACAAGCGATGGCGTCGCCCAGCCCATGTTGCTCCTGCTGCTCATGCACAAACAAGTCCACGTCCTGCCCTGGATTGAGATGCTGCGGGTGCACTTCTGGGCGCAGCGTGGCCATTTCACTTCGGCCTTCGAGCCAAGCACTGAGGTCTTTGCCAGCGCGGGAGATCAAATGCACACGTGTTGCACCAGCATGCACGGCTTCTTGGATAAGGTGCGTCAGCAACGGAACGTCCACCAGAGGAAGCGCTTCCTTGGCCAGCATCGCGCTCACGGGAAACATGCGCGTGCCAAGCCCGCCCGCGACGATGAGCGCGTCCTCGACTGGAGGCATGAGGGCCGATGTCGCCGGACAGCCTTTCAAGCATCGGCCAGAACACAGACTGTGGCCGAAGTTCGTTGGGAGGCTTGGGGCATCGCAGGAGCCCTGCTTGTGGCCCAGACTTTTCTCGACCTCGTTCCTTCGGGACCGTGGGGCAACGGCGCCATGGGGACCGGTTTCCTTGGCCTCGCTGGCTTTGGTTGCCTCTACGTGGCGTGGTACCGACGGACCTTCTCCACCTCCGGACTGCTCCCAACGTCGGACCTCTGGAAAGATCCCGCAGGTTCGTGGCCAAAGGTCGTCGGAGCAGGTGTGCTCTTCCTGCTCCTGTCCTACCTCGCAGGACGCGAAGAGGTGGACGGGTGGATGCCGGATACAGCAGGCCTGGTGCTCTCGCTCATTGGGTTGCTGACCGTGCTGAACGGACTCTACGTCGGCGCCGTGATCGGTCCGCTGAGCGAAGAGGAATGAGGGTCAGTCGAGGAAACCAAGGTCGTCATCGAGGACGTCCAGCGCTTCCTCGAGGTCCGGAAGGTCCGCGGCTTCTTTGCTTGGAGGCGTTGGAGCCACGGGTTCCGACAAAAGCGCCTCGGGGAGGGGGCCATCGTTCTCCAGCCACGCACGCCATTCGTTCCCTCGTTCCGGCCGACGTGCTTCGATGGCCTTGAGCAGGAGACCCCGTCCCTCGCCGACGCGTTTCCACACGCGGGCAAGGTGCTCTGGATTCACTTCGTCCATCCGCAACAGGAGTTCGCGCAACCGTGTTCTCACGACTTCATCACCGTCGGACCATGCTTTTGGCAACAGTCCAACTTCGTCTTCCGGACGGGCACTGATGTAGTCTCGAAGGCCAATCACAACGTTGCGTCGTACCACTGGGGCGGGATGGTCAAGGGCGTCCATCATGGTGGCCACCCAAACGTCCTGATCAAGAAAACGAAGGTCATGCATGGTCGCGCTTGCTGCAGCCAAGACGCTCTCGTCATCGTCCTGCATCATATCGTTGAGCAACGGGACGGCGTGGGTTGTGACGCGACGGAAGAGGCGGGTGAGTACGTCCGCGAGGCCCCGCCTGACCTGCAGGTCGTCACGCTTGTGCAGGCGGTGGATGACTTCGAGGCCACGGTCAGCATC
>DALQ01000107.1:35987-36143 GCA_002496845.1 Euryarchaeota archaeon UBA495
TCGGGGTCAGCAGCACGACGCAGCAGGATGTCAATCAGCCCGAGCGGCTCGACCAAACCGGGGCGCTCCAGCAAAAGCTGCACCCAACGGATCAGCAAAAGTCGGCGGTCAAGGTCGCCTTGCTCCAAGCGTGTGAGGACCCAAGCGGCCGCTTCG
>DALQ01000123.1 GCA_002496845.1 Euryarchaeota archaeon UBA495
ATGCGCTTGGTCCGGCAAGCCAGTTTGTTCTGGTTCTCGCCCGGTTCTGACGCCCCGCCTCGCCGCTCAGACCTCATTCCAAGCACGGCGGGCGTTCTGTATGCCGATGTCCACCAAGGCCTGCTTGAACGCGGCTACATGCTGGCGCCGTCCGCCTACGAAGTGGGCTTTCTCTCCACCGCGCATGAAGCGCATCACATCGAAGGATTCGTGGCCGCATTGGACGACGTCCTGAACGTGTTGGAGGTGGCCCAATGAACGGCCGAGAACGCGTGCTCGCTGCCTTGAACCACGAGCCCGTCGACCGCCCCCCGGTCTGGTTCATGCGTCAAGCCGGCCGGCATCTTCCGGAATACCGAGCGTTGGCAGAGCAGGCCGATTTCTGGGAACGCTGCAAGAACCTCGATCTGTGCACCACCATCACGGTGCAGCCGATCGAACGGTACCCCCAACTGGACGCAGCCATCGTGTTCAGCGACATCCTGACCCCGCTTCCTGCCCTTGGCTACGACGTCGAATACGGCGGCGGCATTCGCATCACGCCCTTCGATTTCGATGACGTCGAGGCGTGGCCTGAATTTGAGGCACGGACGCACGCACCATGGGCCGCCGATGCCCTCGCGGCCTTGCCTGACGTGTTGCCTAGGGACGTTGCGCGGCTCGGTTTCGCCGGGTGCCCATGGACCGTTGGACTCTACCTGATTGCGGGCGGCACGGGCGACAAGGAATTCGTCAACACCCGTGCGAAAGTGCACGCTGATCCGGAAGCCGCCATGCGGCTCTTCATGCGGTTGGGAGACATCGTTGGCAACCTGTTGGCCGACCAAGTGGTCCACGGTGGAGCGCACGCCGTTCAGTTGTTCGACACGTGGGCAGGACTGCTTGACGAACCCACCTACCGTCGCTTCGCGCTTCCCGCCACGGCCAGGGCCATCGAAGTGTTCCGGCAACGGTGCCCCAAGCGCACACCCTTGATTCACTACGCCAAAGCCTCCGGCCACTTGCACGGCGCCATCATGGAGCTCGACATCGACGCCTTGTCGCTTGACTGGCGCGACAACCTCCGCGCCTACCGGGAAGCGCACGGTGAACGTCTGGCCCTCCAAGGCAACCTTGACCCCACCTTCATGCACGGCTCACCTGAGGCGGCCGTGAGCGCTGCCAAAACGGTGCTGGAGGCCGCAGGTGACGCACCTGGCTACATCTTCAACCTCGGACATGGCTTTGCTCCGAGTGCCCGCATCGAATGCGTCGAGGCCGTGCTCCGCACCGTGGAGGGGCAATGATGCGCCAGCGCATGATCGACCTTGTTCACCGCGAACAGGACCGGATTTGTGCGGCCCTGAAGGAAATCGACGGCGGTGATCCGCGCGAAGACGTGTGGACGCGAGAGGAAGGCGGCGGTGGCCGCAGCCGCGTGTTCAGCGAAGGGAAGGTGTTCGAGAAGGCAGGCGTCAACGTCAGCGTGGTCCACGGCACCCTTCGACCTGAAGCCGCCCGTGCCATGGGCGGAGGTCAATCCTTGGGTGAGGACGAGGACTTGGATTTCTTCGCCACAGGGCTGAGCCTCGTGCTCCATCCTTGGAACCCAATGGCGCCCACAGTGCACGCAAATTACCGCTATTTTGAACGAGGCGACGGCCAACGACCGGGCTCGTGGTGGTTCGGAGGCGGAGCAGATTTGACGCCGAGTTACCTGTTCGAAGAAGACGCAGTTCACTTCCACTCCGCCTACAAGGCGGTCTGTGATGCGCATGAGGTGGCCGATCACGCCCGGTTCAAGGCGTGGTGCGACGACTACTTCCACATCCGCCACCGAGGCGAACGGCGGGGCGTCGGTGGCCTGTTCTTCGACGACGTGAACGACGCTCCCAAGGAGGAGTGCTTCGCGTTCGTCGAAGCATGTGCAGGCGCTTTCCTTCCTTCCTATCTGCCGATCCTTGAGCGACGAAAGGACATGCCCTACACCGACGAACAGCGCGATTGGCAGCAACTGCGTCGCGGCCGGTACGTCGAATTCAACCTCGTCTACGACCGTGGCACCACCTTCGGATTGAACACCAACGGACGTGTGGAGAGCATCCTCATGTCGCTCCCGCTGACGGCACGATGGGAATACGCTCACACACCCAACGCCGGTTCGCCCGAAGCAGACCTGCTCGACGTCCTGCAAAACCCACGCGATTGGGTGTGAACCATGCAGGAAAAGCAGGCGTGGATCCGCCATGGGCAGGAACTCCGTCGCCCCTTGCTGGTCAACCCCGCTCTGACCGACGAGGGTCACGTGGTCGTCGTTGGCGCGGGCTTGTCTGGTTTGACGGCCGCATACCGCTTGCGGGAAGCAAGACCTGAACTGCGCGTGACCATCCTCGAAGGCAGCGACCGTGCTGGTGGCGTGATTCGCACGTGGCGCAAGGACGGTTGGGTGGGCGAACTCGCCGTCAACGCATCACGTCCTCACCCCGCCGTCTGGCGGCTCATCGATGATCTTGGCCTGATGACGACGTGGCATCCGTCCCAGCCGGAAGCAAAGCACCGTTGGATCGAGCACAACAATCGGCGCCGGCGACTGGGTCCAAGCACCGTGCTGAAGGCCGGCCCTCGACGCTTGTGGCGTGGGATCCGAACGGCTCGACAAGGCGGACGTTCGATGGCTGAAGCGCTCCCTGTCCCGTGGTTGGCGGACGCCATGACGCACGGCATCGTCAACGCCCCAGCCGCTGATGTCGATGCGGATCTCCTGATGCCAGCCATGGCAAGGTACGGAGAGGATCCTCCAATGAGCCGACGAGCCTTGGCTCGGGCCATCCGAACCACCTACCCCGGTTGGACCCCAAAGCGTGGTGAAATGGGCTCCTTGGACCAAGGCATGGAGACCTTGGTTGAGGCCTTGCTCGCTGCTCTGAACAACGACCCGTCGGTTGACTTGCGTTTCAACGTGAACGTCTCTACGCCACAAGCGGCCGCCGAACACGCAGGCGTTTCCGTGGCCTCCGTCCTTTGGGCTGCACCACGTGTGAACGACGAAACAGGCCCCCCACTGACCGTGGTTGCAGTCGGGTATTCGAACGACGAGGCCGCCTCCGTCCCTGTGGGCTACGGCACGCTGTTTCCTGACGTGGATTCGCCCATCAGCGGCATCCTGCACGAAAGCGACGT
>DALQ01000090.1 GCA_002496845.1 Euryarchaeota archaeon UBA495
GCGCCGAGAGAGAGATTTGAACTCCCGAGGGACGGACCCACGCGATTTCCAGTCGCGCGCACTACCAGGCTATGCGATCTCGGCTCAACCCGCCGAGCGGCCACCCCCGTTTAATGCTCACTCTCCCTCATAGGCATCAGAGGAAAGGCCTCAAATGGCCATGCCCAAGGACGCACCATGGCCGAGGCGGCTGAGCGTGAGGAGAGCCCCTCTCCCGACGACCGCCTGCGGCTTTCTGATGTGACCCTTCGGCGGCCTACGCCACCCATGGGGCCGTTGACGGACCCTGTGGATCGGGTGCGCCGTGAATGGACCTTCATCGCGATGTTGTTCCAACCAAGCGACCGACGCGAGGGGGCCATCACGCTGGCCATTGGCCTGGTGGCCTTCCTTCTCGGTAGCCTGAGTGGAGAAGTCTTCAGCGGCGGCGACCCAAAAACAGCTGGAATCACGACGGTCTCGGGTGCTGCCTACGTTCAGACCCTTGCAGCCTTGGCAGGTTGGATTTGGTTTGTCGTCCGCCTGTGGACCACCTATCCCGTCATGCGGATTCACGCCTTGACCATGTTCGCAAGCTGGGGGATGTTGTTCTTCGCTCAACTCCTCTTCCACGTCGAGAACCCAAACTTCCCGATGGAAGCCACGCTGTCCCAGTTGTCGACGGGCGCCCTGATTTCGGTCGTGGCGCTGTTCCTGCTGTACATGATGAGCACGGCCGTCAGGGAGACGCGCGACCTGCACGTCGAGGAAAATCACCTGCATGAAGACGTGCGGCGAATGACCGAAGAAATGGACGAGCATTCGTTGTACGGATGGGCGGCTTTGTTCGCGTTTTGGATCATCATGGTCATCATCAACGTCTGGAGCGGGGCACATTTCGTCGCGGACCGATTCGCGGACCGTTGGGGCGTCCTGACCCTCCACGTGCTCACCGCACCATTGGTGATTGGAGGCTTGCTGATTACGGCATGGTTCCCGCAACGCATGCTTGGGCAACACGCCAAAGTGCGAAGCCGTGCGGCGCATCTTGCTGACGCAGACGCCAGCGAAGAGGCGGAACTCGTTGAAGGAGACCTTACTTGCCCTTCATGCGGGGCGCCCAGCGAAGATCTCGAGCGGCGTGATGGCCGTGTCTTCGTCCGCTGCATGAGCCCTGATTGTTTCCTTGCTTGGGGTGAACTTGACGGGACATGCGAGATGTGTTCAAACCCGACGCCCAGTCGATTGACGTGCGTGTCGTGCGGACTCAACACCACCGTGAACGATTACCTCGTGAGCAAGGAGGCTTGGTGATCCCATGCAGCATCGACGTGAAGACTTCCCTCTGTTGAGGGGCGAAGGAGCGCCTGCTTACCTCGACAACGCCTGCGTGACGCTCAAACCTGATGCGGTCATTGCCGCAGTCAACGAGTACTACACGATGCGACCTGCCTGCGGCGGACGTTCTGTTCACCGGCTTGGGACCTCTGTTTCGCAAACCATCGCCGCGTCACGTCGCCTCATGGCCCAACAGATTGGCGCAAAGGACACCAACGAAGTGGCCTTCGTCAAGAACGCAACTCATGCCCTCAATCAGGTCGCTCAAGGCCTGTCATGGAACAAGGGTGATGTTGTCCTGACCACGGACAAAGAACACAATTCCAACCTGGTGCCTTGGCTTGAACTTGAGCGCCTGCACGGTGTCGATCACCGCGTCCTGCCGTCAACCGAGGAGAACACCTTCGATCTTGAAGCGTTTGAGACGACGTGCGCAGAACTTGGAGACCGGTTGAAAATGGTGGCCGTCGGACACGTCAGCAACCTCGATGGCGTCACCGCGCCCATCAAAGAAATCGCCACCATCGCCCACGACCACGGTGCTCTGGTGTGCGTGGACGGGGCACAATCCGCCCCGCACATGCCGATCAACGTCGAGGATTTGGGTGCGGATTTCTTTGCATGCTCCATTCACAAGATGATGGGGCCCTCGGGCATGGGCGCCTTGTGGGGCCGAATGGATTTGCTCGAAACGATGCAACCGGTGCTGACCGGGGGACACACCGTCGCGACCACGACCTACGAAGGCGTCGAATGGGCGGCCCCACCTGCACGGTTTGAGGCTGGACTCGGGCATTACGCCGGCATTGCGGGTACAGAAGCCGCCCTTGGTTACTTGTCCGAATTGAACTTAAACGACGTGCACGAGCATGAAGTTCGCATCAACCGCATCATGAGCGAGGGCATCCGTGACCTCGAAGGCGTGGACATCATTGGTCCTGAAGACGCCAACAAACGCGGTGGGATTTGCTCCATCTTGCTCGCAGAACACCTTCCTTCGCATGATTTGGCCATTCTTTTGGACGAAGCCGCAGGGGTCATGGTGCGTTCCGGACGTCACTGCGTTCACTCTTGGTTTGAGGACCGAGATGTTCCTGGAGATTCGCTCAGAGCGAGCGCCTACTTCTACACCTCAGAAGAGGATGCGCGCAGGTTTGTTGACGTGTTCTCAGAGGCGGTCAACGCGTTCAACGCAGCATGAGGATGGACCATGGATTCCGTCCCAGAACTCCCGCCACGACCGGACCGATCCGAGGGCATGCGGGAACTTCCAATGGCCTTGACAGCATTCTTCGTGGTGCTGGCCGTGCTGACGGCCGGCGCACTCACGGTGATGTTTCTCTTTCCAGAGTCCAACCCACTGATTCAACCGACCCGCGTGGCGCTCGATGCTGAAACCGACGCCATGACCCTTGTTGGTTCGGATGCTGAGTACACCGGATTAGGCGTCGACGTCTGTGTGGTTGACTCAGGCATTGATCTTCAACACCGGGACATGGATCACGTGACCGTTGCGGGTTGGCAAGATCTTGTCGGAAACGCATCGTCCCCCTACGACGACCACGGTCATGGCACGTCCATGGCAGGCATCCTGGTGGCCAAAGGCGGCCTGACTGGGCTCGCACCTGACGTTAATTTGCACGTCGTCAAAGCCTTGAGTTCCTCGGGTGAAGGTGAAGATCAGGACCTTGCAGACGCCATTGACTGGTGCATCGAACAGGGCAGTCACATCATTTCCCTCTCGTTGGGAGGAGCGCCAGGCGCCCTCTCCTTCTTGCCCGGTGGTGGGCGCGCGAGCGAAGCAGCGGTGGAACGGGCCTTGGCGCAGGGCATTTTCATCGTGGCTGCAGCAGGCAACGACGGAGGAAGCGGTGACGACGGAGACGTGGCCAGCCCCGGATCTGTGGACCTTGTGATTTCCGTAGGTGGCGTTCACATGGATGGCGCCCATTGGGAGGGCTCTTCCATCGGTGACAACAACGGACGGTTGCTTCCATTGCCTATTTTGCTGCCACGGCAGGACCCTGACAAAAAGCCCGAATTGATGGCTCCCGGGGCAGGGGTCGCTGTGGTCAGCGCAGAGACGAACAGTTGGAGTTTGGTCAACGGAACAAGCGCTGCAACCGTTTTCGTGACGGCCGCACTGGCTCATCTTCTGGAAGCTCGTCCTGACCTCCGCAGCGGAGACGTGAACAACAGCGCAGAGCAGACCATTGAGGACGTCAAAACGAACCTCATGAACACCGCTCGACCACAGCCAGGACAAGACGGTCATGACGATGCGTACGGGTACGGAATCGTCCAGTTTGACCGATTGTTGGACGCCTACCTCTGAATCAAGACAGGGTCCTCACGGCGACGATCGTGCCGCCGTGCACGGGAACGAAGGCCAAATCATGCGCTTCGGAACAGTGGTGAACAAAGGCAATCCATGCGTTGAACCCTGCGATGATGGCGGCCCCTTCTTCCGTGCTGTCATCGATGTTGTCGCCGGGCACCGCCGGTTCCAACACGAGAAGAACACCGCCCTTTCTCAGGAGTTCCAAGCATGCTGTCGCGCGGTCCCCGAGTTCTTCGAGGCCACAACGCAACACCGCCACATCAAGTCCATCCATGAGGGTGGGTGGTCGGTCTTGACTCGCAAGGTGGGCCAAACGCCACGCGCGGGTTTGGGGGGCGTGTTCCTCGACGTCTCCCACAACGACGCGCGCAACGCTTTCCATGTTGTACCGCTTGATGATGCGATCGAGAATGACGGCGAAGCGGTTGCCTTGCTCCATCACGTCAACGAATTGAGGCGCGTTCACGTCTTCCCTGCTCCATGCGTCGAGCAGCCACGAAGTCGTGTGACCAATGGCCGCTCCGATTTCAGCCATCTTACGAGGTTGAAGGGTGACCACGATGTCACGAAGCCGCCGTACTACGGACACCGTTGGGACGTCCAAGCCCATGTGGCCCATTTGCACACCAATGTTGGCTGCGACCTCGGGAGCCTCACGGCCGAGGTCTTGGCGGGCACCAAGCGCCGCCCGAAACGCTTCTTCGGGCGTGGGTGCGGGCGCGTCGCTGGCCATGCAACGCGGTCCGAGGAGGACGGCTTGAACCCTAGCCTCCGTCCGATGGGTTGAAACCGCGCGGGCTGAGGCCGGGAACATGGACGAAGAGGTTGACCTCCTCGAGGAGGAGGAAGAGGTCCTCCACAACGCCATGGTTTGTCCGTCATGCGATGAGTTCGAAGGCCATGACATTCTTGCCTCCAAGCCAAAGGGGACAGGTCACGACCACAAGGTGCGCTGCCAAGGATGCAACCACGTCTACACCGTTCACCTTCGCCCACCGAGGGCCGTGGAAATCCCGTTCATGCTCACCGACGGCCCAGACAGCCAAATGGTCTCCTTGGAACTCGACGCTGATGAGGTGCTGGACCTTGACGACGTGTTTGAAGACGGAGGCATGTTGTGGCGCGTCACCCATCTCGAAGACCCAAACGGCCACAGCATCACATCAGGAGAGGCCGAACACATCCGTCGTGTTGTGGCCCTTCGTGAAGACCTCATTCGAGTGCGTGTGACGTTGACCATCGGCGAGCGTTCGCGACCGGACCACATGGTCTGCTCTCCAGACACGAACTTCAGCGCTGGAACGATGATCGAGCACGGCGGTCGCACGTGGATCCTTCGGGCGATTCACACCGGGAGGGGACGAACCCTTCGGGGCACCGTCCAAGCCAACCGCATTGTTCGCATGTACCTCCACCAACCACCTGCACCCGAGCCCACACGCCCAATGAGCGGCCGTGAACGTCGTCAAGCGTGGAAAGAAGGGCGGCTTGGATTCAACCCCAATCCGACGGAACCGAGGACCAACGAGGCCCAAGGCAAGCGCCGCGGCCGACGTTGATCACGGCCTGTTGGTCCACGGCATCAGGAAGGCTTTGGCGACCTGCGTGCCAACCGTTGGATTTTCCTTCAACCGACGGATGCTGTACTCGTACCATTTCTCACCGTATGGAATGTAAACGCGGGTTCGATGTCCCTGTTGGCGAAGCCCGCGTCGAAGTGGTCCACGAACCCCGAGCAGCATTTGAAATTCGTAACCTGGGCCTTTCCCGGTGCGGATTGGAGGCGAGGGGTCACGGGGGTCTTCGTCGTGTTCTGGAGCCCAGCCATGCTCCCTCAAGGCGGCCAATGAGGCGTTGATGACCGCGTCGTCGTGCGAGGCGATGCCCACGTACGCTCCTCGCTCGAGGCTTCGAATCACGCAGGCCACGGTCGCATCGGTGATGTCCTTTCGCGACGTATGGGCGATGGCCTCCGGCTCGAGGTAAATCCCCTTGCAGATGCGATGGTCGGCGGCCACACCAAGCGCATCGGCCATCCGATCGATGTCGTCCAACGTACGATGCAGCCGACCTTGGAGCACCGTCCCTACGTTGACCAAGCCTTCCCCATGCAGCGTCAAGACCGCCTCGATGGTGGCGTCCGTGACGCGGTGATCCTCCATGTCGAGGCGGACAAACATGTCGTGCTCAGCAGCCTCAGAGACGAGGCTGCGCATGTTGTTGAGCCCTGCCTCTTCGTCGATCAGCAATCCGAACGCGGTCGGTTTGATTGACAGGTTGGCGTCGAAACCATGCTCGATGATTTGCGCCATCACGCGCCGGTATTCCTCGAGGAAAAACTTGGCTTCCTCCATTGACGTGATTTCTTCACCGAGCACGTCGACGGTGAAACACGCACCTTGGTCGGTCAAGCGCTGCATGACCCTGACGGCATCCTCCAACGAGGGCCCGGCGACGTAGCGACGTGAAATGTACCGGACAAACCAGCGCGGCATGACGCCCGTCATGGCGACGATGGCCCGAGAGATGGGGCCTGCTTTCGCCATGTGGTGCGGTTAAGCCGACGCTTCTTGACGCTTCCTCGGGGCTCATGAACCGTCGAGCATCGTTCGGTGAGTGGCCGTGTCAATCACACGGACCTTACGTGCCTCAAGATGATCAAACAAGGCTCTGCGCTCCCAGCCACGGAAGGATTTGCGGTCAAGGCTGACCACCACCTCACGGGCGGGATGTGCAGCAAGGCTGGCGTCCAGCGCAACGTCAACAGCTTGCGCCCATGAACCGAGCACTGCTCCGTGTTCGTCCCGCGTGAAGGGCAACGAATGGTTCGCCAACATGTGCCCAAGAATGGATTCCTCCAAGGCCCCCATCTGGTTCGCACGGGGTGCATAATGGCCGCCACCAAAGGTGACCAGCACGGGAACCTGCGGAGGTGCTTCGGGTGATGAGCCACCGTTCAACTCCTCGTGGAGAAGGGAGAGGATCACGTCCGCCCAAACATCAGCGGCCCCTTCGTGGCCCCACGTAGCAGCGGTTGAGCCGACCTCAAGGAACGCTGCTGGTGCCTTCTGTGAAGGCCCATGGTGCGTGACTTCGAGGCTCACTTCAAATTCAGGAATTCGTGCATCCTCGGCATGTTCGAGGAGGCTCCTCCAGATCTTGGCAAGCCGGGGTGACGGCGGGGGCGCTGAACCGGAACGTCCCCCATAAGGCGGCGTTTCCTCAGGACCAAGATGCGGCACACCGACAGGATGGACGGTCAAACATGGACGGCCGCTCGAAGCAGCGTGCTTTGACAAGAAGAGCACGTCTTCGACCCGTTCTCCTGTGTGTGTTTCCCAGCGCTCGTCCAAGTCGTCTTGGTCCAAATGAAAACCAGGACGGAACCACAGTCGGACGCGCCCCTTGGCATAGGAAGGTGCCCCTTCGACCGGGACACTGGACTCCAATGCTTGGCGAGCAAGAAGGGCGTGGGCCATGCACGTTGAGGCTTCGTCGCCCTCGCAGGCCACGAGCAAAACGACCTGGCTCATGCCTCCTCCCAAGCGGTTCACCTTGGTGTGCCTTGTGGCGAAGGTCCATGAGCGAGAGGCACAACCCTCCCCCGTGGAACCTTGCCCCTTTCCCCCGGCGTGGATCCTCCCACACGACGGTGGCACCCTCCTGGTCGGTCGGGACGGTGAACTGATCAACATGGACGGTAAAGGTCAGTCCTCTGGTCAACACGTCTGCCCTTTTCCAATGACCATGTCCCACGGCGTCATCCTCGGGGAGCGCCTGCTCGGCACGTGGATCGACCACGAACTCCGCATGGCTCGCTTCGCGGCGCTTGATGTCGGAGCATTGGCTTCGGGCCCAGCCAAAGCCTCTGTCCGAAGGGGTGAACCAGAAGCGATGCATCCTGCAGGTCATGCGTGGTCCCACGCGCTCGATGCCGAACCGTTGGGGCTGATTGAGCATGAGGGGAATGTGGTCCTCGCGCTTCATCCAGACGCTCTCTACTTGATCGATGCGGAGGGTCGAGAGATTGAGCGAACCACGATTCCCAAACCGGTGGATGGCCTCGGAGCCAGTCTTGTCAGCCTGCACAGCCACGAAGGAGCGGTCTTGATTACACTACGGGACGGATCCTTCCACCGCGTTTCCTTCGGCGGCATCCCGCCTGTGCTGTTGGGACGTTCGCCGACCACGCAGCCGGTTCGGGACGTCGCCTACGGTCCAGAAGGTCGTTTGGTGATGACCGAAGACCACGAAGCCCTGTGGACCGACGGTGAAAATGTGCGGATGCGCGCTCGGCTCAGTGGACCACCCGGGCAAGTGCTCTGGTCGACCAAGGACGAGGCGTGGTTGATTGCAGGCTGGCGCGAACGCGTCCTGTTGGGCGCCAACGGATTCAAGCGGACGGATCGCGACAACGTGGACGTCGCGCTCTATGCATCAGAAGAGGGTGTGTTGGTGCTCGACAACAACGGCGCTTGGAGCGCCTTTGATGCGTGATCACTCGTCGTTCTTGACGGTGTAACCGCAGCGTCCACAGGACTTGCGGTTGCCGTGAACGGCAAGGAAGATACCCGGGCCGCACTGTGGCTCAGGGCAATATTCGCCTTTGATCTCAAGACCGTTTTCGCCAACGACGAACTTGGAGACCTTGGCCTTCTGCCACTTGTCGCCCATCAAGCCTCACCGCCTTCGCTGTCGTCTGCATCGCCGGCACCGCCGTGCAAGGCTTCGTGCCGCTTGTGGATGTAAGCAGGCTCAACGGCCATCGCTTCTTTCGAGGTGTACACGTAAGCGCGACCGGTGGTCATGGCCATGCCAAACCGCGTGCTGCAGTTCTTGACGACCACAAGACTGAGGTCGTCCCCAGGCTCGAGTCCACGGACCATTTCGATGACGGCTTGACGGGACGGGGTAGATTGCTTGGGGTGCTTCCATTGGAAGTCGATTTCCACACGGTGGAGGAGCTTGTTTTCAATTCGGTTGACGATTTCCATGACGATCTCTCCTCAGTAGATGTTCACCTTCAGGGCGTATTGCCCGGGTTGACTGACCTGCAAGCGCTTGGCAATTTCAGAGCGCTCAGGTTGCATGATGATGACGAAACCTTGCCAGTCGGTGGAAACGCGAGCGGTTGGGCATCGGGGGCATTGGTCGACCTTGTCGGCCAGAATCATGTGGCATTCGCCGCAAGCAAAGGGTTGTGCTGGCATGAGATCACCTCAGTTTTCCTTCTCCCATGCTTGGCTTCCAAGGCCAGGCTGCTTGCAGGTCAAACCAATCTTTGACCGGCGAGGATCGGTGGTGTCGGGGGAAAGCGACACGATGCGGGCACGCACGTGGGAACCCACGGCGAGGCGCTTGCCGCCGGAGCGGCCTTCGATGATGCCTGCGCCCACGTTGACGTCGACCATGTCCTCCATGATCTGCGACTTGTGGAGCAGCGCTTCCATTGGACCGATGCGAATGAACGCACCGAACTCGTTGATTTCGGAGACGGCCCCTTCGACGACTTCGTAGTCTTCCATGCAGAACACCACGGCATCGAACTTGACCTTCTGGTAGATGGCACCGTCACCGTGAATGATTCGACCACGGCCGATGGGTTCGTGGTTGGAAGTCACCAAGACGAAGCGGTTCTGCTCGTCGAATCGACCTTCGAACGCCGTCATGGCCAAGCGGTCGATGTGCTGGTGGAGCGACGCCCCTCGGCGCATGTACTCCGCAGGAATGCGGATGGTGTCCTCTTTGCTGACGATTTTGTACATCGCTAGTTCCTCCCCGGGTCACTCCACGGGCCGGGAACCGGTTCCGTCCGTCATCGGCAAAGCCTCTGGAAGGAGCGACCGAAGTCGTTCTGCCGTCCGTCAACCCGTATATGAAGCGCACGGTTGCGGCGTTGATGATTTGGGGCGCAGGCGTTCGTTCTGAGCATCCTAGGCACCAAACCCATAACAACCTCGCGCGGCCCACTCGCCTTGATGGAGGCCATCCCTCGGACGTTCCGAGACAAGAAGGGGCTGGCCATCCTGCTCCTTCTCATGTTCGTCCTTCCGCTCGGGATGGGCATGATTCAGCCTTCTGAGTTTGCGGCCCTGTCTGCTCCAGCATCCACGGGAAGTGGGGAGGATGCACCGGTCCAACCATGGCCGCAGTACATGGGATCATCCAACAAAAACGGAACCATGCCCGCCCATGCTCCTGACGGGGGACCAGGCAACGGTGAGGTCGCCAACGTCACCGTGTTGGGAACCATCGACGACCCGGTGGTGAACTGGGTCGCCAGCGAGGATGGGGGCACCACCGCGTATGGCAGCCTCATCCTCGACCTGTCTGCCAACATTCAGCGTCCTGATTCGGCAACCCAACGGTGTGCAGAAGGCGACATGTTTGCCCTTGTCATCGATTCAAGCGACGGGACGGACCACACCATGCGACTGATCACCGGTGACGACGCAAAGATCGCATGGGAAGTCAACCTCGGGGCCTCAGAAACCATCCGCTCAACCCCGGTGGTCGCCGACATCGACGCAGACGGTGACGTCGAAATCGTGGTCAGCAAAGACACCAGCAGCGGCCTTGATGTCCAAGCATGGTCGCCTGATTTGGAGTGCGATGCATCAGGTTGGGTGCGCACCGGTCACAGCAACGAGCGCCTTTGGACGTGGTCGGACGCGGATTACAGCTTGAGTGCACCCTCGCCTCACCTTCCCTCCTCGCAATCCGGACACCGTGCGGTCACACAGCCCTTGCTCGAAGACGTGGACCTTGACGGCGTGACGGATTTGGTTCTGGCCGTCGTGGACGAGACCACCGACGACCCTACGCTCTTGGCCCTCCCGCTGGACGGTAGTTCGCCGAGTGCACCGTTGTGGGAAGTGGCCTTGGACCGAGGCACGCATCCATCCGATCCAACAGCGGTGCGCATCGATGGTTCGAACGTCGACGTGGTGGTGACCACCATCGATGCCTCAAGCGGCGCGATGTGGGCATGGAAAGTGGACGGAGAAACGGGCGCATTGGATTGGGAACGCGCCCCTATTCCCGGAACCGATTCCGACCAAGATGCACCGCGTCTGCGTTTGCCTGGCCCGGTCATCGTGCAATTGGATGCGGATGCCGAACCGGAAGTCATCCTTACCGTGCCCACTGATCCGAACGGTCGGACGTCGGGGAGCGGCGCGCGCTTTGTGGCCATGGAATTGACCTCAACCACGGAGATTTTCTCATTCCGTGCTCCAAACGGTTACGCCGATGCTCCGCCGCTGCCCATTGACACAGACGGCGATGGCGTCCATGATCGCCTGTGTTGGGTCACGTGGTATTCCTCATCGGCGACCAGTTTCAACCGGCAGGGCATGGCAGGATGCCATGACATCAGCGACGATCCACCCGTCAAAGAGTGGAGCCGAACGATGGAACGTGGCAGCGGGAACGACAACGACGAGATCGCCGTCGCTCCACCCTTGTGGATGGATGTGGACGGGGACGGCCCGGCCGAGTTGTTGGTGGCCTTCGGCCGACGGCTGCACTGCTTCGATGGCGAAACCGGAGCCCCAACCGACGTCTCCACACCATGGGAAGACCCCGTGCCTCTCCCTCATCGAACATGGGCTGCCCCAGCTGTGGCGGACATGGACGGGGACGGGCACCTCGACGTCCTCATTGGCGACATGCTCGTTTCACAGAGACAGTCTGACCTCGCTGTGCTTTCCGACGGAAGAGCGCTCTTGTTCACGCCAGAGGATCCCGATCCTGGTGAGGCCTACACCGTGTCCGCACGGTTCGAAAACGTAGGAACGGAAGCCGCCCTGGACAACGTTGACGCGGTCCTCATCCAAGACGGCGAGGTGATTTCTCGCCACAGGTTGGATGACTTGGAACCGATTGACCCGAGTGGAGACGGCACAACGGCATCGTTTTCTGTGGGTTTGACCGCTTCGTTGGGCATCAGTGAATTCACGCTTGTCTTGGATCCAAACGACAACCTGACCGAGGCCAGAGAAGACAACAACGTCGCCACCACGAACTTGGAGGTGAGGCCGCCTCACGCCGTGGACCTCAGCGGTCCTGTGGACACACCAAACGTATCTCCCGGCACCAGCGAGCGCATCGAGGTGGACGTGATGTCCACTGGGACAAGAGAGGCCACATGGCAGGCTGCATGGTCCGACGATGATCTGCCCTCGGGATGGTCGCTCACCTTTGTGTCCTCCAGCACCCAATTCAACCTCGCCTCAGGAACCAGCACGATCCTTGCGTGGGACCTGAACGTACCCAGCACGGCCCTCGGCGACGAGGAAGGGTGGTTTGACGTGACCGTTGAGCGTGTGAACGATCCTGAATCCAACGCCTCCGTGCGCATCCCCGTCGAGGTTCTCAGAACCCGTGGGCTCGACATGGAGGGACCGGATGGGACCGCCAGCACCAACGGACTCGGCCGACCTGGCCAAACGGCCACGGCGTGGTTCTCCATCGAGAACCTGGGCAACGCCGCTGAAACAACCACCTCCATTGATTGGTCCACGAGCACCTGGGGAGCGCCCCGCGTTGAGAATCAGCAGGGCCAGGAACAATACACATTGACCTTGCAACCGGATGAGTTCCGGATGCTTCGGGCCAGCGTCGACGTGCCCCTTACCACATCGTACGGTCAATCGATCACCGTCGTCCTTACGGTGTGCATCGGGGAAGGTTCTGACGAATTGTGCAGGGACCTCGACGTGGTGTTTGCGGCCAGCCGCACCACGGTTGAGCCTCCTCATCAACGGACCTTCCCGAACACGACCGTGGACTACACCGTCCATTCGGAATTGCCCAACAGCGGCGTCTTGCGTTGGAACAGCACACCATTCGCGGCACTGCCCAACACGTGGACCACCTCGGTCGTTGGTGCGAGCCTCAACGCCACCACGTTGGAGCTCACCGGCGCACCAAACAGCATCGCCACGTTTGTGCTTGAAGTGACGATGCCCTCCAATGCACCACCGCAACGCCATGCGTGGACCCTTCCCACCAACGACGTCACATCTGGGGATCTCTCGCTAAGCTTGCACGTCTTGCAGCGCAATGACGTCGCCTTGTCCTTGGTCAACCCCGCCTCCATAGAGGAACTGACCGTGCTTGAGGTGGGTGAATCTGAGGACATGACCGTACGGCTCAGCAACCCAGGGAACGATGCGGACACCTACAGTTTCACGGCAACACTGGAGCCTGCCCCTGCTTCAGGCAACGTCTCGTGGTCCACTCCGACCCCGGTCAAAAACGTCGCACAAGGAGGTTCCTCGTTCCTGACCATGGCCGTGGTGCTGGACGGTGACGTTCCAGCGATGGAGCCCTTCGGAATCAAATTGACTGCAACGTCGCTGCAGAACGAGAGCGTGTCGGACAGCGTGCTCGTTCCCGTGGCCGCTGCCCCTGACCGATCGTGGAGCCTGAACACCAGCCTGCTGCCGAGCACCGTATTGCCCGACACCATCATCGACGTCAACTTGACCGCCGAGAACCTCGGCAACGCGCCGGACAACTTCTCGTTGCGCGTCCGTCACGTCGTCGAACATGTCGAGGGGGATCAGAGCGTTTGGCCACCGAACGTTCTCCAAAGTGACGTGGTGTCCGTAGGATCAACCACGACCGTTCAGGCCGCAATCGCCATACCGCAGGATGCTTGGAACGGTACGGTCGTGACCCTTCACTTCGAAGCCATGTGGGAAGACCTGGTGCTTGCGAATCTGAGCCACACCATGACCGTGGCCCGAGCCTCCGGATGGGCGGTCAACCTGACCGGCGTGGACCTCGTGGTTCCGCCCGGAGGAGGTAACATCACCGTTCCTCTTCTTCACCTCGGAAACAGCCTGCAAGACCCGTGGTTTTCCAAGGTCGCAGAAGGCTGGCCTGTGTCCTTCCCAGACAACGGAACGCACGTTGAGCCGTTCGGGACCTCTGCGGTGACCATCAACGTCATGCCACCAAACACCACAGAAGCAGGCGACGTGGGCACGCTCAATCTTCGCATTTCAAACGGTGACGGGACGGGCTCAAGCCAGCACCAGATTCCTGTTCGCATGTCCGCTGAAGCGGCCATCTCCTACGGGATCGAAGGCCCATGGATGGTCAGCGACGACGGAGGCATGCCAACGGTCTGGATCCGGAACGACGGGAACGATTTGGCCACCCTTGAATTGGACCTCAGTGGTTTGCCAGAAGGCTGGAACACGACGGGAACGATGCGGATGGTGCTTGCTCCTGGCGATGTGCAAGGGCTCCCAATGTCCGTCGTGCCTGCTTCCACGTGGGATGGGACGGGTCGTTTGGTCACCTTGACCATCAATCACCCACGCCTTGATCCGATCGATGTTTCGCTTGAGATTCGGCAAGCAAACACAGCCTTTGCGAGCAGCCCAGTGGTCGTCGGCGTGGCCGGAGGAATCGCCACCGTCGACCTCACGGACGGGTCATCGCTCCTGCATACCCTGACGCAAGGCGAGTACGGAGTCAACATTGGCAATGAAGGCCTCAAGTTGCACCAATTCGGCCAAGCACCGTCCTCGGTGTCCCTTACGTGCGCCGCCCAATCCGCTCCCGAAGACTTCGGGCGCACGACCTTCTCAGGAGCCATGTGGCAGTGCGAAGGGAGCAGCACGACGACGGAACGGGTGACGTGGTCCGCCACGACCTCGGACGGTCAAGCAGTTCCGCTTTCTGAAGAAAGCAAGGTGATCAGTGACAACGGCACCGAGGTGTGGACCATCAACGCCTCCTCGTGGAACGCTGCCCCTGGAACCACATCGGTCACGCTGACCGTCCATGACAGCCGAGGTGTGCTCGTTGAGGAACGGACGTGGCAGGCCACCGCCCGCGCAGCAGGATGGAACCTCGGCATCGAGACGTTTGACATTGAATCTGGAGTCGCCACCGTCGGAGTCAGGCGCCAAGGCGTTGACGTTCTCGGGGACACGGCCTGTAGCCTGAGCTTCTCTGAGGGGAGCACATCAAGGTCCATTCTCATCGACGTCACGGGAGCGTTTGCACCAAGCCTTGCGGTCGACCTGACCGATCTTGGGTTTGAGGAAGACGCCTTGTTGACCGCCGAAGTTCGATGCGATCTACCGTTTGACATTGATGACGACCCGCAAGACGACACGGCCACAGCGATTTACAGGGGTCCAAGTCCGCTCGACCTTGACGCACAAGGCTGGCTATGGGCATTGATGGCGCTGCTTGTTGTTGGCGTCGGCGGGCGATTCTTCCTGCCTCGTGGGGCTGGGCAACCTGTGCCTTCTTCTGCCAAGAAACAGACGAGCGCAACGAAGCAGCCCAAGGCGAGCAGCGCAACGAAGCCTACCTCCGAGAATGATGCACCTGAGCCGGTGGTAAGCATGCTTGAGGAACCTGCAACCGAATCCTCTGAACCGACCACGGAGGACGTCGAGGTCGAGGAAGATCCTGTGGAACACGACATCCGCACCGGTGAAGAGGGAGCCTCCGGTCGATTGGCGGTGCTCCGACGTGAACTCGATGGAGACGGTGATGCACCTCGGCCGTCCCTTGAGGAACGCATGTCTCGTTTCTTTGACAAGTGAGGAAGGGTCTTGACCCACAGGTGGGTCGAGCCGGCATGGACACCGCCAACACCGCTCCATTCCACACCCTAGACCCCATTCGAGGGGACCTGATTACGGCGGTGTTGGAAGCGAACGAAGTCCCGGAATCAACCGATGCATGGTCTGACGTGATCGGCTTGAATCCTGAGAGAACTGGACGGCTTGGATCGGAAGCCTCGGCCACCTGCCGGAGCGATGTCGGCATGGACGATGCCACGCTTACCTTCGTGTTGGGTCTTGAACGTAGAGACGACGGAACAAGGCTTGAGGTCGCCGATGACAAGCATACAGAACGCTTCGGTCGCTTTCCGTCGGGTGACGGTTCGCTCCTGACCTACCTCCAGACGTGGATGCGACCCACGCGTGGAATGGAAGCCGCCTATGAGGACATCATGGGATTGATCGACAAATTAGCGATGGGCATTGACCAAGATCACCCAAGTGCATCCGAGGGCCCTGGTGGCTTGCGGCTGCACGGATGGCTCGATGCATCCGAGATCAAGGACCTCCGTGTTGGCCTCATGGGGCGTGGATGGACGGTGGCGGGGGACGAGCCGCTCGACGGTGGCTTGCGTGATGCCGTGAAGCACCTGGCTGCGATGCTCAGAGGAGCCGAGCGCCGTGGCGTTGGCCTCCTGCATCGAAGCCACGCGTGACCTCAGAAGGTCTCGGACGTCAGCCGTTCGTACATCGACGCATACAGGGACGCTGTCTCATCGATCACCGATTGAGGGAGGGCGGGAATCGGAGGGTCTTGCCCTCCGGTGTCGCGGGCTTCTTGGAGCGCTGCCTGATGCCCAGTGTCCACGTAATGCTGACGCACAAATTCCTTGGACAACTCGACGCACTCGCCTTCTGCGTAGGCTTCAGCGTCCCACCATCGGTCCTCATCGAGGGTTCCGAAGGTGTCCACAAGCACGACTTTGCGGCCGGGACCAAGCGCGAATTCCTTCTTTCCATCAACGTGAATCAAGCCGTTCTTCGCAGCCTCGGTTTCGATGATCTCATCGACGGCAAGAGCAGCACGAATGATGCTGTCAAACTCTTCGTCGGTGATGTTTGAGATGGCAAGGGCTTCCTCACGGTCGACAAAGCGATCGTAGGCTTCGAACTTGGTCGTCACCTCAACCAATGGATTTGGGAGCTTCATGCCGTAGGTAGCTTCGCCTTCGATGCCCAACACGGCTGGATCAATGTCACCACGCTGGAAACGGCGCCAGGCCGAGCCTGCGAGGTAATGACGGATGATGAATTCAAGAGGAACGAAGACCCACTCGGCATCTCGAGGCACCATACCGGGTTCCTTGATGACCTCGACCTTGCGCACAAGGCAACGGTCTGGCGCGTTGACCTCAACCAAGTGAGTGCCACAAATACCAGCCTCCTCGACGAGTTTGAACCAATGCGCTGTGGTGCGGTTCAATGTCTCGCCCTTTCGGGGAATCAAGGAGGGGATGATTTGGTCAAACACAGAGATTTGATTGGTGAATCGGAATTCCAAGAGGTCAGGATCGTCGGTGCTCCAGACTTGCTTCACCTTGCCTTGATACAGCATTTCGCCCATGGCACCTGTCCGAAGACAGCGGCTCTTCAACCTTCGCGGAGGACATCAAATGAGTCCAAGCGCGTCTTCAAGTCGGTTCAGTTCTGGTCCGGTCGTTGCTTGGCCGGCCACAGCGCCGGTGTCGGATGCACAAGCACCGGCACCAACGTATGGCGAACCAAAGGCCACGGTACCGACCATGGGGTCAACGCCAAGCACGGACTGGATCACCTCGACTTCTTCTGCGGTCACATCTGGATGAAGGAGCACACCTTGTGCGTTGCACAAGGCGAGGGAGCCGACCACGTCCTGACCGGCCACGGTGGTCGCAGCCACGTCCACGTTGAGGACGTCGGCCAAAACTTCGAGACCGTCTCGGGGAATGGATGGGGACACAACGGCGCCTTGTTCGTTGGCCACCATGAGGTTGCCTGCGGTGTTGACGCCACCTTCCATCACGACGACGTCTCCGTACGACGTCAGGATGTCGATGTCGCGATCCGTCACGATGTCAGCGACGGCCATGCCCTTGGTGTTCCCTGCGAGCAGCGCACCAACAAGGTTGGAACCTCCGATGGAAATTGGACAACGTTCGAGGCCAAGGGTGGCATCGAGGATTTCAATCGAAGAAGGTTCGATTTCAATCGGGTGGAAAAGCACGTTGCCGACACGAGCAAGATAGACGCCGACCTGATCCGAGCCGAGGAGGTCGGTGGTGGCGATCGTCATGCCATGTCCTCCTGACGCTCTCAATTGAACCTTGACCTCGCTTTCGCTCGGGTGAATGGGTTCGGGGATGAGGAGGAAAGAAGAGGGGCACAGTGACAGCCGTTCCCGTGGACTCTCGTACCACAGTACCAGGAATGACGCAGTAGGGCTTGACTTCCGGGTTCGGAATGGGACCGGGTAAACACCTACGCTATGACCGTGCACCCATCTTCTTTCGAATTGGATCGGACGCAGCGAGTAAACGCTGGGAGCATTGGCATGAGCTCGTCGATGAAGGGCACTCGCGATGCAAGTGCACGAAAAAAAGATGCTCGAACGATTAGTGCTGCTGGACTGAATACG
>DALQ01000036.1:0-3873 GCA_002496845.1 Euryarchaeota archaeon UBA495
TTCCATGCTGCCGTTGCGCCACATGAGGTCGTGGACGCCGATGAGCCCCGACATGGGCACGATGGTCGCGAGGTGCGGGTTGCCAAAGGTGGCCGCCTGCCATGGCGTGCTGCCGTCGTAGGACTTGCCGATGAGGCCGACGCGTCCGTTGGACCAGCCTTGGGTGCCGAGCCAGGTCACCGCGGCGTCGATGCCGCGCTGCTCGTCGGTGCCCATGAGGTCCATGCAATGGTTGGATTCGCCGGTGCCAAACACCGAAACTTGAGCCACAGCGTAGCCGTGAGGAACGTAGTTCTCGATGAGGAAGCGGCCCAAGCGATCCGCAGGCGTCACGGCACTGACGTCGCCGTCGTCGTAGTAGGGGCCCACGTCAGCGATGACCGGCACACGACATTCCTCTGAGACGTTCTCCAACGTCCAGTCGCATCCCTCGATAATAGGCAGCCAAAGGCCCAGATGCACCTCAGCATCGCCGGTCAGGCCAGCACCGCCGTCAGCGGCGGTGATGGTGTCGACCTGCACGAAGACCGAGATGGCTTCAGGGATGCCGTAGGTGCCGTTCACGGTCACGCGGCTGAACACGTCGCTGTCGTCGTAGATGAGGTCGCCGCGCTCCCATGGATCGGGGTACGCCATAGGACCTTCATCCACGGGCATGGCGTCCTCTTCAGCACCCAGGCAACCCGCCAAAGGCATGGCGAGCATCAACCAAACAAGCATGAACGCGACGTGTCGCACGTGGAACGCCTCTGGCCTGCTCAATTAGAACATGACGGGTCGCTGCAGCAGCCTGAATCGGCCTTCCCGTTGTCAGGAACGCGGATGTTGGGGTCCTGCTGCGCAGCGGCTTCCTGCTCTGCGATCTTGGCGCGCACGTCGTCCATGTCGAGTTCCTTGACCTTGCCAACAAGATCTTCCAGGGCTTCCTCAGGAAGCGCACCGGGTTGCATGAACACGCCAATGCCATCCTTGAACACCACCGTGGTGGGGATGGAACGGATGCCAAAGGCTCCGGCAAGTGCCTGCTCGGCTTCGGTGTCCACCTTGGCGAAGGTCACGTCGGGATGCGCTTCGGACACGCGCTCGTACACCGGGGCGAAGGCCTTGCAGGGTCCGCACCAGTCGGCCCAGAAATCGATGAACATGATGGAGTTGTCAGCGAGGGCTGCTTCGAAGGTCGCCTCGGTCAGGTCAACGGTGGCCATGACGCGACGTCGCGGTGGGGGTTCCTTGACCTGTTGGCGAACATGTTCGTGCAATTTCTGGTGGAGGGAGATGCCTTGATGGGGCGTCTGCGAATCGGCAACCGTGACGCCTCGTCTGCCTGCGGCCTTCCTCGTCCTCCTGATGGTCCTGTCAACGGCCCCCCTCGTGGCCAGCGCAGACGAAACGCCAGACGTTCGCATCTCAGAGGTGCTCGTCTCTGCGTCCTCCGAAGACTACGACGGTGTGGACTGGAACGGTGACGGTTACACCGGCAGTACGTCCGACCAATTCATCGAAATCTGGAACGCCGGCAGCACGCCGGTTGACGTCTCGGATTGGTGGCTTGACGACGAAGAAGGCGGTGGATCGCCGCCCTGTCGATTGCCTTGGGACACCATCCTCGAGCCCAATGCCCGCATCGTTGTGTTCCGCGCAGACTCCGGCATCGAACTCGACTACTACGGCGGAGACAGCGCGATCCTTCGTACCGCCGAGGGCGTGCTCGTCGACTCGATGAGCTGGCCCGACAAGGACAGTTGGTGGGACCGGCCCTACATCCCGTTGGACAACGGAACCCTCTGGAAGGACGATGCTCCCACGCCAGGCTCGCATGAGAACGCGACCGTCACGGCTCCCATCGCCGGCCTACGGTGCTACACCGCCTTGGACCACATCCATTCTGGCGCCTACGTGTTGACCGGACGCGTGGTCACGATGGACGATGCCGGCACCGTCCACAACGACGGCTCCATCCTCGTCGAGGACGGCGTCATCGTCGAAGTGTGGAACGGTGACGCTCCCAGCGACCTGACCCTCGAAGGCGTGCCCGTGCACCACACGGACGCCACCATCTACCCAGGTTTGCTCGACCTGCACAACCACCTCCACTACAACACTGCGCCCGTGTGGCCAGTGGAGAACCACATGTCCTCGCCCAACGAATGGGGCGGTTACCAGAACCGTTACCAGTGGAAGAATCACCCTGACTACAGCGACTTTGTCACCAAACCAAAGATGCTGCTTCACGGCGGCCCATACTTCAACTTGGAATTCGCCGCGATGAAGTACGTCGAAGCCAAGGTGATCGTCGGCGGGACCACCGCCTCCCAAGGCGCACCCTCGAACCCCGACGACGCTTACGCCAGCGTGCTGGCGCGCAACATCGAGGATTGGAACTTCGGCCGTGACGAAATCCACACCAAGGTCACTGAACTTGAGTCCGATTACATTGGAAACCACATCAAAACGGGCAACGCAAGCCAAGAATTGGACGCTTGGTTCCTCCACCTTGGCGAAGGTGTGGACGAGTCCAGCCGAGCCGAATTCGACATCCTCGTGGCCAACGACCTCCTTGTTGGAGAGTTGGTCCTCATCCACGGAACGGCCCTCACCGCCACGGAATTCCAAAAGATGGGCGAGGTTGGTGCCAGCCTCGTCTGGTCTCCGCTCTCCAACCTGCTGCTTTACGGTGACACCACGGACGTGGCTGCGGCCAAGGCCGCAGGCGTGAACATCGCACTTGCACCAGACTGGTCGCCTTCCGGCAGCAAGTCACCGCTCCATGAACTGAAGATCGCCGACCTGTGGGACGACGAAATCCTTGGCGACATCTTCACCGACGAAGAGATGGTCCGCATGGTCACCTCGAACGCAGCGGACGCGACCAACTGGGAGGATCACGTCGGCCGAATTGCACCAGGCATGGCCGCCGATTTGGCGGTCATCGATTCGCACCACCTTGACCCCTACCGCAACCTCATCGACGCCGTTGACCCGGACGTCCGCCTGACCGTCATCGGCGGCATGGCCCTCTACGGTGACGCGGACTTGATGCAGGCCATGCGTGGCGACGATCACGAAGCGGCCGGCAAGTTCGACAAGCGCATCGACGTCACCGCCAGCGGTGTAGAAGACGGGCTGCGTTCGTGGGCTTCCATCGTTGAGAACCTCACCGAGGCCGCGGCCTTCGACCCCGCGGTCATGGAAGCGACCTTTGGCGAGGTCGACGGCTTCGACAGCCTCACCGCTGGCGTTGGCCACGGTGGTCTCGACCCATGGTGGACCTACGAGGACCCACAATACTTCCAAACGCTGAACGGGTCAACCTCCGGAAACGCTCAGATCGACCTCAGCCTGGTCTGGGACCGCTACTATGACCGTGCCGCCACCATGACTTCGGTGGACCTTGGCAACACCTCAACGTGGGAAGCCAAGGGCACATCGTCCTCGACGGGTGACGGAACGGGAACCACGCCCGGCAATGGCGGCAACCAAGGTGACGACACGACCCCCGGCGACGACACCACGCCTGGCGACGACACCAACCAAGGTGACGACACGATCACACCCGACGACCCATGTGCGGACGGCCTTGGCCTAGGCTGTGACGGCACCGGCTCAACGAGCGACGACGAGGCCGCAGCCGGCGACGGTGGCGCACCGATCGGCTTGATCGGCGTGGGCTTGCTCATCGTCGTTGGTGTCGCCGTGTTCGTGATGCGACGGCGCGAAGACGAGATCGACCTGACGGCCCAAGACGCCCTGTTCGACGAGGATGACCTCGAGGAAGCAGAAGCGGCAGAAGAAGCCGAAGAAGCGGACACGGGTCAGACGGACCCCGAGAAAGAGGTCGTCGACATCCCAGCACCACCGCCCCCTGGCGGCCCG
>DALQ01000036.1:4185-21191 GCA_002496845.1 Euryarchaeota archaeon UBA495
CCCCCCCCCCCCCCCGGGCGGCCCGCCAGCATGATCAACGCAAGGTCCACACAGGGCCATCGGCCGTGTCTGTGACCTCGACGCCCATGGCGGCGAGACGGTCGCGAATGGCGTCGGCCGCAGGCCAATCCTTGGAAGAACGTGCTTCAGCCCGCTGAAGGAGCAACGCCTCGACTTCGTCCGCGACCTCAACACGTCGCGGATCTTCCTCCGGCTCCGCCAACAGCACGTCGGGCGAAGGGAGGACGCCCAGAACGTCGCCCGCGAGTTCTTCGAACCACGCCACGCAGTGATGGGCCACGGCGTTTGCGTCCGCTTCGTCAAGGTCTGCGTCCAACAAACGCGTGGCTTCGCGAACGCCACCGAGCACCTTGGCGATGGCTTCGCGGCTGTTGAAATCGTCGTCCATGGCCAACGCGAAGCCTGCCGCCATGCGCTCCATGAGGCCAAGTCCCTTGGACAGTGGATCTTGGTTGGTCACGTCAGGCTGAGGCAGGGGGACAGGATGGTCCGACGTGCGTTGACGAAGCGCCTTGGCGTAGGCTTCGATGAGCCGCCCATGGTTGCGTTCCGCGTCGTGAAGCAGGGCCTCGTTCATGTCGATGGGCGAGCGGTAGTGGGCGTTGATCAGTGCGAAACGAAGGACGAGCGGGTCAACCCGTTCAAGGATCTCCCGAATGGTCCAGAAATTGCCCAGGGACTTGCTCATCTTCTCCCCGTCGACGTTTACGAAGCCGTTGTGCAACCAGTGGTGCACCAAAGGCGCATGATCTGTGTGGCATTCGCCTTGGAAAATCTCGGCTTCGTGATGGGGGAAACGCAGGTCATGGCCACCACCGTGAATGTCGAAGGCCCCGTCAAAGCGGTCCAAGCTCATCGCGGTGCACTCGATGTGCCAACCGGGGCGGCCGTCGCCCCACGGGGAAGGCCAGGTGGGCTCGCCGGGCTTGGCCGCCTTCCACAACGCAAAATCACGGTGATCGCGCTTCCCTCCGCCAGTGCCACCAACGCGCCCGCCTGCACCGGCACGAACTGCATCGAAGCTTTGTCCGGTCAGTTGGCCGTACTTCTCGGGAGCAGAGGAGACGTCGAAGTACACGCCGTCCTCTGATGCATAGGCATGACCGCGCTCGATCAGGTCCTCGATGATGGTGATCATGCCGTCCACGTGCTCGGTGCAGCGCGGATAGTGGTCGGCACGGAGGATGTTCAGCGCGTCCATGTCCTCGTAGTAGCCGTCGATCATCTCATCGACGAGACCCAACCAATCGCCGTCACGCGTTTCGTTGGCGCGGGCAATGATCTTGTCATCGACGTCGGTGAAGTTCTGGACGTAATCGACGTCGTAGCCGCTGGCTTCGAGCCAGCGGTGGATGAGGTCGAAGGCCAAGTAACACCGAGCGTGACCAAGGTGGCAGCGGTCGTAGACCGTGACGCCACAGACGTACATGCTGACCCGACCCGGGCGCATGGTGGTGAACGGCACCTTCTCTCGACGACGGGTGTCGTGGACACGCAACGCCATGATGCTCGGCGGTTCGTGAGGGCGGGGTCACTTCAACGTTCATGTAGGGCAGCACAAGCGGAAGCCCATGGAAGGACGTGTGCTCGTCACCGGAGCCAACGGCTTCCTGGCCAATCATCTGGTCCGAGACCTGCTCGCAGAAGGCTACACTGTCGTGGCCACGGTGCGGGACCTGTCGGACCCGGTACGCACCGAACGCCTGCAGCATCACGCCTCATCGCTCGGTTGCCCCGAGCGCCTCGAACTCCGCGAGGCCGACGTCCTCGACGCCGACCCATGGAAGGACCTGCTCGCCGGTTGCGACGGCCTCTTCCATACCGCTGCGGTCTTTTCCCTGAGCGGCAACTCGGACGTCATTTTGAACACCGCCAACCTCGGAACAGAACACCTGCTCAAGGCCGCTGCTGAAACCGGCGTGAACCGCATCGTCTACACATCGAGCACGGCTGCTGTGGGCAGTGGGCCACGGGGACGACCAAAGGACGAGGACGACTGGCAATCCGGGTCCAGCATGCCCTACACTGCAGCGAAGACCGAATCCGAACAAAGGGCATGGCGGATCGCCAAAGAGCATGACCTCGATCTTCGCGTGATCAACCCCACGGCGATCCTGGGCGGCGGATTTTCTCGGCCACCGCCCAGCGTTGATTGGATGCCGGACCTCCTGTCAGGAGCCTGGCCGGTGATCCCCGCCATTCCGATGGCCTTCGTCCACGTGGAAGACGTTGCCCACGCGCATCGCATGGCCTACGAAGTGGACGAAGCCGAGGGTCGATTTGTCCTTGCACCGCACAGCGGGATGACGATGGTGGACGTGGCCCGGACGGCGCGTCGCCTCAGGCCGGAATCCAAAGCTCCGAAGCGGTCCCTGCCGCGCCGCTTGCTGCTGGTGGCGGTCTTCTACGACTGGCTCATGGGATTGCGTACGGGTGAGCGAACGCTCACACGAGCCGTGGTTCGTGGCTACATGCGTGGCGACTCCCTCTACTCAAGCAGCAAAGCAGAGCGTGTGCTTGGCATGACCTGGCGTTCCTTTGACGCATGCGTCGAGGACACCATCCGTGCCTTTGAGGAGCGCTGAGCATGAAGCGATGGACGGTCCGAATGGCGTGGATGCTGCCGTTGGCATCGGTCCTCGCCGCGATGGCGGTCCACCACCTTCGTGGTGCAGCCAACGGCCCACTCATCTTCATTTCACAAGCCGATTACCCCGGGCCAGAATCCCTCATCTTCACCCTCGGACTCACCGCAAGCGGATTGTGGCAGGGCAGGACCGTGTGGTCGATGACCAAACACGAGCCTTCGCCATGGTCGCTGGAACGCTTGGTTGGCCTGATGGCTTCCCTCTGCGTGGTGGTCATGGCGAACCGATCCATGTACAGCCACCTCGACACCCACATCTTGGCCGCGATGGGCATCTTCCTGTTTGGGTGGGCCTGGCTTTGGTTGGTTCAACGTCGCAGCCGCCGAATTGGTGCTTCGCAAGGAGCCGCGCAACGCCAGATGGCCTTGTGGTGCGTTGGCATCGGTTTCGTGATGCAATTGATCGGTGCGGCCGTGGCGCTCAACATTGATTCCAGCATCACCTTGCCCACCAAAGGGGCAGGTCACCCGTGGTGGTCTGTTGCGGCCTTGGCCGAATACCTGATTGTGGCAGGATTGTGGTGGGGCATCGCCACCATCGAACAGGATCTTGGGTTGTTTGGCGAAAGCCCGGTGGCGACCACCGAGCCCTAAGGGCTGCTTCAGAGGAAGACGCCAAGGCTTTGATTCGAACACAGTCAAGCCTTCTTGGCCGTTTGCAACACACGCTCATCAAGCGTGCTGAGGGCCTTCGATGCAGGGTCCATGCCACGCTCGGTGTGCCCCACCCATACCTCGACTTCAAGACGGCGGTGGCTGAGCAAATGCACCACGTCACCGGCTTTGCTGCGTTGCTTCTGTGCCTTGACCAGTGAGGCGTCGTTGGCCGGAAGGTAGGGCGGACCCCACAGGCCGCCAAAACGGGCCGACGTGGGGCGTTGCACCAGATGCGGGCGGCCTTCTGCGTCGACGTCGACCAGCGCCACGAGCCGTTCGGTTTTCGTCCGTCGTTTGGCCGGGGCAGGGAAGGCGTGCACACCGTCCGGATGATCACGGGCGGTGCAGGCTTCCTGAACCGGACAAGCGCTGCAATGAGGCGCTCGAGGACGGCACACGGTCGCGCCGAGTTCCATCACCGCCTGATTCCACACGCTTGGTGCAACACCGTGCCCGTGTGCGTCGTCCATCCACGTTTGGGCGAGGGAGGACACATCCGCAGGCTTGGGTTCGTGCACGCCGGTTTGACGAGCGACGACCCTCCGGACGTTTCCGTCGACCACCGCCGCGGGCACGTCATGCGCGATCGACGCCACCGCGGCGGCCGTGTAGGGACCGATGCCAGGCAGCGACTGAAAACCGGCCACCACGTCATCGCAGGTGGAGGGCGAAGGAAGGACGCCCTTCCAAGGACCGCTTGGATCGCTCACCTCCACCGCGAGCGCATGCAAACGTCGACCACGTGCATAGTAGCCTGCGCCCTGCCAGAGGTGCATCACCTCGTCAAGTTCCGCTTCAGCCATCGAACCAACCGTTGGGAAGCGGTCCAGAAGGCGTCGCCAATATTCGAGGCCTCGCGCCACCTGCGTCTGTTGAAGGAGCACTTCGGAGAGCAAAATGGCCCACGGGTCGGACGTGGCACGCCAAGGCAAGTCACGGGCTTCATGTCCGTACCAGCGCGAGAGCGCCTCGACGTTCACGGACCTCAGGCCTCGGCTTCCTCGGTGGCTTCGGCGGCCGCTTTGTTGGCTTTGATGGCGGCGTCGTTGGCCTTGATCTGGGCCCAGACCATCTCTGCAACGTCCTGAACTTGCATGTCGGCGTCGATGGCCGCCAATCCGTCGGTGACCATTGTGGAGCAGAAGGGGCAACCCACGGCCACCGTGTCGGCCCCGGTCGCAGCGAGCTCACGCGCGCGAATGACGTTGACACGGTCGTGGTCGTCGTCGACGATTTCCTCCATCCACATCTGTGCGCCACCCGCACCGCAGCAGAAGGACTGCTTGCCGGTGCGTGCTGGCTCGGCGTCCACGCCCCCAATGATTTCTCGGGGTGCATCGGTGATACCACCAATGCGGCCGAGGTAACAGGGGTCGTGGTAGGTGACCTCACCGTCGTGCTTTGGCGCAGGGAGTTTCCCGTCACGTTGCAGTGTGGAGATGAGTTGGCTGTGGTGCAGCACCTCGATGTCTTCACCGCCGAACGCCTTGTACTCCTTGCCAAGCGTGTGGAAGCAGTGGGGGCAGGAGGACACGATCTTCTTGACGCCCAACTCCTCGAAGGTGGCCAAGTTGGTCTCAGCCAGCATTTGGAAGAGGTATTCGTTCCCGGCCCGGCGCGCAGGGTCGCCGTTGCAGGTTTCCATCATGCCGAGGATGCCAACGTCGAGTCCGGCTTCCTTCATCACCGAAACGGTGTCCCGTGCGACCTTCTTGTTGCGGTCGTCGAAGGACGCGGCGCAGCCTGCGAAGTAGATGTACTCGGCCGGCTCGGCCACCTTGACGTCGAGGCCTTCCGCCCAATCGCCGCGCTCGTGGGCGGGGATGCCGTACGGATTGCCCTCGTTCTCGATGTTCTCGATGGTCGACATCAGAGGGAGAACGACTTCTTCCACGGACTCGTTGAATTCCATGCGCTCCATCATCAGGTGGCGGCGAGCGTCCGTGAGTTTGGGCACGTGGTCGATGTAAATCGGGCAGGCTTCGACGCAGGCATGGCAGGTGGTGCAGGCAAAGATGGCGTCTTCACCGATGCGGGCAATGAGGTCTTCCTCAGGTGACTCGCCCGACAAAAGGATGGGAGCGTGATCGTTCGCATAGTTCCGAATGTCGTGAATGACCTTCATCGGATTCAGAGCCTTTCCAGAAGCATAGGCGGGGCAAGCGTCCTGACAGCGGGCACATGACGTGCAGGCCCAGCCATCGATGAGGCTGCGCCAGGTCAAATCGGTGTAATTGACCGCGCCAAAGGATTCGAGGTCGAGGTCGTCGAGGCCGACCGCCGTGCCGTCCTCGTTGGTCGCCATTGGCAGCATCGTGCCCATCGGTCGAAGGTCATGGAAGAACACGTTGGGCAGCGCCATGACGAGGTGCATGTGCTTTGAGACAGGGATGAGGAAGAGGAAGGTGGAAATCGCGACCATGTGCGCCCAGTAAGCGAGGTTGACCATCGCTTGACCGGGGGCCATGGCGTCTTGCACCCAGAGCCCGATGAACTCGGAACCCGAGAGTTCCTCACCCGCTTCCACGATGTAGGAGGTGAGCGTGATCGTCATGATGAGAAGAAGAATGACGTTGCCTTCCAGTTGCGACTTCCCCTTCAGCTTCTCGGGGGTAAACGCCACACGGCGGGTCAAGGCCGCGGTGCACCCAAAGAAGGCCATCGTGTAGCCCACTTCGACCATGCCGTTCCAAGCCCACTTCAGGCCGAGCGGTTCGAGGATTCCATCCGAGAAACGGTTCGCGGACGCCAAGTCGAACATATCTGTAGAGAGCATCAGGAAGCCCCAGAACATCAGCACGTGCATGATTCCAGCCACAGGGTCGGCCAAGACTTTCTTTTGACCCAACCAGCCGGTCAGGACCTCCTTGAATCGGAGCCCCCACGAATCAAAACGGTTCTCAGGAGCGCCCCTGAGCACCAGTCGGGTGGCTTTCTGGACTTGGAACATGAAGAATCCGGTCGCCGTCCCAAGCAACACGACAAGCAGCACCCAACCGGGCACCCCTACGTACGAGTCAGCCAAGGGGTGCACGAAATCGGACATGACGGACACCGGGGTCGTGGACCCTACTTCCAACGCTGCGGTTATCGACCTTCAATGCACCGTCATCCACCACAACGAAGGGAAACGGCTTGAAGCGTGGTCGTCCACCCGGGGCCATGGACGAAGTCGTGGCCAGCGCCCCGGGCAAAGTCGTCCTGTTTGGTGAACATGCTGTGGTGTACGGCCATCCAGCCATCGCCGCGTCCATCGCACAGCGCACCACCGTGACCTTGCGGACCACCGAAGAGCCGGGCGTGCACATCGGCCGCGCCCGAGTGGACGTCGAACGTCACCCTCACCTTGCCACGATGATCGCTCACCTGTGGGACGAAACGTCCTCGCCAGGACTTGACCTCAGCGTGACCAGCGACGTCCCAAGAGGGGCAGGTCTCGGCTCTTCAGCGGCCTTTGCGGTGGCCTCTGCCGTAGCACTTCGGGCCGCGGGCGGCCGTCGCGTGGACCCGAGCACCGGTGCTTGGCTCGAAGGCTACGCCTCAGACGGGTCAGAGGCCGCCTTGTTCCACGGCGGCCACGGCGTCCGGAGGAGGGACGAAGAGGGTGAGCATCGGTTCGGACAGGATGCACTCTCCTTGGAGGAGGCCTCGCTTCTTGGCCACGTGGCTGAAGCCATGTCACAGGACGGGCGAGCCAGCCCGATGGACACGTTGACGTCTGCCTACGGAGGGCTGGTCCTGTTGTCGAACCGGGTGGAACGCGAGGACGCGTGGATCATGCGTCGCACCATGCCCATGGGCGACGCGCAACGGTCATGGGAACTTCATCGGCTTGAGGGCCTGCGCTTTGAGGAGGGGTTGAGCCTTGTCGTCGGGCACACGGGCATCAACGCTCCAACCACCAACATGGTCGCCGGCGTCGCTGAGCGACGAGCAGAGGACCCTGGCATCGACGAAACCATGGACGCCATTGGCGCGTTGGTTCATCGAGGCATGGAAGCCCTGCTGGCCGGCGACGCAGAGGCCGTAGGCCGAGCGATGACGGAAAACCATCTGCTTCTTCGTCGGCTTGGGGTGTCGCACCCTGCGTTGGAAACCTTGGTGTCGGCAGCCCTTTCGACGTCATTGGGTGCCAAACTCACGGGCGCGGGCGGAGGCGGCTGCATGATCGCATTGACGCGCGATGCAAAAGCCACCAGCGAAGCCATCGAGTTGGCCGGGGGACGAACGTGGATCACGTCGTTTGGCACGCCAGGTGCGCAGCTCGAGGCTTGCCCAGAAGGCGGCCTCATCAACCCTGAGTGATTCAGTCCAAGGCCTCAATGGCCGCTTCGTGACGGGTCAACAAGTTGCGCAACTTCACCTTCATCGTCGGGGTCATCAGGCCGTTTTCCGTCGTCCACTCGTCGTGGTCGAGGATGAGATCGCGGGGGATTTCGTAGCCCTTCCAATTCTTGTCGCCCTTTGCGTGGTTGGAAACACGATTGAGGAGCCACTCGCCGACGGCGGGGTCTGCACACACGGCGGCGTCGTCACCGGGCGTTGGGATGCCCACGGCGTTGAGTTCCTTGCGCAAGGCTTCCATGTTGGGGTGCACGATGAGGAAGGTGTAGCGGCGGTTGCGGCCGTCGAGGGCGGCTTGCTCGATCACCGCGTCCAACTTGAGGTTCTCTTCAAGCGGCGCGGGGGAGACGTACTTGCCGTTCTCCAGCTTGAACTGGCTCTTGACGCGTCCCGTGATGGTCAGGTAGCCGTCTTTGGAGAGCTTGCCAAGATCGCCGGTGCGGAAGGTGCCAGGCTCGATGATGACCTTCTCGGTCTCTTCCGGCTTGTTCCAGTAGCCTTGCATGACGTTGGGGCCGGTGACGATGATCTCGCCCTCGTCGGGGCGGTCTGGGTCGTCCCATGCCGAGGTGTCGATGGTGACCTCAATGCCGTTGAGGACCTTGCCCACGGAGTTCAGGCGGGACTCGCCGTAGCCCATCCATCCGTTGGCGGACACCATCGGCGAAGTTTCGGAGAGGCCGTAGCCTTCGAAGCAGGAAATGCCCACCATCTGAATGAACTGCGCCACGTCGGGCGAGAGGGCAGAGGCTCCGGAGATCGCGAAGCGGAGGTTGCCGCCGAATCGATCGCGGACCTTGCCCCAGATGATCTTGTCAAACCGCTTGTCCCAGAAGGTGGTCGGTGCAACGGCGTCGCAGACCACACCGGCCTTTGCGATGCGCTTGGAGGCGTGCTTGCGGGCCTTGCCCGAAAGGAAGCGCTTGACACCGCTCGAGTCGAGCTGCGCGTTCACGCGGTCGTAGAAGCGGTTCCAGACGCGAGGCACGGCGCACATGACGGCGGGCTTGATCTCGGTCAATTCGTCTGCAATGCGCGTCAAATCCGAAATGAGGTTGACGTGCACACCGCTGCGGATCATGTAGAACAGGTCCACGGTGGAACCGAACACGTGAGCCCATGGAAGGAAAGAGGCGGACTTGTCGCCGATGTAAATCGGGAAGACGCTCTGCACGCTGAGGATGTTGGACAGGATGTTCCAGTTGGTCAGCATGACGCCCTTCGGGTTGCCCGTGGTACCGGAGGTGTAGATGAGGGTGGCCAGGGCCATTGGGTCGTCGGCAGGCTCGCCAAGCGCATCAGCGGCACGTCCGTCTTGCACGAAAGCCGACCAATTGACGACTTCGATGCCCTCAGGGGGCAACTCGTTGGCCTCTTCTTCGCCGAGGAGAACAACGCCGCTTGCGGGCCACGCGGAAGCATCGTCCGGCATGGCCTCGATCAGCTTGTCGAGCACGGTGGTGTTGGCGACCATCACCATGGAAGGGGTGGAGTCACCGAGAATGTAGGCCCACTCTTTCCCGTGTTGTTGGGTGTACATCGCGGTGTACAGGGCACCAATGGCGTTCGCTGCGAGGGCGGTGGCAGCCCACTCGACGGAGTTGTCGACGATGAGGGCAATCCGGTCGCCGGCCACAACGCCACGCGAGGTCATCCCACTGGCCACTGCATCCACGAGGTCAGAGAATTCGCCGTAGGAAAGGTGGCTTCGGGGCATCCCTTCAGATGGGATGTAACCGAACAGCGGTTGGTCCGAAAAGCGGTCCACGCTGGTCTTCATCATCTGGTAGAGCGTCCTTGGGTCGTCGCCTTCCGGCTGCTCCCACTGACGGTCGTTCGATTGTCGCTCCCATGCACGTTGGTGCTCGGCCATACCTTGTCCACACGGATAAGGGCCTTTCAATTCATCTCCTCATCCCGGAGGAGCACGCTGCGGACCTGCGTCCGCCAATCGGCCCCACCGTTTCGGTTCGCAAGCGGCGATGCGGGGCTCGGATGCCAGCATTTGTCGAGCCGGACCTGGCGGCCGTCTGGACTGAGGCCCGCTTCTTTGGAGCCGCCCAAGGCCCGTTGGGCTCGGTCCGATGCGTAAGCGCCCACGCCAACGATTCGCGTGGCGCCGAGTACATCGACGACCTCGCGCAAGTGGTCGTCGCAGGCTTCGAACACCGGGGCGACGACCGATGCAGGGACTTTGTCTGGGGTGACGTTGGCCCCACGTTCATTGAGCAGGAGCAAGGGGCAGTGGTTGACCAGAAAGACCTCTTTCATTGCCCCAAGTGGGGACCCGTAGATCTCGAACAACAACGACCAGATGCGTTGGCCGCTGACTTCTTGCCGGGCTTGTGAAAGTCCAACGATCGGACGTTTTGGGTGCGCGCCAGATGGCGTGACCATGGGAAGATCTGGAATTTCGAGTTCGTCGCGCACGATTCCTGTGGCCCCAAAGGGCACACCGCTCTGGGCCATCCCCCATGGTCCCGGATTCATGCCGAGCAGCAAGGTGGTGGCGCCGTGGCCGCCCCACGTGCGAATCCACGCTTCGTGCAAGGGCCATGCGTAATCGAGGGTGTTCGTGGCGTGGGCCACGCCACCTTGCCCGAGAAGGCTCGGAAGGAGTGCATCGCATCGGTCCGACAAACGCCGTGCTGCAGCGAGCAAACCCTCCACAATCGTGGCATCACCCATGGCTCATGCACCCCCTGGTTGGAGGATGCGGTGAACGTCGACACGGTCGGGAAGACGCTGCCCTGCAGCATCAAACCATGCTTCGACGTCGTCGATGAGCGGGTCGTCTGCAGTGCGTTTTCGAGCCCGCTTGGCCCGTTCGGTGACCAAGGCCCACGCAGCCTTGGCGCCAACGCCGGGAATCGCTTCAAGCACCGAGGCCGTGACGGTGTCCGCGTCCATGTCCAGTTCGATTCCGGTGATGGAACGCTGACCGTGCCCGGTCACCATGACGTCCGTCGTGGCCTCGAGGGTGGTCAAATACGAGGCACCAATGAGGATGGGATACGCGCCGATTTGACGGCCAAACGACACGCCAGCGCCACCCCACATCAAGCCGTCACGGTGCTGAGGGGTGTCGTGCGCAGGGAGGCGGGTTCGCCCTCCGTGAGCTTCCCAATGCACGTCACGCAGCACACCGCCCACCGGCATCATCTCGGCCAGCAAGGGCGCATCGACCTCATCGCGCACGCGCCGCTTGAATGCGGCAAAGGCATCGGAATCAACGTCTTGGAACCCTTTCCCTTCCACCTGACGGAGGTTGATTCGGCGCAACCAGTGGCCTTCGTCGCGCAGGCCGTTGAGCAGGTCCATGTTGAGGCCGTAGGTGACGTCGGTTTCGCCGTTTAGTCCTGCAATGAAGTTGAGCCCAGGCAAGAGTTTGGGCAACCCGCGTTCACCGCGTTCGCGACCATATCTGTTGATCAATCCGACCGCGGCCTTGAGTTGCGCTGGATCGCAGTTGAGCCAATTCGCTTTGTGCACGTTCGGGTCCGCAGACTCGACGCCAAAGGACAGCACGGCGCCGTCGCTCAAGGTGGCCACGAGCGTTTTGGTGATGGCTTCGGCTTCCTCGAGGTGCTCGGCGATGATGCTTGGGTTCCCGTTGTCGGTGTGCAGGATACCCAAGCGTTCGTCTTCGCGCAGCCCATGCAGCAAGCGCGCGATCGGTTCCGGATTTGGCCGCGGGTATTCCATCTCGCCGACCCCGTCAGCGAGGTAGGTGTAGGTGTCCGTCATCCCGCCGAGGCGGACGTGGCGGACGCCCGCATCAAGCGCGAGTTGCACCTCTGAAATGACGTCGTCCGGCTTCCGCCAAATCGGCGTGCCCTTCTTCGGTTCGATGCAGAAACGGCAGCCACGCTTGTAGCGGACGCAGCCTTGGTAGACCTCCACTTCGTAGGTCAATGGCCCTGCACGATCGTGGTCAGGATGCTTCAGATCGGGATGCTCCAGCACGGCCTTGGACGTGGCGCCGGCGTGCGCCCACGCCGTCCATTGCTCAGCCGTGCGTCGCTTGTGTTTCCAACGGCCCGAACCAAGGAAGTGGTGAAGGGTTGCATCGGCGTCTTGCAAGGCCAGAAACAGACTGCGACGAAGAGGCGACCAGCCTTGGTGACGCCACCCGCGGATGGCCCAACCGCCGAGGACGGCCGGCACATCGGCGGGAAGCATGCGCAGCAACGTCTTGGTTTCCGGAAGCGAAATCGGCGTGGCACGGAGGTACTTGCCTGGGACCACGGCTCCAGCAAGCAGGGCGAGGCCTGCTCGGCCGTCAAGCATCGCGCGCTGCGCGTCCTCCCCTTGCCGGCCGAGGGCGCGCCATGCGTCCACGGTGAGGTAATCGTAAGGCACACCGTGTGCTTCGAGGACGCCGCAGAGGTAACGGACGTGAAAGCCCACGTACGGCGGCACGCCGAAGGCCGCGGGCTCGTCCTCGTAGCCGTCCACCACGAGCCAGCGGGGTGCACCGTCCTCCGCCATGCCTCCGACCACGGCCTATGGGCCTCAAGCCTGCCGCCCCTCACCGTCAAGGCCAAGTGCAAACGGGATGGCGGGCGGTATGGGGGAGGACCATGGCACGGCAACTCATCACGGTCGAAGGCGTGGACCGCTCCTTTGGCCCCGTGGACGTGCTCCAAGACGTCAACCTCGTCGTCAACCACGGCGAGCGCATCGGCATCGTGGGCCACAACGGCGCGGGAAAAACCACGCTGCTCAACACCATTTCCGATCAGAAACAAGACGTCGGAGACGTCGACTTCGCGCCCGGGTTGCGCATCGCCTACCTGACCCAAATCCGCGACCTTGAGAGCGACCGAACCATCGAAGAGGAACTGTCCCGCAAAGGACGTCAGTTCCAGGAATTGGAAGAGGAAATCGCAGCGATTGAAGCGCAAATGATCGATCCGGCCTTCTACGAAACCAACTGGGAGCCCGTGATGGAACGCTACACGGAACTCCAGCAAACCCTCGCGCAGTCGGGCGGCGGCAACGTGGCCGGCATCGCCAAGGCCATCCTGACCCGCCTCGGCCTTGACCAGCACCCGATGGACATGCAAGTGTCCTCCCTGTCCGGCGGCGAGAAAGCCAAATTGGCCCTCGCCCGGCAACTTGTGGGCCTGGCCGGCGTGGACGTCATTTTCCTTGACGAGCCGACGAACCACCTCGACATCCAAACCACGGAATGGTTGGAGGATTTCCTCCGGGACTTCGACGGTGCTCAGCTCATCGTTAGCCACGACCGGTACTTCCTCGACCAGGTCTGCAACCGCATCGTCGAGATTCAGGACCTGCACGCTTGGCCCTACACCGGGAATTTCTCACGGTACATCCGACAAAAGAACGCCTTCGAAGCCTCCTTGGCCGACCGCATTGCGACCACGGAGAAGAAGATCAAATCGACGATGGGCGCCATGGCTCAAATGAAGCGGGCGAACAAGTACGACAAGTCGATTTCAGCGAAGCACAAGATGATCGAACGGCTTCAGCAGGACCTCAAAGCCCTCAAGGCGCGCGTTCCGAAGAAACGCAAGCCTCTCCGCCTCCGCTTCGACGCCATCGACAAGGCCAGCAAAGACATGGTGGACCTGAAGAACGCCACCAAACGCTTCGAAGGCTTGGACCGCGCCATCCTCGACGCTCAAGACCTTGAGATTCGAAAGGGCGACCGCATCGGCATCGTCGGCGGAAACGGCCAAGGAAAAACGACCTTGCTCAAACTCATCGTCGGTGACGAGAAGTTGACCTCGGGCAGCATCGAAGTGAGCCCCGGCGTCGTCATTGGTTACTTCCATCAGGACCACGCAACCCTCGACTTCGACCTGAACCCGGTCGAGCAAATCGAGAGCCTCCGACCCGACTTGCAGTACGGCGACATCCGTGGTGCGCTGGGCCGTTTCCAGTTCACCAGCGACAAGGTCAAGACGCCGCTGAAGGCCTTGTCCGGTGGAGAGCGAGCCCGTGTGGCCTTGCTCAAACTGTTGCTTGAAGACAACAACCTGCTGCTGATGGACGAACCAACGAACCACCTCGACATGGAGTCAAAAGACACCCTCGAAGAGGCCCTCAAAGCCTACGAAGGCTCCTTGGTAACCGTCAGCCACGACCGGTGGTTCCTCGACCAGGTGGTCAACCGCATCTGGGAAGTCAACGAAGGGAAGGTCACCGTCTACTACGGGAACTACACGGATTACGTCCGGGCCAAGAAGGGCCTGCCGCCGCTGACCGAAGAAGAACGGGAAGAGTTGGCCAAGGCCGAGGACGACGACCTGAGCTGACCGTCGTGCTACGACGGTTCACGCCTTTGACGACGACGGGTCGATCTGGCACGAGTTCCTGTTCAGCAGGCCGTTGAACGGGCAATAGCCGAATGCCGAGGTGAACACACCCCACAACCCGATGACGAGGAAGACCAATTCAATCTGAACAGAAGCGAGGAAATCGGCCACCACGATGCCCGAACCGAACGCGGCCCGAGCGATTCGTTCGGTGCCCCCGACGTTCCTCATGTGACGATTTCCTTGGCTTATCAGACTTAATGCGTTGTTTTCGAAGTTCCAGAATGCTCTCCTGTGCATCGGCCCACTGGTGACATGAAAGGCAATCTGCTGTGCACCATGATCGTCGCCCATACCGTCCTTTGCCCAAGCCAAATCCGCATCACTGAACCCGGGGCGGACTTGATGAACCGGAAGTCCCACGCCAACGCATGGGCGAAGATGAGGGTGGCGAGCCCAACTTCACGACGAGCACCGGTCCGGTGCGCGTCATCACCGCCGCCTCGCTGTTCGACGGCCACGACGCTGCCATCAACGTCATTCGGCGTTTGGTGCAATCCGCCGGTGCGGAGGTCATCCACCTTGGCCACGACCGTTCGGCCAAGGACGTCGTGGATTGTGCCATCCAAGAAGACGCACACGCCGTCGCCCTGACCTCCTACCAAGGCGGCCACCTGGAGTACTTCACGTACATTCGGCAACTCCTCGATGAAGCCGGCTGCGAGCACGTTCGTATCTTCGGTGGCGGTGGAGGCACCATCACGCCACCAGAAATCAAAACGCTGCATGAGGCAGGCATCTCGAAGATCTACTCGCCTGATGACGGACGCACCATGGGCTTGTTTGGTATGATCCACCACCTCATGGGCATCGCCCAAGACGTGAACCTGCTCGACGAGGCGCGTGTGGCCCGTCTCAACGGACCGGTCAGCGCCGACGACATGGACCTCGTGGGCCTCTTGCTGACCCTCTCGGAATGCGCCGACGACGCCACCTTCCATGACCGACTGGAAGCCGCACGTTCCGCTCCGGCCGAGCGTGACGTTCCCGTCATCGGGTTCACCGGCACCGGTGGTGCCGGAAAATCCAGCCTCCTGGACGAGTTGATGTTGCGCATCATGCGCGACAATCCTGACCTCAAGGTCTGCCTGCTGTGCGTTGACCCGACACGAAAGCGCACCGGCGGTGCCCTGTTGGGCGACCGCATCCGCATGAACGCCCTGTCCAACAACAACCTGTTCATGCGCTCGCTGGCCAGCCGCGGCTCTGGCTCGGAGATTTCCGACCACCTCGACCGCGCCATCGAGGTGGCGAAGGCGGTCGGCTTCGACCTCATCTTTTGCGAAACCAGCGGCATCGGTCAAGGCAGCGACGCCATCACGTCCGTGGCCGACCACTCCCTCTACGTGATGACCGCGGAATTTGGCGCGCACACGCAGTTGGAAAAGATCGAGATGCTCGACGTGGCCGACCTTGTCGTGCTGAACAAGTTTGAGAAGCGCGGCAGTGAAGATGCCTTGCGGGCCATCCGCAAGCAGGTACGCCGCAACCGCAACGTGTTCGACGCTCCAGACGAAGACCTGCCCGTCATACCCACCGTGGCCAGCCAGTTCGCCGACCCTGGCGTGGATCGCCTGTGGCAACGCTTGGCTGCCTTGCTCGAGGGCCGAGAAGCCGCCACCTTCCACGCCTCCGCTCCCACCGACGAAGCACGCCGGGGCTCAGGCGTCATCCCGCCCGAGCGCGTGCATTACCTCTCCGAAATCGCATCCACCGTCCGCGACCATCATGCCGCTCAGGACGACGTCGCCGAGCGGTTGCGCGTGGTCCAGCACCTCCGAACCGCGGCCGCACAGGCGCGCGAACGCAATGCGGTGGCAACCGCTGACGACCTCGAGGCACAGATCGAGGAATTGATGGCCGACGAAACGCTCCAACACGGCGCTACGGCCCTCGATGACTTCCGCGAAACGGCGGAGGCCTACCGCAGCGGGGAGTACACCTACCACGTGCGCGGCAAGCCCTTCACCGTCCCGACCACGACCGAATCCCTGGCCCACAGCGCCATCCCGAAGGTCGCGTTGCCGCGCACCAAGGACGACGGCGATCTCTACCGGTACATCGCGCGCGAGAACCTTCCCGGGCGCTTCCCGTACACTGCGGGCGTGTTCCCCTTCAAGCGTCAGGACGAGTTGAGCGCGAGGATGTTTGCCGGTGAGGGTGAAGCCGAACGCACCAACCGGCGCTTCCACCTCCTCTCAAGCGGCGCGCCGTACGTCCGGCTCTCCACTGCCTTCGACTCCGTCACCCTGTACGGCCGTGACCCAGCCGAGCGGCCGGACGTGTGGGGCAAGGTCGGCAACTCGGGCGTTTCAATCGCCTCGGTGGACGACGCCAAGCGGCTGTACTCGGGCTTCGATTTGTGCGATCGCAACACGAGCGTCAGCATGACGATCAACGGACCCGCGCCCATCATCCTCGCCTTCTTCCTCAACGCCGCCATCGACCAGCAAATCGAGCGGCACCTCGCCGAGCAAGGCGAGGCGCTGACCGTCGAAGACGGGGCCTACCGCGGCGATCTGCCCGAAGGTCACGACGGCTTCGGCCTTGCGACGGTGGGCCGTCGTGGGGACGCGCTCGTGAACGCGGAGACCTATGCGCGGATCAGGGCGGAGACCCTGCAAACGGTGCGCGGCACGGTGCAAGCGGACATCCTCAAGGAAGACCAAGCGCAGAACACGTGCATCTTCTCGACGCCCTTTGCGCTGCGCCTCATGGGCGACGTGCAGCAGTACTACATCGATCACGGCGTGCGCAACCACTACTCGGTCAGCATCTCCGGCTACCACATCGCCGAGGCGGGTGCGAACCCCATCACGCAGCTGGCCTTCACCCTCGCTAACGGCTTCACGTACGTCGAATACTACCGTTCTCGCGGCATGGACATCAACGCCTTCGCGCCAAACTTGTCCTTCTTCTTCAGCAACGGATTGGACCCAGAATACACCGTCATTGGTCGTGTGGCTCGCCGCATTTGGGCGGTCACCATG
>DALQ01000036.1:21500-71199 GCA_002496845.1 Euryarchaeota archaeon UBA495
ATTTGGGCGGTCACCATGCGCGACCTGTACGGCGCGGACGACCGCAGTCAGAAGCTGAAGTACCACATCCAGACCAGCGGACGTTCTTTGCACGCTCAGGAAATCGACTTCAACGACATCCGAACCACCCTGCAAGCGCTTCTGGCCATTCAGGACAACGCCAATTCACTGCACACCAACGCCTACGACGAGGCGATCACCACGCCCACCGAAGAGAGCGTGCGCCGCGCCCTCGCCATCCAACTCATCGTGAACAAAGAGAGCGGTTGGGCGAAGACCGAGAACCCGCTTCAGGGCGCTTACATTGTCGATGAACTGACGGATTTGGTCGAGGAAGCCGTCCTCAAGGAATTCGAAGCCATCAGCCGCCGCGGCGGGGTGCTCGGCGCGATGGAAACGATGTACCAGCGCGGGAAGATTCAGGACGAATCGATGTATTACGAGCACCTGAAGCACGACGGCACCTTGCCGATCATCGGCGTGAACACCTTCCAGAACCCCAACGCCGAAGCCTTCGACGAATCCTCGGCCGACGCTTTCGACATGGAACTGGCCCGCGCCACACCCGAAGAGAAGGCCTCCTGCCTCGAGCGAACCACGGCCTTGCAACAGCGCGATCTTGAAACCACCAAGGAGGCCTTGGAACGCTTGCAGCACGTGGCCCGCTCGGGCGGGAACGTGTTTGAGGAATTGATGGAGACGGTGAAGGTCGCAAGCCTCGGCCAGGTCTCCACCGCCCTCTTCGAGGTCGGCGGGCAGTACCGTCGCAACATGTGACCTGTTCCGACCTTCATATCCTCTCGTTGGTAAAACGGGCCATGGACGGATTGATGGAGGAGCACGCGCAGGAGAATGAAGACGAGTTCGAGGTTGAAACGGAGGATTTCACCACGTCCCTTGACCTGGGCGAAACGCAGGTCAGCATGGACCTCTTGGCCTTCCATCGAACCAACAAAGGCGCCTTGGCGGCGCTCCGCCGAACCTCAACCACCCCCTGCCTTCTTGCGCGCAAGGAACTGATGAAGGGGGAAGAAATCCACAACCATTCCCGGTTTTTCCCCTGCCACCTTGGCGACCTGATGCTCGTCTTGCTGCAAGAACGTTGCAAGGACGAGAACCACCCTTGGACGCTGGTTCGCGAATTCCACAAGGACGACTCCACCATGGAGCGGCCCCCGTCCTACTCCCGTGTCGACCTTGGCTCCCGTGGCGTGTATGAGGTGGCCGTCGACGCAGAGCTCCACCTCCAGATGGGCACCCATGGTGCGGTGCTCTACATGACCCACGACAACGACGGCGACCGACGGTTTCACTTCGGTGTCCCTAAGTCGCAACGCCTTGAAGCCGACCGTTTCTTTGAGGAACTTGAGGAGGACGTCTTCTCCACGCTGCTCAAAGGCCTGGTGATGACGAGCACCTACCGTGTGCTTGACCGCTCCACTTACCACGACGAACGGCTGACCTTGTCCAAAGACATCGAAGACGCCATCGACCGTGAAGTGATTCAGTACGTCCCGCTCATGAAGGAACTCGAAGACATCGGCGTCCCCTCTTCCCGTGGTGTGCTTCTCGTCGGAGAACCCGGAACGGGGAAGACGATGATCGTCAAGCACATCGTTCGAAGCCTGACCGAATTGAGCATCATCGTGGTCACCCCCGATGAGCTTGGACGCGGTTCCATCCGACGCATCTTCCAACACGCCCGGCGCATGTCGCCTTGCATGGTGGTTTTGGAGGACCTCGACAACGTGGGGGCCATCTCCCGTGACATCGCTCAGCACCCCATCCTTGGCGAGTTGCTGGTGGCCATGGACGGCACGGACGGAAATTCGGGCGTCATCGCTGTGGCCACCACGAACAACCTGAACCTCCTCGACGGAGCGATCCGGGCCCGTCCAGGTCGGTTTGACCGCGTGATTGCCGTCGAAGCCCCGTCCTCTGACGTGCGACGCAGCATGCTCACGCGCCAAATGAACACCTTCGGTGGTCAACCCGAGAACCTCGACATGCGTTGGCTGGTCCGTGAAACGGAGGGCCTGACGGGCGCGTACCTCAACGAAGTGGTCAAGTCGGCCTTCATCCGCTCCCGACAGCGAGGCTCGACGTCCATCGAAGTCCTTGACCTCGAGGCCGCCGTCAGCGATGTTGTGGGGTCCCGCAAGATGGCCACAGAGGGCCGACGCACCTCCACGTCCCACTCCGCACCTCCTTCGCAACTGTTTGCCTGAGGGTCCAAAGGTCGCAAAATCGACCTCTTCCGACGTGCGGTTTGAGGAAGCCACTATAACCTCACGAAGAAGCATTGGTCAGGGGAAATCTTCGCCCTGGTGAATGCAGCCTTGTCGTGCAAAAAGGAACTCCCTTCCTACCTTGGTCGAAGGGATCACGCGTTGGAAGCCGACCTTCAGGGGAGGCTCGATGCCGGGCATCGTGTCTTTGCTGTTGGAGACGTCCATGGCCACCTTGCCACGCTTCGCGCCCTGATCCATCGCCTCAAACTCGGGGATGACGACCGGCTCGTCCTCTTGGGGGACGCCATCGATCGAGGCCCGGACGCTGCTGGTGTTGTGGCGCTGATTCGCAGCGACCCGCGCCTGTTGACCCTCATTGGAAACCATGAGCGAATGGCCACCAAGTGCCTGCAAGACGACGGTCGCATCGAGCTTTGGCCCCAATGGATGCAGCGTGGCGGTGGAGCCACGTGGGGTTCCTACATCGTTCGTGCGGAAGGGGACCTTCATGTCGCCAAACAGACCTTCGCCGACGACCTCCTGTGGATGGATGCACTCCCGACGGAAATCGTGCTGAACGACGTCCGGTTGGTGCATGCAGGGTACGACCCTCGGAAACCGTTGGAGGCCCAAACCGAACACGAATTGCTCTGGATTCGGCGTCGGTTCTACCGCCACGATACGCCGTTGGACCCACGCCGAACGGTCGTGTTCGGACATTCAACCACCACCAAATTTGGATCACGGCCTGGCGACGTAGCGTTCAGCCATGTGCGCCTTCCGGACGGACGGCCGTCATGGCTTGCGATGGACATTGGAGCGTACAACCACGTCGACCCCGGACTCGCTTCGGTGGACCTGCGCACCATGCGCATCGAGCGACAGCGTACCCTCCGCTCAGAACGATGGTTTGACGCGCCTGAGCGCCGCGAGGCCCCAGTGAGTGATTTTGTCGGCCTTCGAACGCTTGAATCAAAACGAGACCGCCGGGTTCGACCACGCTCGAGCGGGTACGCCAAGGTGGCAGGATTGGTTCTACCGCGTGACGGATCCTGCCGTTCGTGGGCTGAATCCCAAGCAGCCATCGCAGCCAACGAACTCCCTCCGACGACCTGGCGTCGCCTTCGGGCGGCTGCGTCCTCCTTGCGACCTCAAGGACCGGTGTTGAGTCAGCGGCAAGCCGCTCAACTCCATCGCATCCTGCTTGGCCCGGGACGTCCTCCAGAACGAACGCACCCTGTGCTCCCCCCACCCGAGAACTATCGCGTTATTCGCCGAAAAGAGGATGCAAAACCCGCGAATCAGTCGATTTTCAGAAAGATGATGCGTGCTTGATGCAACATTACGAACATTCAAGAGCAAGTACGGTGTTTTCACATCATGGCGCAACGCGACCCACAGACGGCCCTGCTGATGCACCTCCTTGACGGAGCGACGACACCTTTGGCTCGAGCCATGGCCACGGCGATCGCCGATCGGCCCCGTGTGCTTCGAGCCCAACAAGCATGGGACCGATTGTACACCGATTGACCCGACAGCGTGAAGCCCCCGGCACCAATCGAAGCGTGTGTCGAGCGTCCTCTTCCCAGCATTGTTGGTCGCAGGCACGGTCTTTGTCATCGGAGCCATCAGTCCAGGGCCAAGCCTTGCCGTGGTGCTGAGGAACACTTTGGCCGGTGGTCGTAGACGAGGCGTGGCTTGCGCGCTCGGCCACGGCCTCGGCTTCGGAGCCTACGCCATGATCGCTGTGTTCAGCTTGATTGCCGTGCTGGAAGCGGCAGAGCAAGCCTTGCCCGTGCTGCGAATATTGGGTGCGGCCATGCTGCAGGTTTTTGCTTGGTTGACGTGGACCAACGCCAGCGGCCATCTGGAGACAGAAACGGATGCCACGATTTCAAGCAAGAGCGGCTTTGCCGAGGGAGCAACCATCGCTTTCCTCAATCCCAAGATTGCGGTGTTCATGCTCGCCGTGCTCTCCCAGGTGTTGGAACCGGGGATGACCTTGTGGACCAAAGCGGCCATCGGTGCATTGGGCATGGTCATCGACACCACCTGGTACGTGCTGGTGGCGGTCTTCCTTTCCAGCAAGCGGCTTGAAAACGTCTTGAAACGTCGAACCGTGGCCTTGAATCGAGGCCTTGCGGTGGCTTTGGGTGGACTGGCCACGTGGATGCTTGTGCAAGTGTTCCTTGGTTGGGGCGCCGCTGGGATTTGAAATTAATAGAATCTCTTAAATTCTTATTAGCAGGCCGCGGGCCATGGTCATGGCCAACGAGTCCACCGAAGTGATCGAGGAAATCATCCCACTCGACCCCTCGCAGGAGTACGACACCATCGTCGTTGGAGCAGGTGCTGCGGGCATCGGCGCGGCCATCGCCCTGATGCATGCCGGTGTGGAGAAGTTCTTCGTAGTCGATCGAGAAACCGTCGGTGCCTCCTTCGACAAGTGGCCGGCTGAAACACGCTTCATCACCCCCTCGTTTCCGAGCAACTCGATCGGCATGCTCGACCTGAATTCCATCGCGGTTGGCGTGTCGCCTGCCTTCAGCATGAAGGTCGAGCATCCGACGGGCCAACAGTACGCACAACATTTGCGCAACATCTCCACCTTTTTCGAGATCCCAATCTTGGAGCACACGAACGTCAACGCCATCGAAAAAAGCGGCGACCTGTTCCATCTGCACTTCGACGAAGGGAGTTTCATGGCCAAGAACGTCATTTGGGCCGCGGGTGAGTTTCAGTACCCCAAAACCGCGGCATTCGATGGCGTCGAACTGTGCCGACACACGGCCACGGTGCCGTCCTACGCAGAGTTGGAAGGCGACGACGTCCTGATCATCGGAGGGTACGAGAGCGGCGTGGATGCCGCATACCATCTTGCCGACAACGGAAAAAACGTCCACGTCTTTGACCGAGGCGACCCTTGGGGAGAAGGAAGCTCAAATCCAAGCATCGCTCTCGCGACCTACACCATCGAGCGCACGCGCCATGCGTGCTTTGAGAACCACGTGACCCTGCACGCCAACACCGGCGTGAAGCAGGTGACCTTCGCTGACGGCACCTACGAATTGACCACCGAAGATGGCGCCGTGTTCCGTTCCAAAACTCAGCCCTTGTTTGCTGGCGGATTTGAGGGCAGCCATAGCTTCGTGTCCCACCTCTTTGATTCGCGGGAGGACGGCTTCCCTGAACTCAACGAACAAGACGAATCCACCACCCATTCCGGCATGTACCTCTGTGGGCCAGCCATTCGTCACGGCAACGAAAATTTCTGTTTCATCTACAAATATCGACAACGGTTTGGCGTGGTGGCTGCGGCCATCGCCTCCTCGCTCGGCTTGGAAACCGAGGAATTCATCGAAGCCTACCGGGGCTGGGGCATGTTCCTCGACGACCTCTCATGCTGCGGCCAGGAGTGTTTGACATGCTGAGCACCAGCGAAGGTGCCGGACGTCACGCAACATCCCGCACATCGACCATGATGAGTTTCGAATGGCTCGGCCAAACCGCCGCCAGTTTGTGCTGGATCATCAGCGTCTTCGTCTACGGGCTTTCGTCTACCGGAGATTGGCTTCAACTCGGCGCCGCTTCGTCTTGGATGGTGGCCAACCTCGCTACGTTGGTCTCCGCAAAGGCGTGAACCCTCCCCTGCAGTGCCTCAACGTTGACAGGCGGAACAGAAGAAAGTCGAACGCCCTGATTGGACGATCCGCTGAACGGGTTGACCGCAGAACACGCCATCTCTGCCTTGGCACGGTTGTCCTTCCCGGTCGTAGACCCGGAAACTGTGAGGGAAATACCCCAATTCACCTTCGACGCCGCGGAAATCAGAGAGCGTCGAACCTCCGGCTTCAATCGCTTCCTTGAGCACGTCGCAACACGACGTCCAGAGGGCCTCAAGCCGTTCTGTTGGTTGATCTGCACCGCGAACAAGGGTCCCGCTTTGCCGACGCGGAGAAAGGCCAGCACGGTGCAGGGCTTCGCAGACGTAGATGTTCCCTAATCCCGCGACCACGCGCTGGTCAAGCAGGGCGGTTTTGAGGGGCGTTCGACGCCCTGCAAGCGTTTGTGCAAGCACGTGCGGGCTCCACAGCGGTGCGCCGTCCATCGTCCCTTCAAGCGCCAAGGGTTCGGGCCCGATGTGGGCCATCCCGCGGAGGACCTCGTCCATTCCGTGGTGCAATTCAATCCAGCCAAACCGGCGCGGGTCGGTGTAGACGGCCACGTGACCGTCCTCAAAGCGCAAGACGAGGTGGTCGTGCTTGCCCAATTCTTCCTCGGCGTCGGGTGCGTTCACCGTCCGGTGATAAACGCCGAGCGTTTCTCCGTGCGATGCACGGTGCAAGGTCCAACGGCCAGACATTCCAAGGTGCGAGAGGAGAACCTGCCCGTCGTCCATGTGAACGACCAGGTGCTTGGCCCGGCGTTGGACGGCACGGACGGTGGCCCCCTCGAGCCTCGCCTCAAGATCGGGCGGGAAGGGAAAACGGAGGTCAGGCCGACGCTGCTCAACCGAGACGATGCGTTGACCGGTCCACGCTTCTGCAAGACCCTTGCGGACGGTCTCAACCTCAGGAAGTTCAGGCATCCTCTGGCCTCCCAACAACAAAGAGAAGGTGATCGTCCTCGAAGCCTTCGAGGTCAATGACTTCGTCCAACACAAGTTCGGCTGCTGCGAGTTCTTCCTCGACCTTGACCCGCAAGGCTGCTGCATCCGTGCCACGGTCGCTCTCGACCTTGAGGGAAAGCATGCCTCGACCACCGGGGAGGAGGAAACGCTCGCAAGCTGCCGTGAAAATGGAGGCTTGGTGCGCTTGGGCCACGTCTTGGAACACCCATGATGCTCCTTGGGGCAACCACATCCGCCACGATTCATGCCGTCGAGCATCACCAAGCACCGGCACGAGGCCGGGACGTGCTTGCGCGAGGCGGGTCAAATCACGCAGACAACGGGGCGAAAGGTCGACCGCCACCACGCGGCCTTGCGCTTGATCGTGGCAGACAATGTCGTGTATGTGGCTCACGGTCGTGCCGTGCCCTGCACCGAGGTAAAGCACGTGCGAACCGGGTGCTGGTAAGAGACGCTCGGGTGCAGCGGTGGTCCGCAATAGTCCTGAGGACACCTTGGAACGGCGTGGATCCCAACGGCGCCACTCGCCGTCCTTGGCCTTGCGAAGCGTCTCACCGTACACGGTGGACCGGGGGTTCGCGGACCACGTCCATGGCGAAGAACGTTCGATGCGCACGGCCTCGGTCAACCTTCGACCGGGAGGTTTGCCATAGGAGCGCCCCATGCTCAACGCCCCCGTGGCCGGGAGGGTGGACGTGGATGGGCGGCCCTGATGGCCATGACCTTGGCCTCCACCTCCGCCACGTCCTCGTCCGTCAACGGCGTGCCTTCGTAGGCGTCAAGTCGGGCCGCAATGCTGCAGCGTCCAGCCAAAGTCCGAGCCACCTTCCCACGGACCCATTGGGGTGAGCGCATGACCCAAGGATGGGCGAACAGGAAGCCGTGCTTGGGCGGCGGCGAGCCGGTCTTGAGGTGCGCGAAGAAGGCCTTCTCCGCACCGAGCACCTGAACGGTGCTCGAGGGCAGCCTGGCCAAGCGTGCGCGTCCGCCTGCGCCCACGGAGAGCCGAGCCGCCAGTACCGGTCCCACGAGGAGGCTGAGGCTTGGAAGGTGCTCTTCGGCCAAGGTCCGCAAGGCGGCCTCCAACCGGTCTAGGCGTGCTTGAACGTCCACAGCAGCCGCGCCGTGATCCCGCAGGCTGCGCCACTCGGAGCGCGCTGGCATGTGAAGGGGGGTGTTCAAGTTGAGACCACGGGCGAGTCCACCCAAATCGTCCGCCTCACCAAGCGCTCGCGCGATGCCGACTCGGTCTTGGTCCAAGTCAAGATCGGGGAGGAACAAGCCAAGCCACTCAACAAGCCTCGAAAGGCGCACGTTGCTCGCTTGACGCACTTCTTCCATCGCGCGATGAAGGTGCTCCAAACGGCGGTCCAAATCCCCGGCTGCATCGGCCACCCCACGTTCCGCAAGACGGATGGCCGCCTGATCGAGGAAGGCCAAGTCCTCTGCGCTCACCTCGGGCAACTTGCCCACGCCAATCGGCTCGACGGTTGCCTCAGGGAAACGCTCGAGCAACTGCGATGCTTCGGGCGTCAACCGACCTTGAGCCACACGCTCAAGCCGCTCAACGGCGCCTTGTACACCACCGCCGCCCGTCCAGCGAAGTCGATCGACCTCGACGTTGTCCTCGTTGACGAGGACCGCGACAAACCAATCATGAAAGAGGCGCACGTTGCGACGAACAGGCCATGAGCCAAGACCCTTCGCTCCATAGGGCGATAGGGCGAAGTCTCTAAGTGACAGAACGTCAGGCCTTCTCCATGTTCTGTCCGAAGTGTGGGACCTTGTCCTTCCCTTCCCCGTCCGGCGACATCGCATGTACGAACTACAAGTGCGGCTACACAGGCCCTGCGAAGTTGGTCGTGAAAGGTGCAGATGGAAAGAAGGTCGACCTCAGCAAGGCGAAGTCGAAAACCAAGGCCGTCGACCGAGAATACGAGGTCATCAAGGATTCCGACAAGGCACGCGGTGTGCTGACGACGGGAAGTTACCTCTGCCCAAAGTGCGATTGTGATGAGGTGTATGCCTACCTTGAACAAACACGTTCCTCCGATGAACCGGAAACGCGCATGCTCACCTGCAAGGAATGCGACCACGGTTGGCGCGAATACTGATCACGACTCGCCGCGGCCTGAACGGTACGCTTCGAGCACCGCACGCGCGATGGCTTCGGGGTCGTTGACGATTTGACGGTCAATGACCGTGGACCCAACAAAAGCATCACCGGCGACGACAGAATCCTGCATGGACAAGCCCTTGCCGTCCTCCCGCGAAGCCTGCCGTTCCATGTCTCCTTCGAAGCGGGTTTGTGCGGCTTCGAGCAGCACGATTTCCGCACGGCGTTCCACGAGATCATGCTCCAGCCGGGTGACGTGGCGCCGGGTTTCAGAGAGTTCTTCCTCCAAGGCAGCGGCGCGCGCGTTGGCCTCGGACACCTGCCGATGTACCGCGTCGAGCACCTGTTGGAAAGAAGCGGGAGTCGTTCCAGCCGGCACCGGAGACAACGGATCCAATCCTGGATTCAGTCCCCGCCCCTCGATCATGGTGGGAGGGGGTTGGGGTTGGACTGAGCCGGGCGCGAACACGGCTGGATAGGCGAGGATGTACTGTGTCACCGGCGCGGGCTGCCATTGTTGGCCTCGACGGAGTCGACGCCAACGGGAACCGAGCGCGATGGACTGGAGCCAACGTGCCAAGAGGTGGAACTCAATGAACCCCAAAACGATGGCCAGCGTCAGCAGTGAAGGTTCGTCGCCGTAGTACAGGATGAGGTCCCAGAGCACGGCGAGAAAAAACCCGAAGAGGAGGACGAGCACCCCGAGGCCGATGGTTTGCGCCCAAAGAGCACCACGGCGAACGTTGGCGAACGCCTCGTCGGACATGCGTGCGTGCACGCGCACGCGTGTGAAGTAGGGCATCGTAATGAGCAGCACCCCGATGAGGAGCACGAGCGGGCGGGTCACCCAATAGCCAACTTCGAGGAGGGACGTTGCGTCGCTCATGGTGTGACGCTCCAATCCACAGGTGAACTTTCACCCGGGTCGGCCAAGAAGGTATCGTGGGTCAGTATCCTTCTTGCTCCACACGTGGAGCCAGGAAATACTTGACCGAGCCGCTGCCGTCGCTGAAGGTGAAATCCATGGCCAGCGGGAAGTTCTCCCCGAACGCGATGGTCACGCTTTCGATGCTGTTGAACACCTTGCCAAGAGGCACGAGGTAGGTGAGGCTGTATTGCGACTTCGCGGGGCTGTCGCAGGTGATGCCCTGCAGTTCGTCGTGCCCGTACACGACCGTCACCGAATCGTTGGGTCCCGAGACGTGGATGGTGAACTTCTCCGGGTCGATGGAGAGGGTCACGAGATCGCCAACTTGCCGCGCGGCACGGAAGGCCTGAGCGAGTTCTGAGCCACGGATGGTCACGCTGCAGGGAAGGTCCAGGTTCGGGAGGTTGGGGGGATTGAGCGTGTTGTTGTCGAGGGGGCGGGAACTTCGGTCGATTTTCCCGAGGTTCATCAGCACGTCGCCTTTGCCGTCGTAGGTCATGGAGATGATGTCGTCGGCGGCGCCGAGGCTGATGAGTTCCTTCAGCTTCTTCATCTCAAGGCCGACCATCGCTTCTTCCACTTCCCATGTTTCGAACGCCACAGCGTCGACATCGAGCTTGACCATGGCCACGTGCGAAGGGTCGACCACGCGGATGTTGAGACCGTTTTCGCTGAAATCGAAGCGGGCCTCTTCCACCACGATGCTGATGGTATCGGCGATGCGGGAGAGGAGCTCTTGTCGAGCAGTGACGTTTAGCATGCTAGCACCTGTTTTGTCTGCTCCTTCGACGGCTTATGAACATCACCGGGCGCAGGGGCGGAGTGCTGCGAAGCAGGACGCAATTCTAAGAGGGGGAGCACCACGGGGAAACGTGGACGACGACGAGGCCCGCATTGGGAGCGCCGAAGCGGTCGTGGGACCGGACGGTCAACCGTACCGCGTAGCTATCTTGGTGCCGACGATTAACAACGCAGACGAATTGGACGGCGTGCTTGGCCGCCTCATGCGCCAAACCTACCCTTCCTACGAGATTGTCGTCTCGGACTCAAAATCCAACGACCACACCCGCGAGGTCTGTGAAAAGCACGGCGTCACGTGGTTTGACGACGATTCCACAAACCGTGCCGACGCGTGCACCAAGGCTCTTCAGACCATGGACCACGACCTTGTGCTGTTCACCGACGACGACACCGTCCCTCCCATCGATTGGGTGGAAAAACTCGTGCGTTGGTTCGCCGACCCCGACGTCGGTGGCGTTGGTGGACCGAACTTCGCCCCGGACCACGATCCGTTCGGGGCCAAGTGTGCTGACGTGGCGTTCTGCACCCGATTCATGACCGCAGGCACCCGATACGGCGCACGCCCGAAAGGCGAGTTGGTCCCCATCAGCCACAACCCTGGCGTGAATTGCGCTCATCGGATGGCCAACCTCAGGGAAGTCGGGTTCTTTGAATCCGGCTGCATTGGGGCAGAGGACGTCGTGTTGGACGCCAAGATTCAGCGGGCAGGACACAAGCTGTTCATGGATCCCTCCAACGTCATGCCGCACCGACGACGTCGCCCCTTCAAGCCGTACATGAAGCAAATGAGAAACTACGGCTACACCCGAATGGTCGCCAACAAGCGGTGGCCAGAAATCGCCGCTTGGTCCCACACCGCGGTGGGTTTGTTCCCCTGGTTGGTCGTGGCTTCGACCCTCGCCATGCTCGCTGGAGCCGCCTTGGGCGGTGCCGCACCGGAATTGTGGTTCAGCCTCGCCGGTGCATGGGACCTGCCTCGCGTCGCGTTCCATGGCACCCTCGGCCTCGCCGCTCTGTACGTGGCCATCGCTTGGCTTGGTGCGGCCACGGGCACCAGCCCCCACCGGTCCATCGGCACGGTGGCGCTTGCACCGCTCTTCGTCTTCCTCGCCCATTGGGCCTATGGCCAAGGCGTGAACAAGGCGTGGCGTGAAATTCGCCGCACGGGTGGCGCCGCAGGCGTTGGCCGCCAAATTGACGACCGAACTCGGAGCGTTTGACGCAACCCTGTTGGTCTTGACCGCACCGTTCGCCTTCTGATGACGGAGGAAGACGAACCCCGTTTGACCGACTCAGAGGAGATTTGGAGCGCGTTGCGAACGGCCATTGGCGGCCTCGCTGTGCTCGACCTGCTCATCATGATCATCGTCTCCGAAGCGATGGAAGACGCGTCGTGGCAGGGCATGAGCGTCTCGGTCTGGGCCATCGTCATCGGCGTGCCCATCTTCGCCTTGTTGAGCGCCTTGACGCTCTTTGGCGACCGGATCATTCTTCGGAATCGGAGATGACTGATGCACCCATGTCTCCGGTTTGGATCGTCCATTGGCTGGCGTAAACGCCGTTCACGTCCAGCAAGTGGCCATGATTTCCGCGCTCGACGATGGCCCCATCGACCATCGCGAGAATCTCGTCGGCGTTGCGGATCGTGGAAAGACGATGCGCCACGGCGATGGTCGCACGCTGCGCGTTGGTGGCAAGGAGGTTTTCTTGGATCCGGCGTTCGGTTTCGGCGTCCAAAGCACTGCTGGCTTCATCGAGAATGAGCAAACTTGGTTCCTTCAAGACGGCCCGTGCCAAACTGACGCGCGCGCGCTGACCCCCGGACAACTTGCTGCCTCGGTCCCCAACCATTGTCGACAAGCCATGCTCAAGATCTTGGACGAAATCCCAGGCCCCTGCGGTCTTCAACGCGGCCTCGACACCGGCCGCATCGGTTTCGATGTTGTAGCGCACGTTGTCCTCCACCGTGCCGTGGAAGAGGAAGGGTTCCTGTGACACAAATCCAATGGCGTCACGAACGGAATCCAAGGTGAAGGAAGACACGGGTTGGTCGTTGATCAGCACCTCGCCCTCGTCGGGCGTGTAGTACCGCATCAAGAGCTTGAGGATGGTGGTTTTTCCCGCACCGGTGTGGCCCATCACGCCAAGGAAATCTCCGGCGGCCACTTTGAAGGAAATACGGGACAAGACGGGAAGCGTGGTGGACGGATAGGCGAAGGTGACGTTGCGGAATTCCACCGAGCGGATGCCGCCTTCGAGGGCCACGGCATCTGGCTCGTCAACGATGGTCGGTTCAAGGTCCACGGCAGCAAAGACACGTCGGGCGGCGGCTTCGCCGCGCTGGAGTTGATTCACAAGGATGCCGAAGATGAACAGCGGCATCGTCATCCGGGTGGAAATGAGCAGGAAGGTCACCAACTCACCCGTGCTGATGTCCCCGGCTTGGGCCAAACGGCCCCCCGCCACGGTGAGCAACCCAAAGGCCACACCAGCGATGGCGTAAATCCCAGGAAGGAAGCGGTTGCGATCCTGGCTGGCGCCGATCGCTTGGTCACGGTATTCTCCCGATTCACGCTGCACGCGGTTTGCTTCCCACGATTGTGCGTTGTAGGCCTGAACCACCGCGATGCCAGAAATGAGGTTCTCGAGGACTGAGGTGATGCCACCGGTGGATTCGCGTTGTTTCCTGTAGCGGCGCTGGACGCGCGTGGAGAACCAATAGACGAGCGGGATGATGAGGGTCAGTGGCCCAAAAATAACCGCCGCCAATTTCCACGACATGGAGAGCAAAATGAGGAATGCGAATCCAAAGGTGACCACGATCCTGATGATCGACGTCGAGGAATCCGCCACCACGTCTTCCAACTGATTCACGTCCGAGGAAAGCACGGACATGATCTGCCCGGTTTGCCGCAGATCGTAGTAGGAGGCTTCCATCGCAATCAACGAACGGGTGGCGTCCATGCGTAGGTCGTGCTGAATCTTGTAGCCGAGGGTTTGCCATGAGTACTCCGAGATGCCCTGAAATATGGCCAACATCACAAAGGACACGAAAATGATCAGGCCGTAGCCCAGCGCTGGTTGGTCGAAGGCCGTGACGAAATCGACCACTGGGCCAAATCCAGCGATGGTATCGGAGGTGAAGTGGTCCACCGCCCATCCGATGGCGATGAACGGCAGGAGATCCGCAGCACGGGCACACGCGTTCGCGAGCATGCCGGTTGCCAGGCGACGCGGGTAAGCGGTCGCATAGGGGACAACGCGCCACAACTGACGGCCCATGACGGCCACGCGGTCGTTGATGTCCTCCGGCGACATCATGTCGCCAACGCCGCCGCCTCGTCGCATGATTTGCGGTCGGCGAATGGCCTTTCAACGCTCGTGTTCTTACTAGGACAATCGACCAATGCTTGATGAGGGTTCAGCAAAAGCAGAACCCATGACCGACCGCGCTGCACGCGCCTTGCTCTTCAGCGCGTTGATGCTCATCCAAGTGCTCGCACCGTTGGCCACGGCCACGCCAAGCCAAGGGCCGGAACGTGTCATTGACACGGACCTTGACCCCATCCTGCTCGACGCTTTTGGCGTGAAACCCCAAGGGGACCTCGCTGAAGGATGGTTCGAGCCGACCGAAGCAGGCCGTGTCGACCTCGCTCACCGAACGTCCGCCCTTGTGGCCCCGTCCGATTGGGCTGAATGGACCGGCGAACGTGGCCTGCTCAACGGTTGGTTTGTTCTTGGAACGACCTGGCCGGTCCCCACCACGTGGGAGGGAGACCTGGCAGATGCTGGGGTGGAGTGTGGCTCCTTCCTTCCTCCTGCCGCCTTCCACTGTGACGTCAGTGGGATGGAGCCGGCTGAGCTCGAAGCGCTCGGCGTCCGTGGCCTGCAGCGCCTCGCCCCCTCCGATCGTGTGCAAGAGGGATTGCTCGAGGACCTCATCGACCATGACGGCCCGGTGCTGGCCAGCGCCATGCTGGCGGGCGAGCGCTTGCCGGAAACCTTGCCACAAAGCGTCGAGGTCCTGGACCAATCGGGACGTTTCGTCACCTTCCTGCTCACGGCAGAAGGATTGTCTGAACTCCTTCACGAACCGGCCCTTGAATGGGTTGAGCCGAAGCCTTGGTACGTCAATTTCAACGATGAAGCACGGCACATCATGAACGTCACTGGCGTCTCCTCGGGCACCAACATGGCCGCAAACACGGCCGGATGGACGGGGCTTGACGGGACCGGCGTCATCGTGACGGTGGCCGACACGGGCTTGGACAACGGCGTGAACAATTCCAACATGCACCCTGACTTTGCCGATCACATCGTTGACGTGGTCTCCTTTGGCGTCCCCTCGGGAACGTGCTCGTTCTACAGCCTCTCCACCTGCAACGACGGCGCCGCCGACGAGTGGTCTGGCCACGGAACGCACGTGGCAGGTTCCGTGCTTGGCGACGGCACCCACAGCAACGGAGCCATCCAAGGTGCTGCGCCGGAGGCGCGCCTCTACTTCCAAGCGATTGAGACGGAAGCCACCATCAGCGGCACCACAGACGGCTACCTTCTCGGGATTCCGAACAACCTCTACGACCTCTTTGAGCCGGCCTACGACAACGGATCACGCGTGCACACCAACTCGTGGGGATCTGCGGTGAACGGACAATACACGACGTCGTCCGCACAAGCCGACGCGAGCGCTCACATCCTCTGGGACATGGCCATCCTATTCGCGGCAGGAAACGAGGGCACCGATGGCAACAGCGACGGCGAAGTGGACCTTGACAGCATGTCTTCCCCGGGCACCGCCAAGAACGTCATCACCGTCGGTGCCACCGAAAACGACCGCACGTCGGTCAGTGCGACGTGGGGCGGATGGTGGCCTGGCGACTACCCGACCAACCCCGTCAACGGCGACAAAATGGCTGACAACATCGAGGGCATGGCGGCGTTTTCGAGCCGTGGGCCCACAGACGACAGTCGATTGAAGCCAGATGTTTCTGCCCCTGGGGCGTGGATTTTGAGCACGAAATCGCGGGACACCACCAGCGCGGGCTGGGGCGCCTACAACACCTCCTACACCTACATGGGCGGCACAAGCATGGCCACGCCGCTGACGGCGGGCGCAACGGCTCTGCTGATTCAGCATTTGTCCGACAACCTTGGGCACACCCAACCCTCCTCTGCGCTGGTCAAGGCCATCCTTGCAAGCTCGTCCACGGACATGGAAGGGCAGTACAGTTCCTCCACCAATGGGGCCGGCGAAACCGCGCCAAACGGCCACGAAGGTTGGGGGCGAGTGGACATGTGGACCGCCATCAATGCCTCCTTCGTGGACAACGAAAGCGTGAGCACCAACGACGAGCGCGGTTGGAGTTTCAACGTCCCGAACGGGGCGGATGACTTCCGCGTGATGTTGGCGTGGACCGATCCTGCGTCGACTCCTGCGGCCTCAAGCCACCTTGTGAACGACCTCGATCTTGCGGTGAAGGACCCCAGTGGCACCTGGACCAACCTCTCGAACAACAACGACAACCTCCGCGGACTGACCTTCACTTCACCCGCCCAAGGCACATGGGAAGTCCACGTCATTGGCACGAGCGTGCCTCAAGGAGGACCGCAGATGTTTGCGATGACCCTGAGCGAGGATTGGGCGCTGACGAACCTCACCCAAGACGCGGATTTGGACGGCATCGAGGACGACGACGACGACTGCCCCAGCACCTACGGGCAGTCCACTGTTGACCGAGTTGGCTGTCCAGACACGGACAACGACGGGTATTCGAATCAAGACACAAGCTGGACCCTCGCCAACGGCGCAGACGCCTTCCCTGCCGACCCCACGCAATGGGCCGACGGCGATTACGACGGATATGGCGACAACGGGGCTGGATTCCAGCCGGATGGATGCACCTCAACTGCCGGGAATTCGACGCAAGACCGCTTCGGTTGCACCGACAGCGACGGAGACGGGTGGTCGGACCCCGGCATTGGCTACACCGTGGAACAGGGTGGCGACGCCTGCGATGCGGTCCAAGGCCCCTCTTGGCGTGACCGCAACGGATGCGCCGACGAAGACGGCGACGGTGCCTCTGACCCAGATCCAACCGGCGCTTCCTCCTCAAACGGCAGCGTTTGGAGCATCAGCGACGGCGCTGATGCCTTCCTTGGCGACGACACACAATGGCGCGACACGGACGGCGATGGGTACGGCGACAATCCTGCTCCTGCCACCGACCCAGACGGTTGCCCCACGCAGTTTGGGGACTCGACCTCTGACCGTTTGGGCTGCCCCGATACGGACAGCGACACATACTCCGATCCTGACACAGGCTTCACCGTGGCCAACGGCGCCGACGCGTTCCCGAACGACACCACGCAATGGGCCGATCAAGACGGGGATGGATACGGTGACAACGCCACTGGGACGCAGCCCGATGCGTGCCCAACCGTTCCTGGGACGTCCACAGAAGCCAACCGCCTCGGTTGCCCAGACGGCGACGGGGACGGATGGGCCGATGTGGACGACGCCTTCCCCTTCGAATCAACGCAGTGGGTGGACGGCGACGGAGACGGGTACGGCGACAACGCCTCGGGTGCAAACCCCGACGGCTGTCCGGCGACCTACGGCACGTCAGCCGACGACCGTTTTGGTTGTCCTGACTCGGACGGCGACGGCTACTCTGACCCCGACTCGGGGTGGACCACGGCCCAAGGCGCCGACGCTTGGCCCTCCGACGCATCACAGTGGGTGGACGATGACGGAGACGGATACGGCGACAATCCTTCGGGAACCGCAGGAGATGCTTGCCCTGGCGTGACCGGCAGTTCCTCCGTCGACCGCAACGGTTGCCCTGATGGCGACGGAGACGGCTATTCGGACCCGGATGGAAGCTGGACCGAAATCAACGGCGCTGACGCCTTCCCGAGCGATGCCTCTCGTTGGGCAGACACCGATGGAGACGGATTTGACGACACCATCGATGACGCGTGCCCCTTGGCTGCAGGAACGTCCTCCTTCGATCGGCAAGGTTGCCCTGACCGAGACAGCGATGGTTGGTCGGACCCGGACGGCGTATGGACGGTTTCTGATGGAGCCGATGCCTTCGTCATGGACGGAACCCAGTGGGCCGACCAAGACGGCGATGGCTACGGCGACAACGCCACCGGCACGCTCGCCGACGATTGCCCCACCCAAGCCGGCACCTCGTGGCAAAACGGCACCCTCGGATGCCCTGACGGGGACGGCGACGGATGGTCCGACAGCGAAGACGAGGCTCCGAACGACGGAACACAATGGGTCGACACGGACGGAGACGGTTATTTCGACAACGCCGGCGGGACGATGCCAGATGCTTGCCCCTACGTGCAAGGAAATTCCACCGCCGCGAACCGCTACGGTTGTCCTGACACCGACGGAGACGGTTGGGACGACAGCATCGACGTGCTTCCAAACCAGCCCTCGCAATGGGCCGATCAGGACGGCGACGGGTACGGCGACAACGCCACTGGGCCCGAACCAGACGCCTGTCCCGGCGAATCCGGCACGTCCACCATCGACCGCTTCGGCTGTCCAGACAGCGACAGCGACGGTGTCTCGGACCTTGGCGATGCGTTCCCCAACGACCCGTCACGTACCGCGGACTCCGACGGAGACGGCATCGACGATCCGAGCGATGGATGCCCTGCCATGGCAGGGACCTCCACCAGCCCAGTGACGGGTTGCCCAGACGGAGACGGAGACGGCGTGGCCGAGGTCCAAGCCGGTGTGAACGGCATTGGCGAAGTCACCCTCGACGACGGCGCCGACCCCTTCCCGAACGACCCTTCCCAATTTGCAGACCAAGACGGTGACGGGTACGGCGACAACGCGACCGGCACAGAGCCTGACGCCTGTCCGACCGTGGCTGGCAACTCCTCCTTGGACCGCTTCGGCTGCCCGGACGCTGATGGAGACGGAGCCTCCGATGAAGGCGATGAGTTCCCCAACGACCCCACCCAGATTGGAGACTCGGACAACGATGGATACGGAGACCTTGCTTCGGGCGAGCAACCCGACGCCTGCCCAGGTGCAGCCGGGACGTCCACGTTGGACCGGTATGGTTGCCCAGACAGCGACGGAGACGGACAGAGCGATCTGAACGATCCTTGGCCGGTCGACGACATGGTGTGGTCCGACAGCGACGGAGACGGCTACGCCGACCAAAGCGGGTCCACGGTGTCCGACGATTGCCCCAATGAAGCAGGAACCTCAACCCATTCGAGCGCCCGTGGCTGTGCCGATCGTGACGCAGACGGTTGGGCCGACGAGGAGGACGATTTCCCCGACCTTGCCACCCAGCAGGTTGACAGCGACGGAGACGGGTACGGCGACAACAACGAGATTGGAGCAGAATCCCCAGACCATTGGCCTCAGGATGCCTCAAGGAACGTGGCTGAAGCGAGCCTTGAGTGTGCGCTTGTCGACCCCGAGGTGGACCTCGCCGTAGGTCCGAAATTTGCCTTCACGTGCACCGTGACCCACACGATGAGCGTCCCAGTGACCGCTCGTGTCACATGGGACGGGGGCTCCGATGTCTTTGGCGGGTCGCGTTCCCAAACGGTGGTCATCGATCCTGAAGCAGACAATGCTTCGCTCTGGTTTGAGACTGAAGTGGTGCGTGCGGTGCCAATCGAACTGACCGTGACCGTCACCGAACCAGGAAGCAACGCTGCAATGGACGACGTGACGCTCAGCTTGGAAGTCGTCGACAGCCGGTTGACGGAAGTCGATGCACCAACACAAACCGCCTGGACCGACGTCTCATGGTGGGTTGACGATGAACGCGGGCAAGTGGCCCTCGGCCAAGTCCTGCTCATCGTGCTGTTGTTGGGAATGCTCATCCAAGGCCGACGCAGGAGCGCTCGATGGCAGGAGGAGCGGGAAGCGCTCGCCATGGCTTTGGTGGAACGACGCCGTACGGCCCCGCCCATGTCTGCCGCCCCACCACCGCCTCAAGGCATTCCAGGATTGCCTCAGCAACCCCCGAGATCCTGATCGCTTTCACACACGGCGAAGCAACGCCGTTGATGAGCGCATGAGTGCGGATAGCGGGAGTCGAACCCACGACATAAGGTTGGAAACCTCAGATGATAACCACTTCACCATATCCGCAGGCGTAGTGACCTGCCGTGGTGACCCCCCGTCTTGAGGTCATCGGCCGGGCAGGCGACATGGCGAAGTCCTTAGGAACCGGGCCACAGACCAGCAACTGGTCCCATGGCGGCGAAGATGTATTCCGCGCTCCTGCTGATGGCGCTCATGCTGCTTGCGCCCTTGTCCGGATGCATCGGCGGAACCCCTGAGGAAGAGACGATTGATGCCGATGCGACGCTCACCATCGATGGCCTACCCGCGACCGAAGCGGCGGTGCGTCTTGGTGAATGGCACGACCTGCTGTTGGTCGGCGAAGGGCTGCGCCTCTCCGCCCCAGCCGATGACGTTCTTCTGTTTGTCAATGGCTCAATGGACCTCGACAGTTCTGTACCGGTCGATGGCGACCGGCAGGCCATCCGCCTTCTGACGACACCTTACACGGAAGCCGTCGAATTGACAATTTACGACCAAAACGGTCGCAAAACGGTGTTTGAGTTGCCCGTTGAGAACGGCACACCCATCGTGAACGGCCAAGAATGGTTCGAAAAGATGGATTACATCACGTGCGATCCCGTGGTCGACGGCCGCCCCTCCGCAGAATGTGGAGGATACAACGACCGGTGGATGGGCGCCGGCAACCCAGCATACGAACGTGGCGCAGCCTACTTCCAAGGCCACTTCGAAAGCCTTGGTTACCGCACCTACATGCTCCGTGTGACCGACCACCTCAACCCGAGCCAACCTGAATCATTGAACGTCATTGCGTGGAAGGACGGCCGTGACGACTCCTGCGTCCAAGGCATGGGCGGCCACATGGACATCGCTCCTCCCGGTGGCCCTCCAGGTGGCGGCACCCACGAAGGAGCCTACGACAACACCGCAGGGACGGTCTCGATGATGCTCTATGCAAGGGTGCTCGCTGAGCTTGAGGTTGAATGCGACACCTTCCTCGCGCTGTGGTCCTCTGAAGAAGAAGGGTTGCGCGGCTCGAATGCATTCGCCAACAACGATTGTGGCTACTGCCTTCCACAGGACAAGGAGCTTCGGTTCTACATCAACATGGACATGATGGGCATTTCATGGCCAGCGTACAAGCCCACAGGTGAGCCTTACCCGTACCACGCTTGGTCCGGTCCTGACATCGATCCTGACGAACAGGACGTCGCCATCACCAGCATCCTCGACCACGTGCATCGAAACGTGCTCAAGGCGCCCATGGACCTCCGCATTGACGGCACCTACGGGGCCGGTTGCGACCAGCATTGGGACGACCATGCGAATCTGGTCATGGACGTTCACGAGGACACCTTTGGCCGCTCGGACCACGTCACCTTCCGCGATCTCGGTGCTCAGACCATCTTCCACCTCGGCGCCTACGACGATGACTACGACGCCTACCACTCGCCTTCGGACACGTTGGAGAACATGATCGACGTCGTTGGAGGCCAAGACAAACTCGAGGAGAGCATCGAGTTCGTGATGTGGGCGGCTTTGCTTGAATTCCTCTTTGCCGACCAGACCCCGGAAATCCGGAACGTTGGTTGATCACGCCAACTGCCGTGTGGTCTTGCATCCCACGCCCCATTCTGGGTCGGCCTCCATCGCCGTTCGTGTGGCATCAAGCACGTCATCTTCTGGGGTTGACGGGGGCGCACGAGCAGGCGCCAGAGCCACACAGACCAGCATGCCGTCCACTTCGGTGTGGCTCACATGCACCACTGAGCCTTGGTGAACAAATCGGGAGCCCTCGGTCACAATGTGACGAGGGTTGAGGTGCATGCCCAACCCCAACGCCTTCTGTATCGCTTCTTTGGTGACCCATGCCCTCAGCGCAGCACCGTGTTGCCCTGCAAAGGTGGACCGTTCATCGGCCGAGGCAAACATGTCCCATGCGGCTTCGGCGATTTGGCGGCCCATCGGTTCGGCGTCCACGCCAATGCTCCAGTTGCCGTCGACCAAACCCACCACAGCACGCCCTTCGCTGTGCCCAATCGACACGCCGGGGAGTGGAGCCTGACGCCATACGCCCGGCCGCCACCGAAGGTACGGCGCACGATGTTCGTCACGCACCACATCGAGTTCATCGGTTCGGCCAACGAAGCCACGCTCCTTCCACCATCCATCCATTGAAGCACCGAGCAAAAGGCGTCCACCGAGGTGTTCCTTTCTGCGTTTGTCGGTTCTGAAGGTCGACCATTCGCTTGCGTCCACCAACGGAGGCAAGGGATCGTCCTCTCCAGGAAGGGCATCGGGAAGCTCGGCGAGATGAACGTGGTGAGGAGGCGCTGAAAAGCCGGACCACACCGGCTCAACCTTGAGCATCTGCATCACCGCTCAATGGAGACGGCCAAGTCCTCGGGGACCGGAGCCATGCCTTTGAGGCGCAGACCACGGAGGGCCAGCACAGGGTCGTCCTCTTCGCCGAAGATGACCACGTCGTGGACGGTGATGCCTCCATCTTCCTTCCCGGTGCACAACGAGCGCATTCGCAGCGATTCGCCTTCGTCCGGGACACGGAGCATGGTGGACCATTCGATGCCCACAGGGAGGCTGCTCAAGCCCTCGGATTCCATCGCGACCAAACCGGCGTTCTGGAAACCTGCTTCGATAAGCATCGGAAGCGCCTCCAGCAGCACGGCAGCCCCATCGGACTCGATGGCGAATTGGTCCTTGGCAGGCAACTGGTGACGCATCAGCGCCAACCCGTCCACGCCAAGATGCTCGCCTTGCTGAACACCGCGAAGCACGCCGCCGTGGCTCTGGAAGCGAGGCCCGTGGAAGTAGCGGAGGTAGATGAAGGACGGATGATGCAAGAGATCACCTGGTGCTGGTGCCAGGCCCGTGTCGGGCATCGCTCCCAATTCTCCAGCAAAGAACGCGCTCAAATCTTCAGCGCGGTCCACCAAGCGCACCACTGCACTGTGGTGTTCACGCTCGCCGAACACTTCACCGCTGGAGGACATGAGGTCGGAAACCAAGCGGCAATGAACCTCATGCAAGCCATCGGTGGAGGACGAAACGGACGATTCGACCCGGACGGTCATCGAGTCTCGCATGATCTTGACCGGAAGGCCAAACGTGACGTCCTTGAATCCTGCCAACGCGGTCTCGGGTTTGAGCAACAAGGCGTTCTGAGCGAACATCTCCAAGGCCATGACACCCGGGTGGTAGGGCACACCGTCGATGGCGTGGTCCACCAAGAAGGGGTGAAGTGCGGTGGAGAGCGTGGTCTGTGTGGCCATGCGTTCATCCACCTCGAAGGCCACCACCTTGTCGATGAAGGGGAAGCGTTGGGGGTCTGCGATGAGTCCAGCCATGCCAGGAGGCAGCTTCAGCGGTGCCTCGCGGAAGGCCGCATACGTGTCCATGTCGCCCAGGCTGCCGCATCCCAGCACACGCCGCTTTCCACCGGACAAGGCTTCTCCGACGAACAAATCAACGCCGACGCCGACCGGGAGGGTCTCGATGCCTGCGGCTTCAAAGACCGCTTCAATCGAACCGCGTGTCGCCATGCCCACGTCTCGCCAACCAGTCCAACCGATGGCCACGGCGCGGCATGCACCGCTGGCCGTCAAGCGTGACATCTCAGCGTCCAAGACGGAATTGGCTGCTGCGTAATCGGTTTGCCCGCCGTTGCCAAAGCGTCCGGCGACCGACGTGAAGCAGGCTGCAAAGGCCGGCTGCGGAGCACCCGATGCCTGCACGGCGCTCATGAGGGCCGTCCACCCGTCGACCTTGACGCGCACCACGCGATCGAAGGCTTCGTGGGTTTTGTCGGCCACAAGTTTGCTTTCCTCAAGACCCGCCCCGTGCACCACGCCGGTGATGACGTGGCCAAGGTTGGCTCCAATCTTGGTCAAGGCCTTGGTGTTCGTCACGTCCACAGCATGGTACTGGGCCAGATTGCCTGTCGCCTGAATGGTGGCGATGGTTTGCTGGACGTCACGTGAACGCATCATGCGGTCCCACGCACGGTTCCATTCAACCATGGTGACCTTTCCAGACGAGGAGGCTTCCATCATGCGCTCCCGAAGGGCCATCTTTTCTGCTTCGAGCGACGCGTCGTCGTGTTCGAGCCAGCCTTCGGTGACCTCCATGAGCGGTGTTCGTCCAAGGAGATGGAACGAGGCCCCTGCGTCCTTGGATGCTTCTGCAACACCGATGACCGCCGCCGCGGTCACGCCAGAACCACCGCCGGAGACGAGCCAAACATCGGTCTCCACCAAGGGTTTCTGCTCGTCGACCAAGTCCTCAGCGAAACACACCAAGGTCCAACGCTCACCCGCACGATCGAGACCAATCTCGACCTCACCGCCCACACCCAGAAGGTCGTCCACCAACCGTGCGGCGGTGGATTCAGCCTCCACGAGCATGTCCGGATGGAGGTCGTAGGCGCGGCAACGCAGCGACGGCCGTTCATGCGCGTAGGATTTGGTCACGCCCGCGGCCGCGGCTTGCAGTGGGTTGAATCGATCGCCGCGGTTTCCGTGGCGTCCGTCCATGGCGCTGACCGAAGCCACGACTCCGGCGTCAAGTTCGCCCAAGCGATGGTCAAGGGCCTTGAGAAGACCGAACCACGCTTGCCCTGCGATGATCACCTGTTGGCTGGGACCAGACTCCTCGGACCAAGCCATGCTGGCCAAACGCAGCGGAGCAAGGTGAATCAGGCCAGCCAGCGGCTCCTCGCCAAGCGACGCCACAAAGGCGTCCATTTGCTCTGAGGATCCTGGATCCACACGGTGCACGAGCCGGTCACCCTCTTCCTGAACACGGTGCGATTTCGCACCTGGTTCGAGGCCGATGTGAACCACGTCGAAGCCTTGAGCAGACAACCGTTCTGCAACCGCGGCAGAAAGACCCCAATCGTCCTCCGTGACCAACATCCGGCCATTGAGGCTCAGCGGGGAGTCTTCGCCTTCGCAAGGCTCGATTTCAACCTGCCAGCGGCGACAGCCTTCGGACGTGACCGAAGACGTGGACGCAGGCGTGCTGGGCGCTTCAGCGGCAGAAACCTCAGGTGCCGAAGGCGTGGTTGCGGCGCTTCCTCCAGAGGAGAATTTGGCGACATAGCCCACGAAATGGTTGAGCGTGGGGTGGTCAGAGAGCAGGAAATCCTCGTCCACAGGGAGGTCAAAGATGGCGCGCACATCGGCCATGATCTCCGCTTGCTTGACGGTGTCAATCCCAAGTTCACCCTCGAGATCTTGATCGAGTTCGATGAAATCTTCCGGGTACCCCGTGTGCTTAACCACCACTTCGACCAAACGCGCTGCAATCGAACCGTCGTCCTCCGAAGCAGGAGGTGCAGCAGGTGCGGGCTTGGCTTCAGCTGCGGGCGCGGGCGTTGGCTCTGGGCTGGCCGCAGCAGGTGCTTGCGTTGGCGGAGCAACCGGTGCGGCCCCACCGCCTGTCATCCGTTGGATGTAGGCCACCATGTGGTTCAGGGTGGGGTGGTCAGAGAGCAGGAAATCCTCGTCGATGGGGAGGGAGAAACGAGCGCGGATGTCCGCCATGATCTCTGCCTGCTTGACGGTGTCAATCCCAAGCTCTCCTTCCAGATCTTGGTCCAATTCAATGAAATCAGCCGGGTAACCGGTGTGCTCGACCACGACGCTGACCACGGTGTCCACAAGTTCTCCCGGTTCTGCCATCGGGGCCGAGACCGGTGCTTCCACAGGCGCTGCAGGTGCAGGTGCGGGTTGCTCAACGGCCTCTTGGACTGGAGGGGTTGGCGCCGCAGGCGCTTCCTTCGGCGAGGCAGAGGCGCCGCCCTGCATGCGCGTAAGGTACGCCAGCATGTGGTTGAGGGTCGGATGGTCGGAGAGCACGAAATCCTCGTCCACCGGCAGGGAGAAGCGATCGCGCAACGAGGCCATGATTTCCGCTTGCTTGACGGTGTCAATCCCGAGTTCACCTTCGAGATCCTGGTCCATCTCGATGAATTCAGCGGGATAGCCGGTGTGCTCGACGACCACTTCGATCATCGCTGCCGTGACCTCGTCGTCGCTCACGGGCGCCACGGTGGGCGCTGGTGCAGCAGGTGCTGCAGGTGCTGCAGGTGCCGGCGCGGGAGGGGGCGTTGAAGCCTCCTCCGGCTCTTCCGTGATGCCTTCGAAGGGCTCACTTGGACCCCAAGCATCGCCTTGAACGCCGCCGTGGAGGTTGTTCTCGCCGTCCACGTAGGCCACGAGTTTGTTGTCAAGCACGCGGAGCACCACGTCGTTGGTCCCGGCGAGGCGCCGGTTCCATGCCAAGACCGCCCGGCCGTCCACACGCTCGCCTTCAACCGGCCAACGGCGAACCAAAGACAGGGCGATTTGCGAACCGAAACCGGCCCCAAATCGGATGCCGTATTCGATGCCGTCGGTGGTTCCGCCCTTGCTGAGGTTGAGGTTGCCCAATTCTGGGTCCACTTCCTTGTGGTTGGCGATTGGGGGGAAGCGACGGTGGTAAAGTCCGTGAATCATGCTCGCATCTTCGATGCCGACGCCCATTGGGTGACCCGTGAACCCCTTCGTGTTCGCGATGAGGATCTTGTCCGTGCTTTCTCCGAACGTCGTTCTGAGGGCTTTGACCTCCGATTGGGCTGAACCGCCACGTGCTGGCGTGTAGGTTTCGTGGGAGAAGAACACGGTGCTTGGAGCCATGGCATGCCGATCCAATCCCCACGTTTGCTCCATTTGACCGACGAAACCGTCCACGGTCTGAGCCACGTGATCAACGTCCAGACGGGTCCCATGGAAGGCGGAATTGGCCATCCTGGTCCCCAAGAGTTCAGCGTACGGTTGGACGCCACGTTCGGCCGCCTCGGCGTTCCGCTCAACGACAAAGGCCGCTGCACCCATTCCGAGAATCAAGCCGTTGCGACGGCGATCGAAGGGCAAGGCTGCTTCTTCGATGATGTTGCTGGAGGACGCGGCCCCAGAGGCCGCAAAGCCTGCACCGATCCACGACCAGAGTTCTGGGCTGGTCACGTTGTCAGACGAGATGATGACCACACGGTCTGCGCGGTCGTTGGCCAACCAATCTTCAGCGATGCTGAAGGCAGCCGTGGAGGAGGCACATGCGACGTTGATGGTCGAGTTCGGACCACGGATGCCGGTGTGTTGAGCGAATTGGGCGTGTCCCATGTTGAGGACTTGGAACAGGAAGCGTCGGTCAAACCGTCCCTCTGCGTCCGCTCCGTTGTTCATGGCGTGCTCAAAGGAAGCGGTGGTGCCTGGGAAGCATGATGCGAAGACCACACCGGTTCGCTCGCGCTGATGCTGGGGGACCTGCCATCCGCGAATCAGGCGAAGCCCGCCTTTGCCGACCTGCTCTTCAGGAGTGAGGGGGATGGCTGCATCCCGCAAGGCGAGCAGCCCTGAGGCCACGGCGAGTTGTGTGGTGATGTCCCATGCCAGAACGGCCTTCGGATCGACACCGAATTCTTCCGCGAGGTCGAAGGCGTGGGCGACACCCGCCAATTGGGGGATGTCTCCGAAGGTTTCGGCTGGCGACATGTCAACAGAGCCGTCACGCCCTTTGACGAGGCGGACGATGTTTCGATCGAGGAGCGCCTGCTTGTACGCGTCGGAGACCTCTTCGATGCAGGTTTCACCCCGAATCAGACGCTCAAACACGTCTTCGTCGAACACACGCTCCCCGCCCGGCAGGCCGAGGGAAACGCCCGTAATGACGTATGGATTGGCACGACGGTCCGACATCGGGTCGTGCACGGGAGCCCCAACAGGCGCCTGGGTCGCAACGCGCCTCGTGGCGGGAGCAGCCGGACGCCATCCAGAGGGAGGTGCGCGAACGGCCCGAACAAGTTCAGCGGGCGTCCGTGCAGCCGCAATGTCCACCTCGGCATCAAGCGAGGTTTCGCTGCGCAGGCGTTGGACAACGGCGCTGACCTTGGCGTCATCCAAACCGAGGCCAAGGCGAAGGTCGACGGCCCCACGGCAGAAGCGGGCAGGATAGCCACAGACCGCAGCCAGACGGTCGCCGACGTACGCTGCGATGGCTTCGGCCGGGTCAGCAGGCGCAGCCACGGTGGCGGGAGCTGCCACGGCATGTGCGGCTGCGGGAGCGGTGCCGGTGGACGGGAGCGGGCGTGAACGGGTCCGCAAGTCTTCGTGCTCCTGGGAAGAGCGGGTGGGCTTGAGCGGAGCAGCGCTCCATGCTTCCAAAGGTCCAGCACGGAAGGCTTCGGTCAACGCAGCACTTGTCCCATCTGGGAGCGAAGGCACCCGTCCGGCAAGGGCGAGCATGCCCAGCGCGGAGAGGAAACTGGCGATGCCACCTTGTTTCGGATGGTTCGTCATCACCGCCAGGTGCGGTCGATCCTCGAGAATTTGGGAGGCGAACACGGTCAGGGCGCGCTTGGGCCCGACCTCGACAAAGGCGCCAGCACCTGCAGCCGACATCGTTTCGATCTGGGCGGTCCATTCCACCGAGGACGCCATTTGCGGAGCGAGTTTCTCGAGAACGGCAGCCTTGGCGTTGTCGCCTTCCATGGCGTAGAAGGTCCCGTCAACGTTGGCTGTGATGGGAATCGTCGGCCATTGAAGGTCCAATTCTTCGAGGAACGCACGCAATGGAGCGTTGGCCGGGGCGACGATCTTTGAGTGGAAAGCGTGGGAGGTCTGCAGGATGGTGCAGGGCATGCTTTCGGCCTCAAAGGCCGACATAGCGGCCTTGACGGGCGCAGTTTCACCGGCGATGACCGTCATTTTGGGTGAGTTTTTGTTGGCTGCAATCACGTAACCGTCGGTCGCATCGAGGATGCGTTCAACGTCCGCGAGTGGCGCACTGACCGAAGCCATCAGGCCTTGGTCGTCGATTTCTACCGACCCCATCTCCGTGCCACGGGCGGCAGCGGCGCGAAGGGCGCTGTCCATGTCCATGATGCCGGCGGACATCAGGGCCGCGTATTCTCCAAGCGAATGTCCGGCCACCATGTCTGGCTTGAGACCGTGATCGTTGAGGGCGCGCTCGATGGCCAAATCGGCCGTGAGCATCGCAGGCTGGGTGTATTCGGTGCGCTTCAGCTTCTCTTCGGCCTCTTTGGCCTCGTCTTTGGAGAGGTTGCTGCGCAGCACAAACGAGGAAAGGGACTCCCCGTCAAGCACCTCGATCATCGTTTCATCGGCTTGACGCCACACGTCTTGGACCGCGGAGAAGCGCTTCCAAAGGTCGTGGGTCATGCCAACGTATTGGCTGCCTTGGCCGGGATACATGTGGGCGACTTTGGCTTGTGGAGGCATCGCTGGCTGATCGGTGACCATGATGCCTTGCGCTGCAAGGAAGCCCCAACGAGATGGGTCAGAAAGCGACGATGCGGCGAGGCCTCTACGCTTCTCAAACTCGGCCCAGGAGGTCGCCACCACGGCAAGACGGACCGATGCGCCCGAGTCAAACGAAGAGGACCATTCGGGGAAGACCGCCGACAAGCGGTGCCCGCGCGGGTCCTCATCGAAGGTCGGGCCAGCGACGGACAGCCCTGCAAGCAGGTCGGAGACGGCCTCCACGCTGTCGCCAGACAGGAGCAAGACCCCACCTTCCACGGCCTTGAGTGTGGCGTGATCGAGGGAAGGCGTGGCCGAAGCATCGAGGATGGAGGCCGCTGCAGGAGCCGCCGTTCCTCCGACGTAAGCGTCCCAGCGGGAGGCCCATGTGTCCCCCATGGCTGCGTGGAGCTCTGGGTCGTAGGCTTCGAGGGCCACGTGGAAGTTGGTTCCACCAAACCCGAACGCACTGACGCCAGCACGGCGCGGGTGGCCGTCTGGCTGAGCCCAGGCCATCGGTTCGGTCGGCACGAAGAAGGGGTTGTCCGACCAATCGACGGTCGGATTCGGCGTCTCGAATCCTGCGCTTGGGGGGATGGTGGCATGATGCAACGCCATGGTGACTTTGAGCAATCCTGCCATGCCGGCCGCGGCCTTGAGGTGCCCAATCTGGCTCTTGATGGACCCCACAGCGACGTTGTCGCCCGCCTCAAGACCGGTCCAGAGGGTTCCGAGGGTGGACAATTCCGTTGCATCGCCAACTTTGGTCGACGTCCCGTGGGCCTCGACCAACTCAACGGAAGATGCTGCGTAGCCTGCTTGGTTGTAGGCGCGTGCAATGGCCTGAATTTGGCCGCGTTGTGACGGCGCCGTGATGCCTTTTCCTCGTCCATCGGAAGAACCTCCGATGCCGCGGATGACGGCGAACACTTCGTCGCCGTCGCGGACCGCGTCGCTGAGGCGCTTCAGCATCAACGCACCCGCACCTTCACCCATCACGAAGCCGTTGGCTCGTGCATCGAATGGCGTGGAATGGCTCGGCGAGAGGGCTCCAATCGCGCTGAATTTTGCGTAGGTCGCTGGGTCCATGGTGCGGTCCGAAGCGCCGCAGATCATCGCGTCCACTTGCCGTGCGTGCAGCAAACGGCACGCATCGAGCAACGCAGCAAGCGAAGACGCGCAGGCTGCGTCCATCGCGTGGTTGGGCCCTTGCAGATCGAGCAGGTTGGCGACACGGCCGGACACCACGTTGGCCAGTTCGCCGGGCATCGTGTCTTCGGTCACCTTTGGGGCGCCTTCGACCATCGAATCGACAAAGGCTTGGCTGGAGGACTCGGGCAAGCCCGCTTCGACGGCCAAGGCACGGTTGCGTTCAGCCCAGACGCGTTGGTTGGATTCGTTGCGGTTTTCACCGCCAAGCGCGTTTGCGAACACGACGCCAACGCGGCTTCGATCAAGTTCCCGTCCGTCGTCGCCATACCCGGCATGCTCGAGGGCTGACGCTGCGACTTCCACGGCCCAAAGTTGGCAGGGGTCGATTTGGGGGAGCGTGCCAGGAGGCTGCCGCCAGCGGCGCCAGTTGAATTCGAAACCCTCGACGAAAGCACCGATTTTGGCGTACGTGCGGTTTTCTTCGACTTCACCTGGGCCGCCTTCGGCCCAAAACTGCTCGACTGGTCCTGGCCAGCGGCCCTCAGGAAGGTCGCGAATGCTGACGCGTGAATCGATGATGTTCTGCCAAAAGGCGGTTGCGTCGTCGGCGTCGGGCATCAGTGCTGAGCAGCCGATGATGGCGATGGGTTCGAAGGGGCCTTGGTCGGTCCCGCCGACCTCTTTTCCGTCTGCTGTGGTGATCGTCATCTTCTCACCTCACTCCATGATGGTCCCCGGCACCATTGTAATCGAATACCCTGCATCCACGTGGATGACTTGGCCCGTCACGCCCGCTGAAAGGGGGCTGGCCAACCACAACGTGGTGCCCGCCACGTCCGATTGCGTGACGTTTCGTCGAAGTGGCGCGTTGTCCGCCACGTGGTTGAGGATGTTGTCAAATCCGGGGATGCCCGAAGCCGCAATGGTGCGAATTGGTCCAGAAGAAATCGCGTTCACGCGATGGCCTTCGGGTCCAAGGTGGCAGGCCAATTCCCTCGTCCAACACTCGAGGGCGGCTTTGGCCATGCTCATGATGCCGTACGAAGGCACGTGCCGCGTGGAGGCCGCGTAGGTGAGGGTGATGGTCGAGGAGCCTTCCGAAAGGTAAGGCAAGGCGTGCTTCAAGCAGCGCTGCAGGCTGTTCGCAGAAATCGTCATCGCGGTGTTGATGTCGGCGTCTTCGACGAACAGAATGGGCCGGTCAAAACACGTCCGCGGAGCGAAGCCGATGGCGTGCACCAAGATGTCGGCTTTCTTGCCGGGGTGCTCCGCTGCAAAGGCGTCGAAGAACTCCCTCGTCGAGGCGTCTTCCGCCACATCAAGCGGATAGAAGCCACCGATAGAGGGCAGCTGATCCTTGAGTTTGAAGATGCGGCTCATGAACCGCTTCTGGTAGCCGAGGTACAGCGTGCAGCCCGCGGCAGCCAGTTGCTGGCAGATGGCCCAAGCGATGGAATCCTCGCTGGCCACACCAAACACGAACGCGGTCTTTCCCTTGAGGTCCAGCATACGCACACCCTCCATCGGTGTAGCCGGGCACACCGGCCTTTGACCATTCCCCCTTTCGGGGAGTGAAAAATGGGGGGACGTGACCCGAACAGGTGGCGCCGTCAAAGGTCGTCAAAATCGAACTCATCGAGGTCGTCAAACATGCCATCGAATTCATCGGCAGGCGCCGCCTGAGCCACTGGGACAGCAGCAGCAGCAGGAATGGGCATCGCCGGTTCATCCAGTTCCATGACCTCTTCGAGTTCCGGGCCACCGGACTTGCGGATGAGGCGGCCGACGACAAAGATGAGCAGGAAGAAGACGACCACGCCGCCTCCAATCGCACCGTACAGCTGGATCTGGTCTTGGCTGAGTTCTTCCAATCCACCGCCCAATGCTGCGTTCGAGGCTGTTGCTTGAACGACCACGGTGACCGTGGATTGCATTGGATCGGCCGTCGCATCGTTGCTGCTGGTGGCTTCAAACACCACCTGCACGCGAACTTCCTCGGTGACTTCTGACGGAGTCCGCAACACGATGGTGCGCTCAGCCGAGGTGCCCTCGACCATGACGGTCTCGGCCACGAAAGTGCCCTCAGGGAAACTGAACCCGGCCGATTCCAACTCAGCCAGGTTTGCGATGTTGACCTCGATCTTGTCTTCGGCGTTGCCGTCGTTGCCCATCGTGAAACCAATGCTGACTTCCTCGCTCACTTCGAGGTTCCGAGTGGAGCGGTCGGTGAGGGTAAGGTCGACCATACCGAACGTTTCAACGGTCAGTTCGCCGGAGTAGGTTGCAGATTGGTTCAGTTGGTCCACAGGGAGCACCATCACAGAACTGATGGAAGCGACGATGTCGAAATCGAGGGAAAGGTCGGCTTCGATGCGAGGTGAACCAGAGAAGGTGGCTTGGAAGTCCTCTTCGGCCCCTGCGGCCAACGTGAACTCGTCTTCTGAGAGGGACATGTCCACACGTGGGTCCTCGTCTTGCCATTCGTAGTCCACCGAGACGGTGGATTCGAGTTGGCCGGTGTTCTTCACCGTGCAGGTGATGTCGACGTCGGCGTTTTCAGAGGGGCGAACGTTGAGTTCGGGATCGCCGTCGCACGAAATCTGTACACCGATTCCAAGTTGGGCTTGGGCGGTTGGAACTGCCGCCAACATGAGCGACAGCACAAGGAGCCCAACGGTCCCAACGGCTCGGGAGGAACGGGTCATTGGTCGGGGGGTGACGCGGCTCCGCCATGAAGATGACGCCCAGAAGGGCCGCCCATCAGGCCCTGATTGAGGGTCCATACAACCGGTCGGGGAGGTCCACATGCGCCCGGTAGAGGACCTCATCGTCCACCCCGGCTTCACTGAGCTGCCGCGTGCGCTTTGGCACGGTCTTTGGCCCCAACACGGCGCCAGGGCGTGCGGGATCGTCCATGTGGTCCGTCTCGAGCATGAATCCCTGACGAGCCTCAGCCATCGTCTCAAGCAGCACAGGGAGCGCCCCTTTCCCACAAAGCACGCTCGGAATCAGGCCATGCGTGGCCGATGAACTGACGTCTGGAGGCGCGTAGTGGCGTACGATGCGATCGCGAGGGCAGCCCTCACGATCAGCCATCTCGGCGAGTTCAGGATACGTCGAGGCTTGCTCGCCTTCGACGTGAAGTTGCAACGCGAAGCCCTCGCGCCCTGCACGACGCATCGTCCCCGCCAACAATTCGTTCGAGAGCTCCCATACGTCTTCGCTCACGGGCCAGTGAGGTCGACCGACCTCGCCAACGGCGTGGGCCAACCCTTCGTCAATGAACGACACGGCCGCGTCAATGCTTGAGGTGTACGCCTCGATTGCACGTGCGCGACCGGCTTCCCCTTCGATGGACCACGCTTCAAACTGGTGAGCGAAGGCCGCCGGATGAGGACCGAGCACCACCCGAACGCCCAGCCCAACCGACGCACGGACCTCCTGGGCCATCGACACGGTGTCGGCGTAGGCTGCACGGTGACCGGCTTCATCGATGGGCGGGGAGGCAAAATCCGGGCAGTGCACGAGCACCAAATCCGTGCCTCCAGCACGAGCAAAATCCTGTGCTGCATCCAAACAACGGCCGTCGCGACGCAGGTGGAAATGGTCGTCCGTCACGGGACCTTGGTAGGCGGACATCCTCAGGCCCCGCTGACGAAGGCTTGGCGGCTTTCGATCTGCGTTCGCCAGTGCACCGCGGCCATCGCCACCATGTTGGGGTGACGGGCTTCGGTGGCCACCGCCTTGCCGTTGCTCCAAAGATGAATGGTCAAGCCGTGTCGCTCGTCGTTGATGCAGACGCATCCAAGCCGCTCGTCCACTTCCCCTTGCCCAGCGCCAAGGTCACCGGCCAAACGGTGAATGTCCACCTCACGGCGGTATTGGAACGAGGCGATGATGGGTCCAAATTCCATGCTCAAGGACGCGTCTTCAACGCCCAATCGGAGAAGGATTTCCTTGGCTGCGGCTTGGGCTGCTTCCACACGGTGCGTGCCGTGCACGATGAGCCGACCCTCCACGTCCACGATGACCGTTGCCGAGGGGCGAGACAACGCGATGATGACAAGGTCCCCCGCACGTACGCCTCCGAGGTCCGCTTCCACACGGGCTTGATCCACGGGGCTCGCGGGCACGAACCGAATGAGTCGGTTCTCCACGCGGACGTCGATTCCTTCGCTCATGTCAGGCCTCCTCTGATGATGCGAGGAGGTCGTCATATGAAACGATGACCTCAGGTGATGTGGACCGATCAAGAGCGCCGAGCAGAGCATCAAGACGGGGTTCAACGAGCACGAGCAGCAGCGTTGAGCCGCCCCCGTCCCGCACCGCGGCCAACGCGCCTCGTGCACGTGCAGCGAAACGGTCGTCGCGCGAGGTGCGCGTGGGCAAGGTTAGGTCAGCGTCCCACATGCTCCACCATGCTCGCGTGGCCACCTTGACCTCCGCCATGCCGTCTTCGGGTCCTGAGGTCACGCCTTCTGCGGCGGCCGAGAGGGCTTTCTTCCAAGCACGACGGCTTCGGATTCTGCGCACCAAACGTCGCCAATCCGTTCGTTCTTTGGCCTCCAACGAAAGGTGATCGGACCACGCGTCGTCATCGAGGTTTGGCTCAAGGAAGAACACGGGGCGTCCGGCGCGTTGGGATTCACGAAACAACCGAAGCGGCTCTGGGTCGGGGAAACGTCCGGTCAAGGGCCCCTCAATGCTGGTCAGAGCGTCGAGCAAATGCGCTTCATGCCCAATTCCAAATCGAGCCGCTTCGAGGTTCACGCCAGGAGAGGCGCGTTCGTCCTCTTCCTCTTGCTTCCAAGCATCAGGAGCGCCCGCGTCGTCGAGCAGCGCCAATCCCTGCCATGCTTTTGGAGAAGGCCAGATGCTTCGCGGTAAGACGACGGTGGGAAAGGTCCCGTGCAGGAGGATGGTCCCCCCATCTGGGTCTTCCCACGTGGCCGTGGACCAGCCACGGGACGCGCCCATACCGGCTTCACTCCTGGCTGTTGACCCATTCAAGGAGCGACGGAATGTCCCACCCTTGGTCGAAGTAGCCCTGAATTTGCTCTTGGTTCCATTGCGGGAAGGTCTTCATCGCTTCAGCCATCTGAGGGCTGACGTCCGCTGCTGGAGCGCTGGACGGGAGGCTGACCACTTGCTTTTGGTCATCGTAGTCTTCGTACTCGTCCTCGTCGTCGTCGGGGTCAGAGCCGCCGCCACGGCGGAGGAGCACCATCACCAGGGTGGCCAGCACCGCGACGACGCCCACCAAGCCCACAAGGAGAAGTGCCATCGCGCCGTCTTGGCCGCTGTCGCTTTGCACCTTGACGTTGATGAGACCGCCCGCGGTGTCGCTTCCGTTGTAGAGCAATTCACCGGTGACGTCGTCGTAGATGAGGTAATACAAGCCCGTGGTAGGGGTCAGGAAGGACTCGAGGGTGATCGATTCCCATGCCGTTGCACCCACCGCAAGTTCTTGCGAGGTGTGCACGGTTTCACGGGAGGCAACGCCGTCGTAGACACCCATGACACGGAGGTCCACCGTACCCGCAAGGCTTCCCGTGTTCTGGAGGTACACTTCGAGGTTCATCTGCTGACCGACCTCAGGTTGGGCGGGGTCGAATCGGACGGTCCCAATGCCAAACACCGCTTCCTCATTGATCAGGTTGTACTGCGACGTCGCCTCGTCAGAGTTGCCGTTGATGGGAACCACGTTGCCTTCGGAGGTCGGACCGCCGCCAAGGATGGAAGATCCTGCAGAATCGGTGCCGTAGACCCAGAAGATGACGCGGACGCCGGCCATCTGGGTGGCCGATGGTTCTACGGGGTCGGGCCACAGGTCGATGCAATCCACCGAAGCGTAGTACTCACCGACACCCTTGACGAGGTTGACCTGCGTCGAGAGCGGCCCAGCACCGAAGGCTTGGCCGTAGACGGGCCACGTCAGGCCCGTGCTTGGGTCCGAGTAGAACTGCCAGCGAATCTCGACTTCGTCTTGCAGGAGCTTCTCGGGCTCCTCGATGGTCACGACCGCATCCACGCAGTGCAGGACCGACGAGGGCAATTCTTCGCCGAGGGCATCTTCGGTGCCTCCCTTGGTCAATTCCCAGCTGTTGCTGGCGACCTTGGGGGCATTGAAGTCCACCTTGAGGGTGAACTCCGCGCAACCGTAGCCGTCGAAATCACCGCAATAGGCGTCGGTGACGTCGTTTGCGCCGGTTGGCAGGTTGATCAAACGGAAGGTGTACACGAATTCGTTGGTCACCGGGGGCGCGGTGATGTTGAAGTCAAACATGCCACCGGTGAAGGTCTCTGTCCACACTTCGCCTGCGAAGGGGATGTAGTCCTTCCCCGGTTCAGTGACCTTGGCTGCAGCCTGACGCGTGATTTCCATCGTGAGGGGGATCTCGGGTTGGATGGACACACCGTTGCTCAGGCCAGACACGTAGGCGTAGCGGCCTTCGAATCGGATGGTGTCACCCGGCCCAACGAAACCGACCTGAACGTCACCAGTCACGGGTTCTGTCTGGTCCGAAATGTAGGGGATCTCCATGATGCCCGCGTTCAGGTCGGCCCTGAAGTCAAGGCGAACGCCGTCAGCGTACATCCAATCTTGAAGGTGGCCGGACAATCCGAGGTAATTCTGCACCACGTTGTCAAAGTCCTGAACGCTGACCTTCGGGGTGCTGGCCCCAATGTGGCCGGGAATGCCCCACGCCAAGCGAACGGGCAAATCCAGGTAGAAGTTGTTCTCGAAGGGGTCGACGATGGCGCCGCCGTCCATGCGGCGGAGGCTGGGTGACAACTCGTCGTCGTCCACGATGGTCAGGTAAGGCGAGGTGGTCCATGCGGTACCGTTCCGTGGATGGTAGGTCACCACCATGTCCTCGGATGAGGCACCGTCAAGGTTCACGCGGATGGTGTCAAGATCACGCCATCCGTTGCCGTCTTGTGCTTCGACAATGACGTGGTAGGTGTTGCCGGCGTAGACGGTCTTGTTCTGGAGGCCTTGGTAGCCTGGGTCCGTGGAGCGGAGGAAGCGCAAACCGTCGGCGTCCTCGATGTAGACGTTGTTGATGACCGGGGTAGAGGAACTCATCGACACGTAGGTGATGTAATCGTTCTCGAACCCGGCTGAACCGCCGTCGATGGAGTTGCCTGCGAGGTCGAAACCTTCGATCCAAACGCTGACCTTGCCGACTGGGTCACGACCGAGGTTGGCTTGGTCGTTGAACTGCGCCATGTACGACGCGTTCGGAGCACCACCGTCGCTGTTCAGGGTCACCATGGTGTACTCCTGTGGGTCGGCTTCGCCGTCCCCGTCGGTGTCGTGCTCGTATTCCACCCAAAGGTGCATGGTCATGGTTTCAGGAGGCGAGGGCAAGTCCTGCGCGATGAGGCGCATCTGCTGGTTGGCCGAAGGAATCACCCACGTGTCGTCGTAGACGCGGCGCCAATTCTCGGGCAAATCCGCCCCTCCGAGGAAGACCGACATCGAAAGGAGGTTCGGCTCGTAGGTGTCGATGGAGAGGTTGAACGGCACGGCACAGTCGTCGTCGGGCCGGTACTCCGCAGCTGGACACAGCGTATCTCCGCCTTCGTATCCGACCATTCGGACGCGAAGGACTTCGTCGCCAGCGGCACCGAGGCCAAGGTCGATCGGCCATGCGATGTCGCCACCAATGGGTCCGCTGATGTTGTCGATCTCGGTCCATCCAAGGGTGATGTTGCCGTCGATGTTGTCGATGGTCTGCTGCTCAAGCACCAGGTTGTAGGTGGACGGGTCTGGGGCCACGTCGAGGTCTTGGAGGCGAACGCTGAGATCGATGGTCATGTAGCGCGTGGACACGGCATCGTCGAGGTCTTGCACCTCGTCGTTGGCGTTCAGCACCTGCATGCTGAGGAGGCCTGCGTCGTTCTCGATGGCGTTGCCTTCTGTGGGATCAAAGAGCACTGCAGCGGGAAGCCCGTCGACGCCGTTGGCGCCGACAGAAAAGGCGTACGCTCGCACCGTTTCCGCGTCTTCCCACGTCGGGTTGATGCGGAAGCGCCAGGTGATGTCCTTGCCCACGGGGCTGGTCATGTCGACCACCGTGGAGGTCTCAAGGGTGAGGTAGTTGCCGGGGTCGGCACGCTTCTCGAAGCCGGTCACTTCTGACCACGCCACTTCCACCGAACCGGTGGCGGATTCAATCAAGAGCACCGCTTCAGCGAGGGTGGTGCCTGTTGCACCGTCAACGGCGTGGGTGGTGGTCACTTCGTAGATGTCGCCGGAGGGGTAGAGACCCACCGGGTTGCCCGTCACGGTCATGGTGCTGTCATAGCCCGCGGCCGTGGTGATGCTCAGGTCCGCAAACCGGACCGCTCCACCGTTGCTGGTGTGGACCGCAAACGGAATGTCCGCCGTGCCCGTGCCTTGAGCCAGCGCCACACCTTGGTTCAACTCACGGTCAAACCCGTCGTTTTCGTCAAAGGTGCGCTCCCAATCGTACAGGATGTCGAGGTCGCGGACCACAAGCGAAGCGCCTGTGGAGGCGTTGAGGCTCTCCAATTCAAATCGGAAGGAGACCCACTGGTTTCCGTAATCGTCTTCGAACGCAAAGGGCACTTGCGGGTTGGAAAGCAGGCTGTTGATGGCGTCTGCAAGCCCGAGCGGAGTGCCGCCGATCTCAAGCATGATGCGGCTCGCGTTTGGCATCGGACCGAGGTCTTCGGTCAAACCGCCAACGGAGAGGCTGAGGTCGAAGCCCTCACCTTGGTCGGTGGTCGAATAGATGGTGTTCTGATCAAACACGATGTCGGCTGCCGTGACGGTCGCGCCGTACGGCAACACAAAGCCGCCACCGACCGCTTGTGCAGCCAAATTCAGCGTCATGACCTTGCTGTCCACGCCGGTGTGCACATCGCCGACCTTGGCGTTGTAGAACATCGTCTGCCGCCCGAGGGCACCAAAGCCGGGCTGGTCGAAGCCCCAGTCAATGTCACCGTCGTTGGCGATGTCCACGCGCACGTTGTTTGCATGGTGGCCAAAACGAAGGTCAAACCAGATCTCAGAGACCCGGCAATCGAAGAAATTGTTCGCCGGGTCGAAGTTGAAGCCCACCAAGGCCTCGAACCCGAACATTGGCTGACTCAGCTCGTTCCACTGTCCCACGACAACGGATTCGGGGAGTTCCAATTCAGGCGTGGAAAGTTGGATGTCGGGCGATTCGGAACAATCGCGGTTCACCGTCGGCATGACCGCCGTGATGGGATGCTCGAAGTTGATGCGCTCAATGGCTGGCGTGAAACCAGTGTCAACGAGCGTGGGTTGGTATGCGTAGGGGCCGGCCTGGGAATTCCAGGCACCGCCGTAAATTTCCGGATTGGAGAGGTCCGTTTGATTGAATCCTGTGCCAATGCGGGTTCCAATGTTGAAGCCGTGCAGGACGGCGGTGGACAACCGATCTGGTCCAGAGTCGTAATTGAACACGAAGTCAAGCGACTTGTGCACGTTCGCGTCAATGTCCCACAGTTCGATGATGTCGCCGGTCAAGCCAGACATGGGGTTGCCGTTGAGGTCGTTGACAAGCACCCCGGTTTGGGTGTTGTAGACGTCGACGGTGAGGGTCCCTGTTTCCGTGGTTTCCGCTTCCATGTTCAGCAGACCGTACCCGTTGGGTTGAGGGTCGCCCCCGTTCACAGAGGGCAAGAAGCCTCGAACCTTCATCCAGCCGTTCACGGGCAAAAGTTGGCCCAAGCGCACGTTGTCGATGTACCAGCCGGGCATGGTGTAGTTGGTTGGCGTGTTGCCGTTGCCACCGTTGATGTTGTGTTCCATCACGAAGCGAAGTTGAACCCACTGGCCCACGTAGTCCGACAGATCGATGGCGATGTCCGACCAACCGCTTGGGTTGTTGGTCGTGACCGAGGTCCCACCAAGGGCCGACTGGCTGCTGCCAACGCCCTGGCAACCGCTCTGGATTTGACCTTGGTTGTTTCCTTTGGTGTACAAGCCGTTGCCAAAGCCGATGTTGCTGGAGTTGGCTTGGTCGATGGAGATGTAATCGAAGCCGTTGGGGCCGCTGGTGTCGGGCGGGAAGAATTCGTCGTTCCGCTCTCGGATTTCGATGTAAGCACAGTCGCGGTAATACTTCTGAGCGCCGCTCATGCCTTGCTCAAGGTAGTTCAACGCGTGGAAGGACGAGAACCGGAAGGTGGTACCGCCAAGGGCCGGGTCGACGAAGATGGCGGGAGAGAGGAGTTTGCTGTCGAAGTCGTTGCCGTTGTTGTCGTCGCGGTAATCGTCGTCAAAGGGATTGGTCCCCCAGCACATTTCTCCAGACTTGCAGCCTGCGGGCAGGATGCCCAACGACGTTGAAACGCTGCCGTGGCTCCACGACATCGGACTCATGGGCGGCTGAGTGCCGTCGGTGAAGTTCTTGGTCGTGCCCTCAAAGTCGCTCAGGAAACCGTTGGACGTCAAACGGACCGGGGTCGCTGAGGAACCTTCCTCAAACTGGAAGGAGGATTTGGCAGAAAAGGAGGTCAACTGTCCGTTGGCGTCGGGGCTCCAGGTCTTCGGGAGGGTCTCGGTGTCGATCCTCACGAAGGCGTCGTGTTCCGCCATGGCCGTTCCAACGGTCATGGAAGCCGACGTCACCGTCTCGCCCACGGGGAGCGTCACGGATGCGTCATCAAGGTCCATCCACGTCGCAGCATCACGAACATCGACGGTCGCTTCGGCGTCGCCTCCGGTGAAGGAGGTGACGCTGATGGAAGAGGCGAGCGGCACAAGGAGAAGCATCGCCATCATCAGCAAGGCTGGCAGGCGACGGGGGGCATTTGCATTCATGGCGACACCGACGACTTCCGCGACGCCAAGCCTCCCTAAAAGAATCCCCGTGGGGGTGCTCTTTTCTGCCTCAGAGGGACACGGTGGTACGAGAGGCCCACGCCTGCATCGCAAGCGCCTCCAAACCACCCACGCGGGCCTCGCTTCGCTCCAACCACTCGCGGTTGCCCACGGTGGTCGTGTGCTTTGGGCCCAACGCGTCGCACACCTCGGGTCCAATGCTCAACTCATACGTGCCCAAAGCGCGAGCCATGTCGGTGATGGCGGACTTGTCGAACCCGAGCAGAGGGCGCAGCACACCAAGGTCGGTGACCTCCTCAACGGCGCCGAGGTTCCCCAGCGTTTGGCTGGACACCTGCCCAAGGTTTTCACCGGTCAGAAGATGCGTCGCTCCGACTTCCTTCGCCCGGTAGGTGGCGATGGTGTTGAACACACGCTTCATGTGAATGAAATATTCAGAATGGCACCACGGTTCGGTGAATTTCGCCATGATCTCCGCAACCGGCACGACCACCAACGTTCGGTCCAGATGACCGCACATTTTCTCACCGAAAGCGCCCTGCATGCCCACAAAGTGGCGCAAACTGGCCACGGTTCGCTCTTGTGCTTCTGGACCGGTCACCGGTTCCATGCTGAAGTGAAGAGGGTACAGGTCCCACCCGATGCGCATGGCCCTCGCAGCAGCAACAGGGGAATCGATGCCGCCGGACATCAAACCGACGCAAACCCCCATGTCCTCCAAGGCGGGGAAGTCACGTCAAGAGGCTTCCCCGATGGCGAGGCTTCTTGACGGGCGGTCGCGAGCACACACCGTGCAACCGTTTTCCGTTGAACCCGTGACCCTCATCGAAGAGGTGTTTCCCCATGACACCAACGCCTACGATACGCTGTTTGGCGGTCGGCTCTTGTCCCTCATGGACAAAGCAGGAGGCATCGCTTGTGCGAAGTTTGCTCACCGCGAATTCGTGACCATCTCGATCGACACCCTGACCTTCATCGCTCCTGCCCGCCAAGGGGACCTTCTCGAAGTGACCGGCCAAGTGGTGTTTACCTCCACCCACACGGCGTGCGTCAAGGTGACCGCACAATCGATGAGCAAATCCGACTGGGCACGGCGCCCCATCTGTGAAGGCTACTTTTTCTTCGTCGCCATCGATTCCATGATGCGACCCATTCCAATCCCACAAATGACCCCTGAAGGCGCAGAAGCAGAGAGGGAATGGGCCCATGCCGAAGAACTCCGTGCGAACATGCTTCGCAACAAAGCCGCGTCCAAGGCTTGATGGGGAACACCTCGAGGCCCTGTCATGCCGGTCCTCAACATCGCCGCTGTGGCCACCGACGACCTCGCGCGTCTGATTGCCAAACCCAGCGACCAGCGCGACGTGCACACCTACGTCCACAAAGAATCGGGCGACGGTGGCGCACGGATCTTGTCGATCATTCGGCCCGCGAAGTACCCTGAACGCCTTCGCCCCCTCCTCAACGCCTTGTCCGCTGCACGTGTTGGTCTGATCGAGGTGGAAGCCGTCGACGCCACGCTTGGTGAAGCGCTCGTCGCCTTCGCCAGCGCGGGAATTGAGCGGGGTCTCGCCGTCATTCGACCAAAGGACGGAGGGTGGATTGACGAGGACCAAGTCAAGGGCCTCTTCCAACAGGCAGGCCTTGGCGCGTGGACCTTTGAGGCCGAGGACGGCCCTCATCTGAGGGAACGCTTCTACGCCCTGATGGACGACCTGTCCGAGGAACTTGCAGAGGCATCGACACAGCCGTTGGTGATCCCTGTCGACCAACATTTCAACGTCCGTGGCATTGGCCTCGTGGCGATTGGCTACGTCCAGGCGGGAACCGTCAACCAACACGACGAGCTCCTTCTCCTCCCCGCCGAGGGAGGAGGGACGGCAAAGTCGCTTCAGGTGATGGACGACGACGTCCCCACTGCGACCGCAGGCGACCGCGTTGGCCTGGCCTTGAGGAACGCTCAGGAAGCCCACCTCTCCGGAGGCACCCTCATCGTTCACCCTCCGCTGGACGACCCACGCACCGGCACGCACCGGCCACCGGCCATGCACCCGCATGCTCAATCCACGGTGCACCTGACGCCATCGCCCTTCCAGCGACGGACCTTGCAAACCGGCGACGTGATTCACCTCTCGGTGGACCTTCAGTTCATTGTGGGTCGAGTTACCGCCGCGGAAGGCAACGTCCTCACGGTTGAATGGGACCATCCTGCCCTGATTCGAGCGCATGCTCCGCCTCAAGCCGTGATCGCTCAGCTTGATTCGAAACCCCGCATCATTGGGTCCGGGCGACTCGAACGGCAAGCATAGTTCGGCGCTGGAAACCCTCCCCTGCAACCTTGCTGAGGGGCTGCAACGTTGAGGGAGGATTGATATCCCATTCCATCAAGTGCGCGAGGATGGGAGAAATCGTGCCGGCATCTGCCGGCCCGATGCAGTTGGACCGCGAGGTCCTCGACGGGCTGCATCTGGCTGGGATGCGAGGGAAGGTGGCCGTTGAGGTCGACCCTTCGGCGCTGCTCATCCGAGCCAAGGAAGGCAAAACCACGACCCTTCCCCTTGCCTCCATCAGCACCTTCAACCATCACCAAACGCATCTGATGCCTCCATACAGCCACCTGTTTGGGATGATCCTCATCGGCATGGCAGGATGGACGATTGAACTGGTCGCCGTCCGAAACATGGTGATGGGCATCGGCTGCCTCCTTGTTGCGGCTTGGGCCTTGACCCGGCGACCGACCTTGACCATCGACTTGCACAACGGAGAGTGCCACGTCATCACAGGCGCGGACGGGAAACTCATGATGCTCGCCTACCTGATGGGGCGGCTGATGGCGGGGGTGCCGCTGGCTGCCGCACGCGAAGGCTACGATGAATTCGTCCGACCCCGCTCGACCCCAGAGGCGTTGGTCGTTCCAGCACCGATTGCAGGCTTGCTTGAGGGTGAAACCGTGCCCCGATCCACGCCCGATGCTGCGGTCTTGGCGGAGTTCTTTGACGACGACCTTGTGGCCCCCAGCAACCTTTCCCCGGCTGCACCTGCGGTGAACATCACCATCGAGGACCGCCGTTCACCCATGCCGTCCGACGCCTACCTTGCACCCGTACCGATGTCAACGCTGGCCCTTCCGGTGCAAGACGGATTGCACGCTCGTGCACAACGCAACATGATGGAACAGCGCGAAGCGCTTCCAAGCCCTTCGCAGGACGCCATCAACCCGCGAACGCCCGTGGACAGGGATGAAGCCCAACAAGCACGTGACGAAGCCAGTTCGCCCTTTGCGGTGACCGGAAACGGGTGGCAAGCCATCCCCCAGGACACACGCGCGCTCCCTGCGCCTCGAGTGGAAGCCTCCTTGCCCGCGTTCGATCCGGGCCAGGAACCGTACCTGCCAAGCTTCGTGGGCCCAACTGGACACTCAAGGCCGATGCCTTCGCCGGAACCAGCACCCCACTTCCCGGTGGTTGGTCTGCATGAGGCTCCCGCCGCCGCCCCCCTGATGGAGCCCGAACCAGAACCCGCACCACAACCCGTGCGCGGCATCGTCGGCACCGCCCGACGGCATGCCAACGATCCAACAACGGCCCCCGCCGGTCAGCCTGTGAACCTGCAACCCAAACATGGCACTACGGCCCCACGCCACCTGATTCCCCGTCAACGAACGCAGAGCGTTCGCACGCGCCGACGCGCGCTTGGCGGCCTGTTTGATGCGGCCCTTCGCCCGCAACCGCCTTCCCCACAGGAACAGGAATACGCCGCGATGTACGGCGACGGGGACGGAGCAGCCGTTGCTGCGGAAGACGTCGAGCCCATGAGCACATGGCAACGGACCCGCCTGCGCTCCGATTCAACGTCACAAGCCATCGTCGACGATCATGTCCGGGTCCACGCAGGATCAAGCGGTGGCGAACGTGGGGATGATGCGATGCGAGAACTGCTCAACCACATCTCAGCACCTGCTTTGCCCGCGTCTGAAGAAACCTTGAGCGGAGACCGGCAAGGACAGATTTCCTCATCGTTCAGCGACATGATCGAGGTCGGAACCGAGGCAGGACAACCCCGTCCCTACTTTGACCTTGAACGGATGGACCAGTGATCATCGGGTCAAGGCCTGAAGCGCCTGCAACCGTTCAGCCCGGTCGCTTTGTTCCATGGCCACCAAGCCTGTGACGCCAAGGCCCTGGAGCGTGTAGCTTGCGACCACGGCCGCATGTTCGAGACCGATACGAAGTTCATCGCGACCGACTGGGCCGTCCCCTTTGGAGAGATGAGCGGCCAAGGTCCCGGCAAAGCTGTCGCCACATCCAGTGGGGTCCACGAGCCCAGGCGATGGAACGGATGGGACATGCAGCAAGCCGCTTGGATGCAAGGCAAGAACGCCATGTTCACCGCGCTTGACCACAAGGATTGAACCGGGTTGAAGTTCGCTGTGCAGCCATTGCGCTGCACGAACAAGGTTGGCGTCGTCGGCCAGCATTCGAACTTCTCCGTCGTTGAGGACCACCAAATCGACGCGGTTGAGCACGTCGATAAGGAGGGGGCGAGCGATGTCGATCCAGAGGTTCATCGAATCGAGCATGCGCAAGCGGGTTGGCGTGCATTGGTCCAAGACCTTCGCTTGAAGGGCTGGATGAAGATTGGCACAAAACAGAACCTTGGGGGACGTCCATGCATCGGGCACTTCGGGATCAAAGGCTTCGAACACGTTGAGTTCTGTGTTCAGGGTCGAGGCTTCGCCCATCGCACCGCTGTACGTGCCCTCCCAGTGGAAGGTGCGCCCCTCTGCGGTCACCAAACCGTCCAGGTGCAAGCCACTCGTGGTGAGGAGTTGACGGTCTTCTTCACGGAAGTCATCGCCGACCACGCCAACCAGGCCGCACGAGGCGCTGCATGCCGATGCGGCAAGCCCTGCATAGGTCGCTGAACCACCGAGGAGGCGTTCGCCTTTGGCGGCAGGTGTTTCGATTGAATCGTACGCAAGGCTCCCGACCACGACGACGTCCATGCCCACCGGCACACCTCCCGAATCAAGAACCCTTGTCACCGGCGTCGCTCGGTCACGATGGACCGGCGTGTGCCTGACGCAACGTCGATCACTTCGCTGCTGGTGATCGAGCGACCCTCATCGAACACAACACCCGGGAGGTAGCCGTCGCAGACACCGGCGGCGATGAAGACCGCATCTTTCGAGGTGCAGAGGTCTTCGGCTTCCCAACGACGGTCAAGGTCGTCGCCGACCATGGTCGCCGCCCGAGCGGCTTCCTCGTCGTTTCGAAGAACAAGGCGGCCTTGGAACACCCCGCCAAGACCACGGAGGGCGGTGGCGGTGATGACGCCTTCAGGGGCGGCACCAATGCCCAGGAGCAGGTCGAAGGGACCGTCGTCACGGGCCGCCCAAATGGCGGCGCTGATGTCACCGTCAGGCATCAGTTCGAGTTGCGCGCCTGCATCCCGAACGTCCCTGATGAGGTCGGCGTGTCGCTCGCGGTCCAGCGCCACGACGCGGACGTCAGCGACCTCGCGGTCCAGCGCGTGGGCTGCTTGCTCCAAATTCCAAGCCACGTCGCCGTCGAGGTCCACGTGACCCGCGAGGGCGGGGCCTGCGGCGATTTTGTCCATGTAGCAATCCGGTGCATGCAAAAGCGCCCCACGAGGCGCAGCGGCAAGCACGGCAATCGAGTTAGGCAGGTTGTCAGCACAGTTGTTGGTGCACTCCAACGGGTCGACGGCAATGTCGAGTTGCACGGCGCCTTCCCGCCCGATTTCTCCACCGATCGGTTCTCCGATGTAGAGCATTGGAGCGTCGTCGCGTTCACCCTCGCCGATGGCCACTCGGCCATCAAACGGAGCGTGGTCAAACGAGCGTCGCATCGCTTCAACGGCGGCCCCGTCGGCAGCGTCCTTGTCTCCAAGACCACGCCATTCTGCGCTGGCCAAGGCCGCCATGTCGACGGCTTCGAGCAGGTGGGGCCAGACGTCACCGACGCGCATGGTCCGCGAATGAAGGACGGGTGATGAACACACCGGAACAGGACTCAGGGGTTCGCCTTGTGCTTCTCCACGACGCGGAGACCGTCAATTCGGGCCACTGGGTACTGCCCAGCCTCGTCCTTTTCCATTGATTTGACCATGTCAAAAGCGCAAAGAAGGCCTGCGCTGACCCCAGCCAAGGCTTCCATCTCAATCCCAGTTCGGTAATGGGCACCGACCTCCACCTCGCAGCCAAGGCGGTCGCCTTCGACGTGCCAACGCACCTTGCATGATTCGATGGGCACTGGATGGCAATGAGGAATCAAGCGAGGCGTCTCTTTGACCGCCTGGATGGCCGCGATCGTCGAAGCTTCGCGGACGTCCCCCTTTGGAACGCCACCCGCGACGATGGCTGCGAGGGTTTCTGGACGAAGGGTCACCCATCCTTCGGCCACCGCACGGCGAGCTACAGCCGGCTTTCGGCCAATGTCCACGATGCCTTCAATTTCAACCGAGTCCGGCTTTCCACGTGGCTCCATGATCGGTCACCTCTTTCTTCCACAGGGGGGCCTGCTGCTTGAGTTCATCGATGAGCCAACGGCAGGCGTCGAAGGCCGGTCCGCGGTGCGCAGCACCCACGTGGATCGCGACAATCGGCTCTTCGGGCTCCACGCTTCCAATGCGGTGTGCGATGGCCACAGCCCTGAGACCGTGGGCCGTTCCAGCCTCGTTCGCAAGCCTGTGCAGCACCTTCGGCAGTTCTTCTTTCCAAGCATCGAATTCCAACCGGAGCACGTTGGCATCGCCTTCTGTGCCTCGGGTGAGACCGACGAAACTGACGACGGCCCCCGCGCCATCAACCGGCATGCGTTTCAACAAGGCATCTGGATCAAGCCGCCCATCCGGAGTGTCCACAATCACCTCAAAGGGTGAGACGGTGGTGGACATGGATGATGCTCACACAGCGCATCCTTCAAACCCTCCGCGCCGATGTCCGTCCATGGACGGCGAGGGTCCTGTTGTTGTGATGGGCGCCGGGCTCTCGGGGCTCGCTGCCGCCACGCTGCTGGCTCGTGCGGGCCGAGAGGTCCACGTCCACGACATCCGTGCGGACTCTGGAGCGCGGTTCGATGGGGACTTCCAAGCGCTGGAAAACTGGAGCATGGACGAGGATTTCTTCGATCAGTTGGAATCATGGGGATTCGACTCCACGGCCTTTCACTCGACCTCCTTCTCCGTCGTGGATCTTATCCATCCCGATGACGAAGTCACGCAAGCAAAAACCGACGGCGTGGCCTACCGCATCGTTGAGCGGGGCATGTCGGACCACACCATCGATCAAGCCTTCAAGCGAATGGCCATTGAAGCAGGGGCCACGCTCCACTACAAATCTCGCATCAACCAAAAAGACGCGGACATCGTAGCATGCGGCCCCAAGGACACGTCCGCGCTCGCCCTCGGAGAGATTTTCCGCACCAGTCACCCCAACCACATCGCGTTTCAGTTGAACGACAAACTCGCCCCAGGCGCGTACAGCTACCTGATCATCATCGATGGCATCGGACTCATTTGCACCTGCTTGTGGCGCAAGCAAAAGAAGAGCGAACGCTTCCTGAACGAATGCATCGCGACCTACAGGCGGCTCTATCCCGACATTGACATGGAACCCATCAAGCGCGTTGGAGGCAAAGGCGATTTCACCCTCAACGGGCATTACACCGTTCCTGAAACAGGCCAGCATTTCGTTGGAGAGTCAGGTGGACTTCAGGACTTCATGTGGGGCTTCGGCATGCGCATGGCCGTCTGGTCCGGCGTGCTGGCCGCTCAGGACATCCTCGGTGGACCGTCCTACGACAAAGAAGTCCGCCGCCATCTGCTCCCTTACGTCCAAACCAGCGTGGCCAACAGATGGCTGATGAACCGCGTAGGAGACCGGATGTTCAAGCGCATGTGCCGCCGTTGGATGCGCGATCAGGCACGTTCCGGTGACGGACTCCGATGGATTGGCCGACTGTTCCGACCAAGTTTCACCAAGCGCCTCGTGTTCGCCTTGACCTCCCCGTTCATGCTGGAACGAGGCAAGGGGCCGACCAAACCGAAACGCTTGCCGTTCCGCGCGGCCAAGTCTCGTGACATGTGGGAACAGAGCGAGGCGGCCCTCGAGGTGAAAGCCCAGTGGGAGGTAGCACGCCGTGGCGGTGGCCACACCTCCTTCGAGAGCAGGGACGGCGAAGCCCACGAGACCGAGGCGACGTTGGCGTAAGACGCTGCGATTGCTTCATTACCGCTCTTCCATTGGACGGGTCATGTCCGACCTCTACGGCCTGACCTTCGAAGCAATGCCCAACAACCTCGTCAATTACGGGACCACCGACAACGGCATCGCCGTCATCGAACTCGCCTCCGATTCCGGCGGCGAGCCCTTGCAGGGTGACGCCACGGCGGTCAACACCTACACCCACGGCATGTTCCGTGACTTCGACGACGCCATCATCCGCGCCCGCTTTGACGACAAGGTCACGGCCATCGTCATCATCGGGGCCGGTGAGAAGTTCTTCTCGGCCGGTGCCTCCATCAAGATGCTCAACAGCGTCTCGCCCGGTTTCAAGTACAACTTCTGCCTTCACGCCAA
>DALQ01000036.1:71509-71677 GCA_002496845.1 Euryarchaeota archaeon UBA495
GTACAACTTCTGCCTTCACGCCAACGAAACCCTGTCCCGCCTTGAGCAGACCCCGAAGATCGTCATCGCGGCCATCAACGGCCACGCTGTCGGTGGCGGTCTCGAAATCGCCATGGCCGCAGACATCCGCATCGCTCGGAAGAACAGCGGAAAGCTCGGCCTGCCTGA
>DALQ01000036.1:72026-72262 GCA_002496845.1 Euryarchaeota archaeon UBA495
GGGACCGGCGGTACCGCTCGCCTGACCCGCCTCATCGGCAAGGCCAAGGCCCTCGAAATGATGGTGACCGGTGAACTCATGTCCTTCGAGGACGCGAAGAACCACACCCTGATCAATCAGATTTGGGAAGGCAACGCCACCGAATTCCGCGAGATGATGCTCGACTGGGTCAGCGCTCAGTTCACCCTGCCCAACAAGGCCGCCAAGGCCGTGGGCAACATCAAGCGCTCCTGCCA
>DALQ01000105.1 GCA_002496845.1 Euryarchaeota archaeon UBA495
GCGGTTGGTTTCCACGAGCACGGGCTCAGCACGGGCGTGGTGGATGACGCTGGGCACGGCGTGGAAGGTGAAGGCGTTGGTGAGGATCTTGTCACCGGGCTCCACGCCGGCGATGTTGAGGGCGATGTACATCGCAGAGCCACAGGAGTTGGTGCCGATGGCGTGCTTCATGCCCATGTACTCGGCGAAGGTCTTCTCGAAACGTGCCGTGAGGGACTCTTCCTTGCTTGGTGGTTGGTAGCGGTACATCACGCCGCGGCGCATGGCGTCGGCCGCCATGGCGATGCCTTCCTCAGGGACCGGTTTGAACGCCTTGTGGTTGAAGTCGATGATGCGCTCTCCGCCTTCGACGACGAGGCGACGACGTTCGTTGGTCATCATGACCTCGGGACTTCCGTTGGGGTCTTCAATCAACCTCCTTTCTCCATCGTGTCGGTCGGAACTTCTTTGCACACTCCAGCAGCCATGAACACGTGGTGAAACGCTCACTTCCTGCCTTGGCAGCGATGGTTGCTGTGTTCATGCTTGCCGCAACCGTTTGGCCGCAGATGTCCATGTTTTCACTCGCAGGGATGCTTCAAGACGAGGGCTGCGACGCCGATGCGCCGATGCACATCCTGCTTTCCTTCGACGATCGCGCCCACCTCGATGACTGGGTGGAGTTCGCGCCCATGCTTGCCGAACGGAACGTGGTGGCCACCTTCATGCTCGACCGCGTCGGCACGATGGAGGAATCGGACTGGCAAAAGGTGCAGGTCCTGCTTGACCATGGGCACGCCCTTGGTTACCACGGTGAGCACCATCTTGGCGCCGAGGCTTCAGGCCTTACGCCGGAGGCATGGGTGCAACAGGAAGTCCTTCCCTCGATGGATGCCTTTGCCTCAAGAAACCTCTCGGCCGAGGTGTTGGCCATGCCTCGTGGCGACAGCACCGCCGAGCACGAAGCGGCCGTCCTGGAGGTCGTCGAGCGTGTCCGGCTGACGGCCGGACCCGCCCATGAAGACGTCACGCCTTGGGCCAGCGGTTGCGGGGAGGGACCAGTCCACAAGGCCGTGAGCTTGGACGAAAGATGGGGTGGCGTCGATCGGTGGCTGCCCGAAGTGTTGGCCCTGCGCGAGGGGGCTGGTTTTGGGGTCGTTCATGCGTACGGCCACGAAGTGGGCGGAGAGGGGGTTGATCCTGACGCCTTGATCGAATTGATTGACGCCTCACAGACGCGAGGTTGGTCGTGGGTCGGGTACGATGCCCTGCCTTGATCAGGCTTGACGGCCTTCGTCGAACATCTCGCGAAGGCTGCCGTCCTGAAGCATCTCGAGGACGATGTCCGATCCGCCAATGAGTTCGCCGTGGACGAAAATCTGGGGCATCGTCGGGAAGTCCGACCATTCGCAGACGGAGGGGAAGGCGCGTCGGTCGCTGAGGATGTTCACCGAGGCAAAGGGTTCACCAAAGGCTTGGAGGGCTTGAGCAGCACGGTTCGAGAAGCCGCACTGCGGGGCACCAGGTTCGCCTTTCATGAAGAGGACGAGCGCGTGCTCGTCCACGATGGCTTGCAGTTCGTCGGGGGTCCAATTGAATTCGTCATTCATGCCGTTCATTCCTCCTTGGGGGGTCGCCGCCTGATGTGGATGCCGGTGCCTCCGGCGTGCGGGTGAAAGACCGTGTCGCCGGCGGTTTCGGCTTGTGCAGGCGTCATGCACTTCAGGTCGAGGGCGTGCACCACGTTGGCCGCGATGTGCGGCTTGAAGTGGTTGAGGATCAGCTTCTGGCGTTGCAAGGGGCGCATGCCTTCGAAGGACGGCGAGATGACGCGCACGTGGAAGTGGTCTCCCGTGTTGTTCAGGTCCACGCATTCGACGGTGGCGTCGGGGATGATGGAGCGGACTTCGTCCTCCACCCACGTGGTTTCGACCATGCATCGCCGTCATCGCGGACGGTCTTCAATCTGCGCATGGTCGTGGGTGCATTGATGGCGTGCCCGCCCCGCAGGTCAACCGATGTCGGGCACGGCAGGACGGCCGCTCGACGCACGCAGGGATGCGGCGTGGCTTTCCGGTTCCGAAATCACCGCCGTGGCGCTGGCCCTTGTCGGACAGGTCCTCTTGACGTCGGCCCTGGCCGAGACCGCATACGGTCGGTGGATTTTGCTCCTCGACGTGTTCATCGCCGCCTTTCTTGTCCTCGATTTGGGCCTCCCCACGCTGCTGGCCCGTGACGGGCCACGGCAGCCGTCGTCGCTCCGGCCTGCGGTCTGGCGCGTCTGGCGGGTCCAAGCGACCGTTGCGCTGCCCGTGACGGTGCTGGTTGGAGCGGCGGTGCTCCGCCGTCATCCAGACGTGCCCTCTCTGGTGATCATCGCTGCTGCAGTGTCCTTGCTGCACCTCGCCACCTACGCGCCCCGTGCCGCCCTACGAGCAGCAGGGGAGGCGCGTCTTGAGGCGTGGTCCAAGGTGGTTGAGCGCTCGGTGATGACCGGAGGATACGCTTTGTTCATGGTTCAAGGCGAAAGTGCCGTGCTTCCTTACGCCCTGGTGCTCGCTGCAGGTGCCCTCGCAGGTTTGCTGTGTTCGGCCCTTCTCTTGCATCGAACGCTGGGGTCCGCGCGGACCGGCCTCGATGAACTCGGTTCCGCGTGGGGTGCTTCTTGGCGCCCACTGCTCTGGGCTGGCGCGCCTTTTGCCCTGACCGCCGCGGTCTTGCCGTACGTTTCCCGGATCGAGAAGTTCCTGCTGGCCGATGCCCACGGGTACGATGCTGTTGCGGTGTTTCACGTGGCCCAAATGGCGTGGGCCGCTGGGCTCGTCGTGCCTGCCGCCATCCGTTCGGCGTTGATTCCAGCGTTTGGGGCTGTCCGAGAATCGAGCCAGTCCACCTCAGTCGAACTCAGGAAGGCTGAGGCTTGGATTGCACCGCTGGTGCCCATGGGTTTGTTCGCTGGAGCCTTGGTCGTGCCTCCTCTGTTCACCCTCGTGTTTCCCGCGTCGTACACCGACGGCGCACTCGGGGCCAACGCAGGGCATCTGTTTCTCATCCTTCTTCCCGGCTGGGGATTGGCGATGATGGCCACGCCCTCCCTTGCTGGAATTCAAACCGGTCTCAATCCATGGCGCTACGCTGGGCACGCCGGAGCCGGCCTGTGTTTTGCGGTCGTGGCCGGGCTGCTTTTGGTGCCGAACAACGGTCCGCTTGGCGCGGCGTGGGCGGCCCTTTCGGTGAGCGCTGTGCTGGCGTTGCTGGCCCTTGTTCTGCGCCCGTCCAGGCGAGACCTGCATGCACGGGCGTGGGGTGTGGTGGTGCTCAGCTGCGCCTTGGTTCCTTGGCTCTGGCAACACGCACCTTTGGCGTCGTTTGCTGCAGCCGTGGTGCTGACCGTCTTCGCAGTCCTTGTGGCTCGACCACCGAGCGAGGCTCAAAGCGGCCCTTCGGCGTGATCCCACGGCTGTGCTGTTTCAGGTGCTGCATGTTCAGCAACGGCTGGTGGTTGAGCAGCGGGCTGTTCTACCGGAGCCATGCCCTGTTGGACCGGCGCGTACGTCTGCATCCCAGGAGTAGTGGGCATCGTCCCAAGCGTGGTGGGCATGATGGTGGACTGACCGTAGGCTTGGGCAGGCATGGGTGCTGGGCCACTGCTCGTGACCAAACCGACGATGAGAAGGATCAGGCCAAGCGGCATGCCACAACAGGCCGCTGCACTGGCCAGCGCGCCCCCTCCAAACAGGGCGCCAAGGCCTTCGAACAAGGCGGCGAGCACGGGGTCGACGTACATCACGCTGACACCTGACGAGGCGGTAAACGAGTAGTCTCCATCTGTACAATCGGAGTCTTCCATCAACGTGGAGCAGGCGTAGCCAATGCGCGTCATGCCCCCGTCCACGTTCCCGTCCTCGCCGGGTTCGGGCATGGAGCAATCGCGCGTGAATTCGTTGCTCGCTCCAGTTTCGCCGTCGCGGGTCACGCTGATGGAGCCACCGTCGTCGAAGAAGGCCACGCATGCGTCACCTTCTCCGTCCCCATCGTCGTCTTTCATCGGGGTGTCGATGTAGAAGAAGAAGCCGAGTTCACCCATGCCGTCAACATCGTCGTAGGTGATGGTTCCGCTGGTGGCGTTTTCGTAGTTCCAAAAGTCTTCCGAACCCTCCATGTCCTCCATGGAGGCCACAGAGTTGGATGCCATGGCGCCGCCCACCACCACGCCAAGGAGGCTCAAGATGAGGAAGACGGCTCCGGTGATGGTCAGACCTTTGTTCATGCAATTCCTATGCGTGCTCGGCAGTTAAACAAGAGGGAGAAAGATGACTCAAAGCCCTGCGAGCAGCGCACTCCATGCGTCTTGGACCGCAGGGCGAAGGCACCATTCGGGCAGAGCAACGTTTCGCTCGTTCCAGTTCATCTCCAACACCCGCTCGCAGGCATCAGCCAACGCTGTTGGGCTTCGATCCTCAGCAATGCACGCCTTAGGCAACCAACGGGCGAGATCACCGACATCGACGCTGGCCACCGGCGTGCCACAGGCGATGGACTCCTTGGCCACCAACGGCCCAGCCTCGCGCGAGGAGGTGATGAGCGTCAAGGATGCGACCATCATTCGGTCCCACACGATGGGCCGAGGTTGTTGGCGAAGGGTGGTCATGCCCACAATCCATCCACGCGTTTCGAGTTCCCGCCCCGTTTCGAGGGCGAGGTAGTGTTCTTTTTCCGGGCGACGAGGGTCGGCGGGGAAGAGCACGTCAAGGCGATCACGCCTCCACCGCCCGCGCCAGGAGGACACGGGCTGTTGCCAATCCTCCTCAACGGGAACGTGGCATGGAATCACGGAAACGTCCGCATGCTCGATGCCTTCGAGGTGAGCCCGTTGTTCTTTGGCGACCAGCACCAAACGATCCAACGCTGCCATCATCCGCCGAAGGCGAGGGCCCACGTCACGGTGCTGCAGGCCCACGTCCAAATCCCATCCATGCACGACGCCGATGCAGGGGACCTTCCACGCCTCGGCCAAAGTGATGGCCAAGGCGCCGACGGGCCACAAGGCGTGGACCACCACGGCCTCAGGCGCCCACTCGCCCAACCAGCGGTGCACCGTTGACGAACGGCGACGAATGCTGGCCGACGTCAGCCACGATGAGGCCTGATTTGACAAGCCCCAATACCGTGGTATCAGGACCTCGCCGCCGTCAAACGTGTGACGTGAAGGAGCCTTCGCGGCACCCGCGAGGGTTGAACGGCGGTTCTCTTGATACCTCATCATGCGGGGAAGCGGATTGACGACGCGGACGTCGTGCCCGGCGTCACGAAGCAACCGCACGTGATCGGCGACGAAGGTGCCACGAGCAACGTTGGTCGGTAGCGGGTGCATCCCACTGAGCACAAGAATCCGCATTCAGACCCCTCAGGCCTCGAGCGCTGCATTGAGTTCGGCCAAGTTCTCGGCCACGCTTGCTCGGTCGTTGAACAGGCCTGAACCGACCACGGTGTTGGTCACGCCCCAGCTTCTGAGTTCAGCGATGTTGTGGGCTTTGACGCCCCCGTCGATTTGCAGTTGGACGGGGCGTCCTCCGTTGGCCACTTGCGTCGCAATGGCGTCCGCCAACCTCCGGACCTTCGTTTCCACGTTTGGGATGAAGGATTGACCTCCAAAGCCGGGGTTCACGCTCATGATCAGCACCAAATCAACGTCATGCAGCACCTCGAGGGCGGCTTCGACGGGCGTGGCCGGGTTCAACACGATGCCAGCACCAGCGCCTCCGTCTCGGATGGCGTGAATCAGTCGGTGAAGATGCGTGACGGCTTCGACGTGCACGCTCAGGTGGTCGCATCCAGCATCGATGTACTGCTGAAAGCACGTCTCTGCATTGCTGACCATCAGATGGGCGTCAAAGGTCGGGCCGTCGCCCAGGGCTTTGCGAAGGCTGCGGATCACCGGTGGGCCGAAGGTCAAGTTTGGCACGAAGTTGCCGTCCATGACGTCGAGGTGCAACCAGTCCAAGCCCGCGTCCACCGCTTCGCGGCACGACGCGGCCAAATCGGCCAAGTCTGCCGTGAGCACCGAGGGCGCGATGACCACGTCCGCCATGCATCGTCGGGGTGACCGACCCACATGAGCGTTCGCTCTTTCCTTGGACAAAGCCTCATAGGACACTTGCTTCAGGGGACACCGGGCGAGCAGAATGGGTGACGTGATTTCCATCTCAGACAGCAAGTACGAAGAGACCGTCGGCCAAGGGTGGGTTCTCGTGGATTTCTGGGCCCCTTGGTGTGGCCCTTGCAAGGCCCTTGGTCCTGTGCTTGAGCAAGTCGCCGGTGAACGTGAAATCACCGTCGCCAAGGTCAACACCGACACCGATTCGATGCATGCTGCCCGCCTCGGCGTCCGCGGCATCCCTGCCATGTACCTCTACAAGGATGGCGAACTCATGGGCAACCAAACGGGTGCACTCCCCAAGGCCAAGGTGCTGGCGTGGATCGACGGCGCCATGTCCGACGCCTTCGGCGAAGGCGCAGACTTCTGAACACATCAGCCTTCAAGCAATGCGCGACGCGCATCCTGCGCACCGCCGACCTCACGAAGCAACCGCTCCCGCAAGGCTTCGTGAAGCCACATGCCTTCCTTGAGGTCCAACAGAAGGCCGTGTTCGATGAGGTGTTGAGGCGGGCCGCCCTCCCAATCAACGGCTTCTGCGAGGCGGGCCCACGGCACAGGTGCTTCAGCCGACGCCAAGGTGGCCAACATGTCGCGTTCGCCTTCGGGCAGCGAAGCGAGGATTTCCTGGTCCAAAAAGCGCAACCAATCCCCGTGCACCACGTCGCCGTAGAGTTCCAGTAATTCCAGCGCGAGGGGGTGCCCTCCCGTTCGTTCCAACACGTCCTGTGGAGAGGCCACGTCCCCGGACAGGTCCTGCAGCCACCCCTCGACCACATCCAAAGGCAATCCTTCGAGGGGGAGTTCTCGGATGAGGTCACGCGTATGGACGTCCCGCTGGTCGTAGAAGTCCATGGTACGTCGTGAGATGAAGAGCAAACGGACAGGCGTCTTTTCCGCCAACGAAAGCAAGGCTCCGTAGAAGGCGCCCCCTTGCTCCGTGAGGTGGTGGGCGTCGTCGATGACCACCAACCAGTAGGGCGGCGGGCCCCTACGGCTCGGATCGAACCGGTCCCGAATGGTGCGGGCATCCGTCAGGTAGGCCAGCAACCTTCGTCGCCAGAGGTCGATGTTCAGTTGGGCTCCCGGTTGCAGCGGGAGGGTCGACATCAGGTCGTAGGGGTCGTGTTGGTCATCGATCCCGAAACGATGGAGCAGGCTGACGGCCAAACCGGTGACCGTGTCCCACGGTTGGCAGGGGTACCAGCAGACCGAGAGGTGCTCGTCGTTGGATTGAATGGCCTCCAGCCAATTGGCCACCAAGGTGGATTTTCCGATGCCGGCGATGCCGTGAACAAGCATGGCCGGGCGGCGTTCTTCGAACCATTCGTTCAACTCCGAGCGTTCGGACTCCCGTCCTCGCACCTTGCGGGTGGTGGGCGGTGAGGTGTGGTAGGTGGCGTGGGCGCCGGCCATCATTGTCAGGCGCCCAGGCGGAAGTGCATCGGACGCTGCGTTTCCCGTTCGTCGAATGAGTCCAAACCGGATGTCACCGTAGGTCAGCACACCTTCGTGCTGGGCATGCATCAAGATCCGAAGCAAGCCGATGTCGGCGTCAAGGCGTTCGCGTGCCTCATGTGCTGGGACCTCGAGCAGCTGCCCGTCCTCGCCTCGAAGGAGGACTTTGGTCGACCGCAATGTGTCAGCACGTTCCTCGGCGGCCCTCGTTCCTGTGTCGGTCAATTGCCATGTTTTGCGCCGGCGTTCCTCGCCGTCGACGCTTCGAAGATGCTCGCTGACCCGTGCATCACGGCTGAGCGTCCGCATGGCGCGGCTGACGTTGGGCGGATGCAGGGCGCATGCTTCGGCGATGCCGTCGCGTGTGACCGCATGAGGCACGACAAATCGGTCCGCATGTTCCCGGTGTTCAAGAAGATGGAGCAAAATGCGGTCTTTCACCGCCACGGACACCTTCGGCAGGTCGGTGGCCACGCGTTGTGCTCACGCACATTCGTTCAAGGCTTTGCCTGCCTGCTGCGCTTCAGAAACAACGTTGTCCTCCTCAATTCTTGCACAAGTACACCACAACCCCTTTTTATCCGTCGATGTCCAAGGACCATGACCTCTCTCTCGACCCCACGCGGACGCGCTGTCCTCCTTGCGGCCTTGATGGTCCTCGCCCTCCTCCCAATGACTCTCCTCGCTGCCGCTGGAGACTTGGACGGCGACGGAGTTGAGGATTCATTGGACGCCTGCCCGTACGCCCCCGGGACATCGACGGTGGACCGTGACGGTTGTCCAGACAAGGACGGCGACGGCACCTCGGACATCAACGACGGGTGGACCATCAACAACCCCAATTTCACCAACGAGCAAACCATCACGTCGAGCAACGATTACTACGACGTCGATTTCTCCCCCGACGGGACCCACGTCGTGACCGCGTCAGAGGACGGGTATGTTCGTGTGTGGAACGCAAGCACCTTCACCAACGTCCGCTCTGCGAATGCGATTTCTGGCGGAGACGTCACCAGCGTTGACTGGTCCCCGGACGGCCAGTACATCGCAGCAGGCTTGGGTGATGACACCATGCAAATCTACTACGCATCCAATCTGACCTCCGTTCATGGTTCGATCAGCGTTGACGTCGGAAGTGGAGATTACGTCAATGACGTTCGCTTCAACCCCGCCAGCGACCTTGTGGCCGTGTCCATTGGACGATCGGGGAACAGCGGGACCAACGGCCAAGTCTTCCTCATTCAATTGGCGGACGGTTCCAACCTTCACAGCCTCAATCCAAACGGCGAAGACCGCTTCTACGCCGCATCGTTCTCTCCGAACGGCGAATTCATCGCTTTGGCTGGCAACGGTGATTTCTACATCTCCAACGTGACCTCTCAGCAGACCGTGAGCAGCATTTCGAGCCCCCCTTCCTCGGTGAACGACATCGCATGGTCTCCAGATGGAAACTACATCGCCATGTGCGGTGGATGGGAAGGAAGTTCTGCCAGCATGGACATGTACCAATACACCGGATCCTCATGGACTGTGGCTTGGGGCGCACAGACGACCACGTCATGCGCCTCCATTGAATTCAGTCCAGATGGGGCCCAGGTCGCGGGAGGCTTGTACTGGTATGGCGCGGACGGCAACACGATCTACATCGGAGATACCGCCACGGGCACCATCCTCGACTCATTTACCGGGCCTCGGCCGGGAAGTTGCAGCTCTGGAAACAACAACAACTGCGGCGTTGTCTATGGCCTCTCTTGGAGTCCAGACAGCACTCACTTCGTGACCGCTCATGGTCGGGGCGACGAGGGCGTCTACTTCTGGTATGCCGACATCGATGAGGACAACGACGGGTACAACTCCACTGACCAAGGGGACGGCATCGTTGACGCCTTCCCGTCCGATGGGAGTCAATGGAACGACACCGACAGCGACGGCTACGGCGACAATCCGGCACCTGCCACTGACCCGGACGCTTGCCCCAATACGATTGGGGCTTCGACCATGGACCGGTACGGCTGTCCAGACACCGACGGTGACGGTTATTCTGACCCAGACGCCGTATGGAGCATTCTGGACGGTGCTGACGTGTGGCCCGGCGATCCTGAACAATGGGCGGACGCCGACCAAGACGGCTACGGCGACAACTACCTCTACGACGTCAACCAAAGCAGCCAACTCCACATCAACCAACGTGGCGATGCCTTCCCGATGGATCCCTTGCAGTGGAACGACACGGACGGTGACGGATGGGGCGATAACTACGACGATCCCGCTTGGACCGCGAACCGCGCCCCACATTGGCCTGGTGAGCGCTTCGAAGGCGCCACCATGCCCGATGCGTTCCCCCTTGACCGAACACAATGGCTTGACACCGACGGTGACGGCATCGGCGACAACTCGAACTCTGGTGCAGCCGACGGCTGCCCCGACGTACCCGGCGACTCGTTTTGGGATCGCTTGGGTTGCCCAGACAGCGACGGAGACGGTTGGTCGGACCCGACCGACGATTGGGGCCCGAACGGGCAATGCGACGGAGCTGACGCGTTCAAGGACGACCCAACGCAATGGTGCGACAGCGACGGCGATGGATACGGCGACAACGTATCCGGCAACGAGCCTGATGCCTGCCCCAACCAACCAGGCACGTCGACCGGCGACGTCTTCGGATGCGCGGACCGAGACGGCGACGGTTGGTCCAACACGGGCGAGCCGTTCCCTGACGACAGCACCCAATGGGAGGACCGCGACGGGGACAACCGCGGCGACAACCCAGACGGAAACAACGCCGACCTCTACCCCGACGACTCTTCTCAGTGGGCGGATTCCGACGGTGACGGGTACGGAGACAACCCAAGCGGCACCAACGGCGACCGCTTCCCCAGCGATCCACTCCAGTGGGAGGACACCGACAGCGACGGCTTTGGTGACAATTTCATCGACGAAGACGGCGATGGCGTTTCAGAAGGTGGCGACGTTTGCCCCCTGGACGCCGGCAGTTCCCGATCCCCGCTCAGCCGTGGCTGCCCCGACAGCGACGCTGACGGCTACACCGACAACGAGGACGCCTTCCCCAACAACCCCTTCCAATGGAACGACACCGACAACGACGGCTTTGGTGACAACACCGCGGTGACCGGCGGCGACTCCTGCGTGGACGTCTACGGTCGATCGAACCAATCCGGGCGCTACGGGTGCCCGGATGCTGACTTGGACGGCTGGGCCGACGTGGACGACACCTTCCCAGACGACAACCTCCAGTGGGTGGACAGCGACGAGGACGGCTACGGTGACAATTACGTGTTCGAGATGGTCTCCGTGGAAGACGAGGCCAGTCCGGGCACGTACATGATGCTCCGAGACGAACAAGGCGACGCTTTCCCGAGCGATCGGACCCAATGGTCCGACCGCGACGGGGACGGCCGCGGCGACAATCCGTCAGGCAGCCTCCCCGATGCCTTCCCGCTTCGGTTCAGTCAACAACTCGACTTTGACGGCGACGGCTACGGCGACAACATCACCCTCGGCGCCTACGAGCCCGACGGCTGCAGGAAGATCTTCGGGACCTCGATCGACGACACCTTCGGCTGTCCAGACGCGGACGAAGACGGCACTTCCGACGACGCCGATCCATGCCCTTACGACCCTACCATTGAGGTGGGCATTCGTGGACAAGTGACCTGTACGATCACGGCTCCACAAGACGGCAACAACAACGACGCTTCCCTTGGTGGCGGCAATCTCGGCGCTCAAGTGGACACGCTCACGCTGGTGCTGGTCGGTGTGGTTGGGCTCATGCTCGCTGCCGTGGCCCTCGCCATGATTGCGCGCAACGCCGGCCGCAAGGCGGCTCTCAACGCGCGGAAGAACGAGAAGATGTACAACGCGGCCTTCGATGAAGAAGAGGACCGCCGCCAAGAGTGGATCAATTACTACGTGGCGCAAGGTCAACTCGACGAAGCCAGAGCCCTCGGTTGGACCGGTCAAGCGGCCGCCACGGTGCCTCAATGGAAGCAGTACGAACAAGACCAGGCTGCATCCCAACAATCGTCCATGCCCAGCATGCCCGATTTGGATCAGCTCTGAGTCCGGGCTCGACGCGCCAATGCGTCGTCAAAGGAAAGGAAGGGCAACGCGGCCCATGCCTCATCGGAATCCAGCGCGGCCATGGCCTCGTTGTTTCGAAGCACGTCGCCCAGGCTCAAATGGTGAGGCGTGCTCCCGTCGGCCAAAACATAGGCGTGCCCAGGCAGCACCGTCCAGTCCGAGGGAAGCGCCTGCATCCTTTCGCGAAGATGCATCAGCGAAGAACGCAGGGCCTCAGGGTCGCCGCCATGCAGGTCTGCTCGACCGCATCGGCCCAGAAACAGGCAATCACCCGATACGACGATGCCGTGCCCAAGAAAGGTCAGATGGCCGGGCGTATGGCCGGGCGTGCACACAGCTTCGAAGGACAATTCACCGACGTGCAAAGCGGTGGCCACGTTTGGAGGAGCGTCAATGGTGCGTGTGTGAGGGCCGTTCCATCCACGTTCCTTTTCCGCCTCGTGGACGACGACTTCGAATCCTTCTCCACCGTGTTCCAAGGCCTTCTCAACGCCTTTGGTGTGGTCCCAATGGCTGTGGGTCAACCACGCTCCGACAAGGCGCACCCCTCGTGATTCCGCCACCTCAAACCAGTAGTCCGCGTCAAACGGGTCAATCACCACCGCCTGCTTGGTGGCCGTACACACGATCAGGTGGTTGAGGTTGTCCCATTCGCCCAACTGCGCCTGCAACACTTCGCAGACGGGGGTTGAATGCACCACCGTTGCTGTCGGTCCCGCCATGATGGTCACATGGACCGCTGCCCTTTCAAGGGGGAGCAGTGTTCACCGTACATGGACCAGCGCGAGCGAGGGGTGCTTGCCCTTGTCCTCCTTGCGATGTTGTTGGCCATGCCCTTTGGGGCGATGGCTTCCGCAGAGGGCACGGAAGGCCTTCAGGTGGACGTGGATGCATCTCCCTTGGACCGTCCATGGTTGACCGATGGACAGGTGCTCACCTTGTCCGCGGCGCTCGTCAACCCAACGGCTGAAACCGTGGAGACCCAAACAGATCCTTCCTGCGGCTTGGTGCTCTCCGTTGTTGACGCATCAGGTGCGATCATCGTGGATGGAAACGACGCTTGCCGAGGGCAGGAACGTGGCCTCAGCCTTGCGCCTGGCGACGAAGATTTGCGGACGACCTTCACCTTCAACGCGTCTGAGATGGGCCTTGATTCTGGCACCTACGACGTGCGCATCGCTCATCCAGCGACCGGAACCGTGTCGTCCACCACCGTCGAGGTGCAGCGTTCTGCGGCGTGGCCAGAGGACCTCCTGCTTGAGGGCCTGAGCGTCATGCGCTCCGACGTGGCCGAAGAGGGCGAAGTCCTCCTCCTTCGTTGGCGAAACGCCGGACCAACCACCCTTGCGTGGCCGAGCGAAGGATGCAGTTTGCACCTCGTGAACGAGGGCTGGTCCACGTTGGCTTCGTGCCAAGACGAGGCTGAACCGCTCGCACCGTGGGAAGTCCGCATGGTGGCCGCGATGACGCTCAGTTCGGCGGACGTCGATGAGAACGGCCGCTTCACCCTCTCCACTCCGTCGGGAGAGCGAACGGTGGACCACGTGCCCGTTGGCTTCGAGAACGAAGCGGACGCCCTCAGCCTCTCGCTTCTCCTTGAGCAAGAGGACGCCGTGTACCGCAACGGGCAGATCCTGCAACCCACGGTCCGCATCAACAACCTCGGCACGGACGACCTCATCATCGACACGACCACCTCCTGCCGGGCAGATTGGTGGGCCACGGACGCCACAGGGCACATCGTCTACGACAGCCGATGGGACGCACCCTGCATCGAACTTGACGATCAGCGGTCCATCGATGCTGAGGAGCACATCGATCACCAAGGCCTCGGCTGGGGCCTGATCGACCGCCAAGGGTGCACGGTTCCAAGCGGCACCTACGCAATCGTCGCCCGCTCGGACGATTTGGCGCTCAGTGACACCACGACGGTGGTCGTTGAGCACGACGTACCGGAAGGATGCGCGGTCGACGATGGCCTTGACCTTCAAGCATGGCTGGACGTCGACGAAGACGACCGTCCTTCGCTGCACATCGAAGTCAGCCCCAACGCAGGATCCAGCGACCTTGTGCTGCAGGGCGTCTGTTCCGGTCGAATGATCCTCTACGACAACGAAGGGTCGGTTTTGCTTGACCAAATGGTCGGTTGCGAAGGTCGACATGGCCGCCAATACCACCTTCCTTCTCCTGAGGCCGTTTTGCGCCTGGACATGGGTGGCGTGGCACTGACCACGTCAGAGGGCGCGGTCTTGACCGCAGGGACCTACGCGATGGAATTCCAACTCCAAGCCGCACGTCCGATGTCGCACGCTGCAGACCTTGCCATCGGTTCCGACACGCCTGAGTCCGTTGAAGCGGACGAGACCTTCGTCCCCGCCAGTCCTCCTCGCAGCGAGGAAGGTGCTTGGATCGGGCTTCAGGCCACAGGCGAAGCCTGCTGGGTCCTCCAGACCGGACCATCTTCCTACCTCGCGTTGGCGAACGCAGGGCCCGAAGGCTGGTCTCCACGGTCCGGATTGCGCGGCATCTACACGGTGCAAGAGGCGGAAGCAGCCACCTCATGCATGGGCGTTGACGCTGCTCCGGTCGCGGTGCTCGAGGTGCAAGAGGAGCGAATGGCCCCCGTGGTCGTCGAAGACGAGGTCCAGTCCGAAACCGCGCAGCCCAAGGTCGTCGAAGAGGATGTTCCACTGCTTGCCATCACGCCGACCGCGGTGGTCGCCACCGTGGTGTCCACGTCCATTCTTGGGTTGCTTGCAACCGCATTCCTGACCAACGAAGCATGGCGCCTCCCCGCCTCGTCTGCTGGCTTGTGGCTCATCGGATTCCTCGGGCGGACCAAGGAAACCAGCGACGGGCGATTCCAGCGCGGTCGCATCATGGGGTACCTGCAAGCCAACCCAGGCTGCCACTTCCGTGCCTTGATGGGCGCGCTGGAGTTGTCCAACGGACAAACCACCCACCACCTCCGTGTGCTTGAGCGCGAGGAGCAAATTTGGCGCCGGAAAGACGGTCGGCTCATCCGCTTCTACCCAATGACGCGGGACTTGCACCCAGGCATCGCCGAAGACCAGCTCCCCGTTCCACCGCTCTCGATGGACCCGAACTCGCTTCAGGGTCGCATCCTCACCATGTTGGACGACGACGGCCTGATGGGCGATTTCCCGACCCAGGCCGAACTGGCTCGGCGTTTGGAACGCAGCCAGCAGTTGGTGTCCCACCATTTGCGCACCTTGGAACGCTACGGCTTGGTTGAGAAGCAGAAGATGGGCGTTCGATCTCGGTACGTCCTCACACGTGAGGCGATCTACTTGCTTGAGCGGACCGACACAGAACGCCGTGCTTAGGCGGTTGGATTCAAGTCAGGGGCGCCGCTCGGGCGCGTTGAGGACCGCCCATGAGCGACGAGCCGATCCGTGTCGATGAGGTGGCGTGGCAACGCCGCTGGGACGAGGAAGGCGTGTTTGTGGCGCCCAACGAAGGCGAACGCCCGACCTTCTACTGCCTCGAGATGTACCCGTACCCCTCGGGCAAGATGCACATGGGGCACGTTCGAAACTACTCCATTGGCGACGCTGTGGCCCGCTACAAGCGCATGCGCGGATACGACGTGCTCTACCCGATGGGCTTCGATTCCTTTGGCATGCCCGCTGAAAACGCGGCGATCGCGGAAGGCGGCCACCCGCACGACATCACCGAGCGAAACATGGCGAGCATCACCGCCCAGATCAAGCGCATGGGGTTCTCCTACGATTGGAACCGGCTGGTGAAAAGCCACGACCCGCAGTACTACCGTTGGAACCAGTGGTTTTTCCTCAAGTTCCTCGAACAAGGGCTCGCCTACCGCGAACAGGCTCCCGTCAACTGGTGTGAACCCTGCACGACCGTCCTGGCCAACGAGCAGGTCAAGGCCGGCCGGTGCTGGCGATGCAACGGCCCCGTGATTCAGAAGGACATGAGCCAATGGTTCCTCGATCTGCCGAGGTACGCTCAGGAATTGGTGGACGGATTGGATGGGATCGATTTCCCTGAGCACGTCGCTTTGCTTCAGAAGGATTGGCTCGGTCGCTCCGAAGGTGCTGAAATCGCCTTCCAACTTGAGCACGACCTCGGCGAGGTCCGCGTCTTTACCACGCGCCCCGACACCCTGTTTGGCGTGACCTTCCTCACCATGGCGCCCGAGCATCCAATGGCCGCCGAACTGATGGCCGGACGGCCCGAAGAAGCCGCATGGCGTGACCTTCGTGATGAGGTGGCGCTGCTCTCAGAATTCGACCGCATCAAGCAGATGAAGAAGAAGAAAGGCATCTTCTCTGGTCTCCACGTCATCCATCCTCTGACCGGTGAACGCATCCCCATGTGGTTCGGGAATTTCGTCATTGCATCCTACGGCACGGGCGCGGTGATGGCCGTTCCTGGTCACGACCAACGTGACTTCGAATTCGCGACCGCGTGCGGCTTGCCCGTCCGCCGGGTTATCGCCGACCCAAAGGGCAACGACGGACCGATGAAGAAGGCCTTCGAAGACCTTGGACCAATGATCAACTCGCCTCAGGACGGCTTTGATGGATTGGAAGGCGACGAAGCAAAGCAAGCGGTCATCCGAGCCCTTGAAGCGGCCGAGGCAGGCGACCGAACGCTCAACTGGAAGATTCGTCCATGGTTGGTGTCTCGCCAGCGGTATTGGGGCACGCCGATTCCGATTATCCACTGCCCGTCGTGCGGCGTTGTGCCTGTCCCAGAAGAGGACCTCCCCGTCGTGTTGCCCCGTGACGTGGCTTTCACGGGCACCGGAAACCCGCTCCTGACGTCGCCCTCCTTCCTTGAGGTGGACTGCCCAACCTGTGGCGAAGCTTCGCGACGTGAGACCGACACGATGGACACCTTCGTGGACTCCTCGTGGTACTTCCTGCGGTACGCCGACGCCAACAACGAGACCATGTGTTTCGATGCTGAGGTGGCCAACCGCTGGATGAACGTCGATTTCTACTGTGGCGGCATTGAACACGCTCAGATGCACCTCATCTACGCACGCTTCTGGACCAAGGCCCTTCGCGATCTTGGGTTGCACGACATGGACGAACCATTCCAGAGCCTGCTCTGCCAAGGCATGGTCAACAAAGCGGCGCCTTGGTGCGACTCCTGCGCAGTGACCCTGCCGGTGTCCGCGGCCGGCGCTCCTTGCCCACAGTGCGGCGATGCATTGGGCGAGCGTAGCGCGAAAATGAGCAAATCTCTGGGCAACACGGTGTCGCCCGAAGTGATGATCGAGCAATACGGTGCAGACACCGTTCGGCTGTTCATCCTCTTCGCGGCCAACCCGACGGCCGGCATGGACTGGTCCGATACGGCCGTGGAAGCCAACCACCGTGTGGTTCAGCACCTCTTGTCGATGCCCGAAACCCTGCTTTCCTGGGACGGCGAAGCCCACGACATGGACGCATGGATGCAGGCTCGCCTCGACCAGCGTACGTTGGAATGGGCGGAGGCCATGGAGTCCTACGACCTCCGAAAGGCGGTCGAAATCAGCCACTTTGAACTGGTCAAGGACCTCAACTGGTACCTGCGAAGGGCTCCAGGAACCGCAGCGATGGGCCGCATGCTCCTCGAACGTTGGGCCCACCTCTTGGCGGTCTCCACGCCTCACATGGCTGAGGATTGGTGGGCGGCGGCCGGTCACGACGACCTTCTCGCAGCACGTGTGCTTGAGATGCCCTCCGTGCTCGACGACGCGGCCCAACACAGGTTGGACCAGGAAGCCCACCTTCGGGACATGCTTGACCAAGCCCGTCGTGTCAAGACCGTCGCCGAGCGTCACCTGGAAGGGCCGGCCACCAAAGCCACCTTCGTGGTCAGCGCTCCATGGCGCCGTACGCTCGCCGAATCGGCGTTGCGTCACCTTGCGGCCGATCAACCGATCAAGGCCTTTGGCGGCACGGTTGCTTCGCTTGGTTTGGTCGATGCGTCAAGGACGGGTGAACTCATGGGATTCTGGGGCAAGCGCATGCTGCCTCAGGTGTTCAAGTGGGACGATGAAACACGGCGCATCCTCTTGTCCGGACTCGATGAAGGGGCCAACCTTGCGGCAAACGCCTCGTTCATCGCTCAAACCCTCGAGCTTGAGCAGGTTGAGGTCGTGGTGGCTGAAAGCTCCGAGGACTTGACCGAGCGTGGAGGGGCAGCGATGCCCTTCGCTCCTTCCGTGGTCTTTGCCTGATCATTCCTCTTCGGACGAAGGCGTGTGGGACGTTTCCCGCCCGGTGAAGAAAGTCCATCCGGCGGCGGCAAAGACCACCACGGAAAGCACGAGCAGGGTCGTGGCGGTCCAGCCAATGCCGCCTTCTGCTCCGTCGCTTCCTTGGCCCGGGAGCGCACATCCGTTGAGGTCCACTCGAAGGCCGGATGCGGTGCCACCGCACCGGTCGAGGAAGTTCGAGACGCCGTCTTGATCGTCGTCGGCCTGCAAGGCGCTGCACCCTTGTCCATCCACGTCGACGCTGAGGGGCGTCCGAGCACACGCGTCGAAATCGTCCGTCACGCCGTCTTGGTCGTCGTCGTCGTCTTCTTCTGCGTCAGAACATCCGTCGCCGTCCGCGTCCAACGCAAGGCTCAGCCGACCCACGATGCCACGGGGGCATCCGTCTGCGGGGTCAACGCGTCCGTCGTCGTCGTCATCGGTGTCCTCCTCGTCCGCGCATCCATCACCGTCGTGGTCGGCTTCAGGGCCAAACCCAACCATGCCTGCAGGGCATCGGTCGTACGCGTCGAGGACGCCGTCGTTGTCGTCGTCTTGGTCGTCGTTGTCGTCCCTGCACCCGTCACGGTCGTGATCGGTGGACGTCGTTGAGGTCCAGGCGTTGAAATCGAGCGGGCATCCGTCGTCTGTTGCGTTGATTCCGTCGTTGTCGGCATCGTCGTCGCAGGCGTTGCCGATCCCGTCTCCATCGAGGTCCGCCTGACCCGGGTCGGACACGGTGGGGCACACATCGGCCTGATCCACCCATCCATCGCCGTCCGTGTCCACGTCGGAACATCCGTCCCCCTCCTGATCTTCCTCAGGCGTGGACACCCAGCCGACAGGGCCTTTCGGACAGGCGTCGTTGTGGTCAAAGATGCCGTCCTCGTCGTCATCGAAGTCCTCGTCGATGTCGCGGCACCCGTCTTCGTCGTGGTCCGAGGTCCGCGTGCTCCACCATCCTGTGGCGCCTGTGGGGCAGTCGTCGAGGTCATCGGCGACACCGTCGCCGTCGTCGTCGGGGTCGCACACGTCGCCCAACCCGTCGCCGTCGAGGTCGATTTGATCGGGATCTGCGGCCTTCGGGCACACGTCGATGGCGTCGAGCACACCGTCGTCGTCAAGGTCCGCCGCATAGGCCCACACCAGCACGTCACGGCCACCTTCAACGCGGTGCTCTTGGCCATCGAGGGTCAGGTCCTCGTCGAAACTTGCCGCCATGACCCAGCGGCCGTTGGCGTCGAAGCTCAAAGCAGCAATGCGTTCGTCACCGTCTCCACCGAGACCTCGCAGCCACCGGGTGTTTTCGGTGTCGCCGAGGTGCGCCAGCCACCCGTCGTAGGCGTTGCCCGCGTCTGTGCCGTCTTGGTCGACCAGTTCGGAGGTTCCCAACGACAGCCCAGCGCTGCTCGTTCCTGCGAGGATGCGCGTTCCACTGGCGTCGATGTGGACGTCGACCGGCACGTCGGTGCCGGGTCCACCAAAGATTTCGACGTTCGACCACGTTGCGCCACCGGACACATCGGCGGCCCAAACGTCGATGCCTTGAGCCGAGGACACCGTGGCATCGGAGAAGATCGCTTCACCGCGCAACGTGCCCACCACCACGACGCCGTCTCCGACGCCGGTCGTGCACCGCATCGCCTGCACGTCGCCGCTGCTGTCGGTGCTCGTGGCCCAAGCAAAGGCGTCTCCTTCGCCGAATCGGACCACGGCCGCATCGGTGCCACCGCTGCTGGTCAGCACGTGATCGCCTGCAATGAGTTGGTCGCCGTAGGTGAGTGCGAGGTGCATCTGGCCCTGTCTGTTGGCGCACAGGGACGCGGTTTCCTCGATGATTTGCGTGGTTTGGATGCTGAGGCTTCGCAGCGTGGTTCCGCTCAAATCGAACTCGACCACAAGGATGGCTTCCCGGTCGCTGCCCGCAACGGGGTCCTCCAAACCGTCCACGTCCACCGAACCCTGATGGTGGACAGCGACGAAGGCAGAAGCGCCCTGAACGTCAAGATCCAGCACCTGAATCGGCTGCTCGGACATCAATTGGCGGGCCCACTGCCAGACGCCTGACTCGCTCACCCGAGCGAGGAAGACGAAGCCGTGGTCGGCCGTCGAGGTCTTCGTCAGGGTCAGCATTTGGCCAAAGGTGGCGTTGCAGGCCAACCCCGCGGTTCCTGCGCAGGCTCGACCTGCGATCAGCAGGTCGCCGTTTGGAAGCACGCCCACGCGGTCCACAACGTCCGTGCCGTTTGCTGAGGTGACGACGCTGCCGTGGGACCAGGTGCCGTTGGGATGGGTCCACGCCACGAAGCCGTCGAGGTTGTTGGCCGTTGAATTGGTCTCCATCGGGTTGAGGTCATCCTCGAGGCTCATCCAGCCGGTGAAGGTCCCTGCGACGACCATGCGGTCTCCGCTGCGGACGAGGTCGTGGGGCACGTCGTCACCAAAACCGGCTGCGGTCAAGGCCCACCCAGCGGCTTCACCCTCCTCTGCAGCCACGTTGGCCGGCAGCCAGAGGCTCAGCGTGAGAAGCCCAACCAACAGAAGGGCGCGCCCACGCATGCTCCCCAACGTGCCCTTCTGCGTATCAAGGGTGGTCCCTGCTCGTGCGAAGGGATGATGGCCGCCATGAGGGTCGACGCACGTGGACGAGTGGACGCACCGGCAGCGCGCGCTCGCGCCCGAGGCCGCCATGCGCGGTTGCGGCAACCTGCTGGAATTGGGGTCATGGCCACGTTGGATGGTGGGTCAACCGGCCATGATGGCGCCGAGCGTCGTTCGGCCCGAGGAAGGCATGACCTTGGAGATTCACCGCTTGCTTCGTGGCGTTCCCCTGGTCGAGCGATGGCGCGTGCTGGAGGTGCGGGAAGGCGAGGCTCCGCCCTTCGCCGAGGTCCTGTTGGAACTCGAAGGTCAACTTCGTGGGGAACGCCCGGCAGGCCGGGCCTTCCTCGGCCTCCAACTTCGGTTGACGGTTTTGGCCGAGGAGGACGGCGGCGTTGAAGCCGCCGTGAAGTGGGCGCCTCGGGGCCTCCACCGGCTGCTTGCCCGGCGCCTTCGCGCCGACGTGGGAAACCTTGCCGAACGCTGGGTGACTGACCTCGCTGCCGCCTGCGACGCGTGACCGGCGCGTTCAAGGAGCGTCGTCAGCGGCTCCACACCATGAGCGACAACCGCTCCCCTCGTCGAAACAACAGGGACGGGGGCCGTCGAGGTCGTGGCTCTGGAGGCGGCCGTGGACGCCGCTCAGGTGGTGGCGGAGGCAACAGGTCCCGCCGACCCAAGCGCTACGGAAGCGCGCCAATCGCCGATGCTCGCGCCCGTTCAGCGGACGCGATCGCCGACGCGAACGACAAAGCCGAGGCGCGTTTCGAGCGCAAGGAACCTGTGATGGGCTTTCCAAAAGACATGGAGGAGCCGCGTCGCTTTTCCTTCGAGTGGCCCCTGACTCCGGTGCCTCTGGCCACCGAAGAGGAGACCGCCGGCTTGGTCGTGCGCAAGGGCGAGTTTGGCTGGCTGCCCGACGCGCGTGTCGAGGAGATCGCCGCCAAACTCGAGGGCAAGGACATGTCCCTCGAGCAGGCCCTGTCGCTGCGCAGCGCCCTGCTGCAGCAGAAGACCGTGTATTCCCACTACAAGATGCAATCCCGAGGCCGTGATTTGCGAGCGGCCTACGACAAGGGCGTGTCCATCGTTGAACTGTCCAAGCGCTTCGACTTCCCACCGATGAACATCTTCCGCACGGTGCTGGCTGAGAAGGGCTGGGGCAAGACGAAGATCAAGGAGTCCTTCAAGGATCCAAAGCGCCTCAAGCAGCGCGAACGCGAAGAGTTCGAAGCCGCCGAAGCCGCGGACCGTGTCTCCAACGTGGATCAGAGTGAATCTGCGGAAGCCGCAGACCTGTTCGAGGAAATCCTGGCCGATTGGTTCGAGGAGCAAGGCGTGCG
>DALQ01000053.1:0-896 GCA_002496845.1 Euryarchaeota archaeon UBA495
ATATTATGGATGCTGGGCAGAATTCCGTGCAGATCCCAAAGGCTTGCGCTTCGGCGTCCTTCTTTCTGCGTTCATTGGGATCCTGTTCATGGCACCTGGTGCGGTGATGGTCGCCGGCGTGGTCACCCGTCGCCAAAACGGACACATCGCGGTTGCTGGCCCGCTCGTGAACCTCGGCTTGTTCATCGTCGGCGTGCCCCTTGGAGCGCTGGTGCTTGGTTTGACCAATGCCTTTGAACTCAATCAAAACGAGGTAGAGTACTTCGTAGACGGTGCCCTCAATTGGCCCCTTATTCTGATCAACATCTGCGCGTTTTGGCTGTACGCCAACCTCATCCTCGGGTTGTTCAACATGCTTCCTTTCGGCCCCCTCGACGGGCTCAAGGTGCGCGACTGGAGCGAGGGCGTGTTCTATGCTGTGCTGTTGATTTTCGCCCTGCCCGTCGCTGGCATGATTTTTGGCGCGTGGTCACCATGGGGTTTGCTTGAATTCCTTGCCGCCTACATCTGAGCAGGCGCGTTGGTGAACGGCAGAACTCCTTTGCGTCACCGAAGGCTGGCTCGGTCATGCGCCCGACCGCGTCCGCCGTGCTCCTTTGTGTCCTGTTGGCACTGGCTCCTCTCTCAGGGTGCTTGACTGGGGCCGATGGCGCGGACGGTGCCGAAGGCCTGCAAGGCCCCGGCGGCCCTCAGGGCGAACCCGGCGCGGACGGCGTCGATGGCTCCACCCTGCACCTCGTCACCAACGCGACCGACTTGCCCGACTGCGAGGCGACGTTGCATGGCCAGATCTACTTCGTGGCCGGCGACGGGGCCTTCCAGGTGTGCTCCACAGCAGGTTGGAGCCTCGTGGACTTGACCGGCCCCTCTGGCGCCGACGGGGCGCCCGGTGCGCC
>DALQ01000053.1:1283-7109 GCA_002496845.1 Euryarchaeota archaeon UBA495
GAACCCGTCGGAGAACATTGTGTCAACGGCGGCGTGCGCATCGAGGTCGGCGTGGACGACAACGGCGACGGCGCCCTGACGCCCGATGAAGTGGACCAGATCACCTACGTCTGCAACGGCATGGACGGTGCTGAGGGCAGCGCCTCGTCAGAGACCATGCTGACCCACTTGTCCACGCCGGACGCGTCCATGGGGTGCGAGGCGGGTGGCCGCGTGATGGCCCAGGGCCTGGACAACGGTGACGGAAACGGCGTGGCCCGCAACGGCATCCTCGAAACCGACGAGGTCGATGCGCGCACCGTGTTCTGCAGCCAACTGTCCTTTGATCGATTGACGGACATCACGCCAGGCAGCAACAACAGCTACCCCGGCTTCTACATGGAAGTCCGTGTGGGCGACGCCCTCTACTTTGATGCTGATGACGGCATTCACGGCCGGGAATTGTGGGCCTATGGCCTTGAGAACGGCACGACATGGCTGGTCGCAGACATCAACCCCGGATCCGACTGGAGCTACCCGGGATACTTCCGTGAGGCCGTGGTCGGAGACACGATTTACTTCGGCGCAACCACGCCCACGTACGGGTTCGAAATGTGGTCCCACAACACCACCAGCGGGGAAACCCTCCGAATCTCGGACATCAACCCGGGCGCGTCCGGTTCCAATTGGGGCGAAGACATGCTCATTGTGGTGGGTGACAAGCTCTACTTCAGCGCCTTTGAGCCGCTCATCTTCACGGAATTGTACGTGTACGACACCTCCACGGGAACCCTTCACCTCGTGATGGACATCATGCCGGGGAGTTCAGGAAACCCCGGGTGGTACATGCATTTCTTGCACGGAGACGTGCTCTACTTCAGCGCCAAAGATCCTCCTCATGGGTTCCAACTTTGGGCGCACGACACCGTGGCGGACATCACGTGGAAGGTGACCACGATCAACGAGCCTCACGGCCATGCTTTCCCCGGAAACAACATGCATGCCGTGATTGGCGACGTCGTCTATTTCGATGCCTTGACGCTCGAACACGGCGTGGAATTGTGGGCGCACGGCTTGACCAACGCAACCACGTGGTTGGTGGGCGACGTGTTCAACGGCACAGGCAGTTCCAATCCTGGGCGCAACATGTCGCACGTGGTGGGCACCACCCTCTACTTCGACGCCACCATCGGCCCAGCGCCCAGCGAACTGTGGGCCTACGACACCGCCAACGGGAGCCTCTGGCAGGTGACCGAAATCTTCGACCCTGCCTCCATGGCCTCCACCGAGGTTGGCATTGGGGAGCACCTCTCCGTACAGATCGGTCACACGTTGTACTTCAACGCCAACGACGGCCATTCCGGGGTCGAATTGTGGGCGCACGACCTCTTGCACGGGCACACGTGGCTGGTGGCCGACATCCGCCAAGGCAATTCCTCGTTCCCAGGACGAACGCTCAGCACGGTCGTGGGCAACACGATCTACTTCTCCGCCAACGACGGCTCCAACGGACACGAAGTGTGGGCGCACAGCGCTGAGAGCAGAAACACATGGATGATTTACGACGTCAACCCGGGCGCCTATGGAAGCGATCCTGGGGCCCATTTCGAGCTCTTGGTCGGCGACACGCTCTACTTCAGCGCAAAGACCGATGACGCTGGGTCGGAAGTGTGGGGGATGACCATGGAGCACCTGGTCTTCTACGGATGACGCACCGCAGCCCTTCACATAGGAGCCCTCCGCTGGACGGAACGAAGAGCGCATGCGCACCGACCACCTGCCCTTTCCGATGCCCGAGCGTCGGCACGCCCTGGTGCAGTCGTGGTTGGACCTGACCTTCCTGCATTGGCCGGTCGCCCCTGAACACCTTGCACCGTACATGCCAGACGGTCTGGAATTGGACACCTACGAGGGCGTGGCCTACCTTGGCGTCATCCCGTTCAACATGACCGGCGTCCGTCCTCGCTGGGCGCCGCAGGTGCCGGGCATCTCGACCTTCCCCGAGTTTAACCTCCGCACCTACGTCAAACACGGCGGCAAGGCCGGCGTGCTCTTCCTGACCCTCGAGGCCCAGAGCCGCATCACCTGCGCCTATGCGCCGCGCGCCTACGGCTTGCCGTACCGCTACAGCCGCGGCTTCGTGCGGGCCAAAGACGGCATGCACCAATGGTCCTCCAAACGGCCCGGCGGCACGCACGCTTTCGCCGGCACCTGCCGGCCGACCGGCCCTGAACGCGAAGCGGAAGCGGGCACGTTGGAGCATTTCCTCTTCGAGCGCTATTCGCTGTACACCGAGCACAAGGGCCGGCTGATGATCGCCCACACGCAGCACGACCCGTGGGTCTGGCGTGAAGGCGAAGCCAGCGTCGAAGCCAACGCGCTGACCGAGGCCTTTGACCTCGGCATCGAGGACGTGCTGACGCCCGCGCTGGTGCACGTTTCGAAGGGCGTCAAGGTCCACACGTGGAGCAACGAGGTGGTTCGATGACCGCCTTGGGCACCACGCGCGACGTGCTCCTGCTCGACGGCGATTGTGGGCTGTGCCACCGATTGGCCACCTTCGTGGACCGGCGCCTCCGTTCGGACGTCGACCTGGCCTATCGGCCGATCCTCTCGGCCGACGGCGAGACCCTCATCGCGACCTTTCCAGAGCCGCTTCAGGCGCTGGACACGGTCTACCTCGTGCGCAACGGCGTGGTGCACACGCGCTCGGCCGCCGCCATCCGAACCCTGCTCTACATGCGCTGGTGGTGGCGTTGGCTCTTCCCCTTCGCATGGTTGGTGCCGAAACCGCTGCGTGACGTCGCATACCGGACGGTGGCGAAGCACCGGCACCGCTTCTTTGCACGACCAAAAGTCTGCATGTTCCGCATCGATTGACGCCCTGTCGATGCACCCCGGGGTAAACGTTCATGGCCGGCACGACGCCGCGAAGACGTGGGCCTTGAAGCGACCATGATTGAGGTCCCTTGTCCCATGTGTGGGCAATCGGACGTGGTCCGTCTTTCGTCCCGTGGGCAATACAACGACCCAGCGAACGTGGTCCTCTGCCAACACGACGGTTTCGTCTACCTCTCACCCCGCATGGATGCGTCAGGCTATGCGGACTACTACGCACGGTCCTACGAAGGAGAATACAGGGTGGAGCAAGGCGACGCCGCCATCAGACCCGTGTACGGGCTGGTCGTGGACCGGCTTGCTCCCCACATGCCCGACATACCCGGCACGGCGCTGAGCGTCGGGGCAGGCCTTGGCAGCATCCTGCAGCTCCTCAAAGAACGGCAGCCCGACCTCGCATGTTCGGCCATTGAACCCACACCGGGCGCCCAGCGGCATCTTCGTGACGTCAAAGGCTTCGACGTGATCGCGGGCGACATCGAATCCGAGTGGGACGTGGGGCGCGAAGGGCACTACGACGTGGTCATCATGCGGCACGTCCTCGAGCACCTTCTGGACATCACGTCGGCCCTCGACCGAATCCGAACCACCCTGTCTGACGAAGGCGTTGCCTACATCGCCGTCCCTGACATGATGCATCCGAACGGCAGCCTGCGGCACTATTGGTACCGCACACCCCACGTGTCCTACTTTTCAGCGCACACGCTCCGCCATTTCCTGGCTCGCTCAGGCCTTGAGGTCATGGACATGGTCGAGGAAGGCCACGAAGTGTGGTGCGTGGTTCGCAAAGGACCGCACGAAACCCTCGATGTTCCAGCAGGCTTGGCGCGCGACCAGAAATCCGTGATCCGAAAGCACGTCCGCCGAACGACGTTACCTCACGCCATCACGCGTGTCCGTTGGGCGATTGGCCGGCGCTTGGGGCGCGGCTGAGCAGCACAACAACCCCGATTCTTGTCGAGGGAAGGAAGAAACGCCGGAAGGCCATGTCCATGCATGGTCGCCCTTTCCACCAGCCCGCTGGTCGCCCACTGGGACCTTGACCCCGAGGTCGTCTACCTCAACCACGGCTCCTTCGGGGCCACGCCGCGTGCCGTCATTGAAGAGCAACGCCGGTGGCAGGCCAAGCTCGAAACGAACCCCATGGGCTTCCTCGAAAGCGAGGTCTACGCCGCCATGAAGGCGGCACGCGAGGCGTTGGCGGGCTTGCTGTCCTGCGATGCAGACGACCTTGCCCTCATTGACAACGCCACCTCGGGCGTCAACATCGTGCTTCGTTCCCTGCGTTTCTCCCCAGGCGACGAGATTCTCGTTCCCGACCACGCCTACCAAGCGTGCCGGAACGCCATCGATTACGTCGCAGACCGCTGGGGCGTTTCGGTCGTGACGGTCAACCTGCCTTTCCCAATTGATGGGCCCGAGGTCGTGATGGAACGCGTCATGGCCGGCGTGACCGACCGTACGGTGTTGGCGATGATCGACACCGTGACCAGCCCGACCGGGCTGAGGATGCCTTTCGAGGCCCTCGTCGAAGCCTTGGAATCCCGTGGCGTGGCGGTGCTGCTCGACGCCGCTCACGGCATTGGCATGGTGCCGCTGGCCCTCGACGACTTGGGCGCGTCCTACACGACCACGAACGCGCACAAGTGGCTCTCTGCGCCCAAAGGAAGCGCGGTGCTGCACGTGCGAAAAGACCGGCAAGCCGACGTGCATCCGCTGACCATCAGCCACGGGATGACCTTCCCGTTGGGTGACACCACCCGCTTTCGTCACGAGTTCGATTGGACGGGAACGCGCGACCCATCGGCATGGTGTGCCTTGCCCTTCACCATCGAGCATGTGGGCGGCATGATGGAAGGCGGCTGGCCGGCGATCATGGCCCACAACGACGCGCTCTGCTTGGAAGCCCGAGCGATGCTTTGCGAACGGCTGGGCCTTGAGGTCCCGTGCCCGCCAGAGATGCTGTCGTGCATCGCGACCCTTCGCATTCCTGAGACCACCATCGACGGCGAAGGGGGTTTCCTCGATCCGCTGTACTACCGGCTGGCCGAGCGCGGCATTCGTATCCCCGTTTGGTCATGGCCCTCGCCCGCGGGCCGTTATTTCCGCATCAGCGCCTACCTGTACAACTCCATCGAACAGTACCACCATCTGGCGGACATCATCGAAGAAGAACTCACCAATGAGCGGTCCTGATCACAGGCGGTGCAACTCGCCTTCGCGGGCAATGCGCCAACCCAACTCCGTGACCTTAGCGGCCTGGTTGGACTCCGGGTCCGCGCAAGGGTTGGTGTGGTTCAGATGGAGGAATGCGATGTCAGGATCGTTCACGTCGTCCCGCTCTCCGAGGCGCTTCAGGCTCTCGGAAATGGTCGGGTGCGGGATGAGCGACATGTCTCGCCCGGGCAACTCTTCACCGTCCCAAAAGGTCCCGTCAAGGAGTGCAACGTCCACCTTTAGTTCAGCCAACCAACTCCTGATGTCCTTGGCGATGTGGGCTGCCAAGGTGCCGCCCCACGTGTCGTGGTCCGGCAGGAACAGCAACGTCCGTTCGCGCCCACTCAAGAGCACGGCATGGGTGTCGCCATGCTCGTCCCGGTGCGGGACCTGGATGAATCGAACGCCAGAAACGGCGTCGAGTCCAAGCGGCCTGAATATGTCCATGCCCCGTCGTTCAATCACTTCGTGGACCGCAGGACTGGCCATGAGCGGCGTGCCGTGGCGACCCATCACTTCGGTGCCGAATTGCCCCAACCCTTCGATGTGGCCCAAGTGCAAGTGGGTCACGGCCACGACGTCGGGCATCACGGGCTTGTCGCCCCCCAGCGCGTCGGCCCACGTCCACAATTGGTTGGCGAGGGATTTTGTGACCTCGATCAACAGGTTTCGACCGTCTTCCAACTCGACCCCAAGCGCGACCGGCGTCCGCCTTCGTCGCGGGTCGGCTTG
>DALQ01000113.1 GCA_002496845.1 Euryarchaeota archaeon UBA495
CATGAAGAATTCCTTGGGGTGAATCCATGCTTCTTCGAGGGCGTCGAGAACGTCCCAGCTGACCGGGTCGCATACCGAGATGGCAATCACGCCGTCGAAATCGAATCGAATACGCAGCGGATCGTCGCGGCTCGGCATCCAGACGTCGAGGACTTCGCCGCGCAATCGGGCTTGTCCTCGCTCAAGGTCCGTGTTGGTGCGCACGTATTGGAGCCCGACGAGGGCTTTCATCAGATCCTGCGGCTCGATGGCCTGGCCCACATGCACCCTGAGATGGTGCTCGAGGAAGGTCTCAGGCGGGTTGAGCCCGTAGATGCACGAGACGGAGGACACGATGACGCAATCTGGACGGGACACCAGGCTTGCCACGGCAGAGAATCGCTCTTGCTCGATCCGCTCGTTGATGGAGAGTTCCTTGTCGATGTACAGGTCACGCTTTGGAAGGTAGGCTTCCGGTTGGTAGTAGTCGTAATGCGAAACGAAGTACTCCACGGCGTTTTCAGGGAAGTATCCTGCCAGTTCATGATGCAACTGACGGGCGAGGGTCTTGTTGTGCGAGATGATCAGCGTAGGGATGTTCAGGCGCTCAATGACGTTCGCCATGGCGAAGGTCTTGCCTGAACCGGTCACGCCAAGCAGCACGCACCGTTCTTGTCCGGCCTCGATTTGCTCGACCAATTGTTCGATGGCTTCCGGTTGGTCGCCCGCAGGATCGTGCTCCGAATGCAGACGAAATCGACTGACGTCAGGGCTGAGGTGCTCCATCGAGGCCCCTTCAAGGGCACGGGAGAGGTCGAAGGGGTCCCGCTCTTGCAGGTCCACCTCGCCCACATCGAGGTTGGCGCGGGCCTCGAAGGACCCGTCATCGTCCCATTCATCGACCACGCACCAAGGCGGTCGGGCGCCGGTTTGAACCCTTGTGGGGCTCAGGGGAGGTAAAGCCCGCCGTTCACGTGCAGCACGGCGCCGGTCATGTAGGCGCTGTCCTCGCCGATCAGGAAGGACACGGCGCCGGCCATGTCATCCGGCGAGCCCAACCGTCGCAACGGGACCTCCGCCTCACGCGTGCTTCGCTTCTCAGGCGTGTCGGCCGACAACAGGTCGGTGTCCACGTACCCTGGCGCGAGGACGTTGACGCGCTGGCCGCGAGGGCCTGCGTCTTGAGCCAGCGAGCGAGCCCATGCTTGCAAGGCCGCCTTCGAGGCGCTGTAGTCGGCGCCGTGGGGGGAGCCACGCGTTCCCAGTTGCGAACCCACGACCACGATGCGTGCGCCGGTGGCCAAATGCGGTTGAACTGCGGCCCAGACGAGGAAGGCGCCTCGAAAGTTCACGGCCATGGTACGGTCAAGATGGTCGACGTCCAACTCGCCAGCAGGCACCCGGTCGTAGCGCCCGTGGTTCAGCACCAATGCGTCCACGCTTCGTGCCATCCATGGGTGGCTGGCCAGCAAAGCGACCTCATCTTCGGCGGCACAATCGATCTTCACGGCAAGGGCATCGCCGCCCGCTTCTCGGATGGCGTCCACCACGAACTCTGCCGGCCGGGAGGAGGTCGTGTAGGTCAACAGGACGTCGTAGCCGTCCTTGGCCAGTCGCTTGCATACGGCAGCACCGATGCCTCGGCCACCGCCGGTGACCAGCGCCACAGGGCGGCTCACGACTTCTCCTCCGTGTGCTTGTCGAGGATGGCTGCAAGTTCAGGGGGCGTCCAGCCTTCGGGCTTCATGACCTTCCCGTCCTCTCGGCGCAGGACCTTTCCGTCCACCAATTTGGCCATGTTGGAACGATGGACTTCGGCGAAGGCCTCGTCGTAGAGATGATGCAGGCCGTGGTTGATGATCGATCCTGCAAGGATGTAGCCGATGTCCGCAAGCGCATCAAGGACCTCGACAAGGTCTCCATCAGCGAGGGCTTGCGCATACTCTTCCACTTCTTCGCGCAACAGTTTGACCCGAAGGGCTGCGAGGTCCTCAGGGCCCAAACCCGGAGCGTCCAGCTTTGGGATTTCGAAGGATTGGTTGAACTCCAGCAACGCCGTCAGCATCGGATTCATGCGGTGAAGCGTGACCGTGCGGCCCTTGAGCAATCCGCTCGGTCCGTCCTATGCGACAACAGCGGTTGGTTCGGTCATGAAACTGAGCATTAGGGCGGCCAACAAGGCCCACCCAGTCAGCATCGACACGCGAAACAGCGTCGTTTGGAAATCGGCCATCCGGTCCATCCGCAGCACGACTCCGACGTTGGCCAACGCCATCACCCCGGCGGCCGCGAGGAACCAGATGCTCTCCACAGGGTCTGACACGGCGAAGCACGCAAACCATACGAGCGAGAGTTGGACGGTGGTTCGGGTCGTGGTCCGTTCATCAAAGCGCGACGGGAAGGAGTGGATGCCCTGCTCTCGGTCGCTTTCCACGTCCATGCGAGCGTAGTTGATGTCGAAGGCCGTGATCCAAAAGGCGACACCGAGTGAAATGGGCAGGACGGTGGGCGCCCACAAGGCGTCGGTGATGGCGGCCCAGCCGTGCACGTCGGCGGCCATGGCCACCCAAGCACCGGCAGGCGCCAAGCCGAGGCAAAGGCCGAGCCAGAAGTGGCACAACCACGTGAAGCGCTTCATGTACGGATAGGCCACGAAGGCCAACACGGGCAACCACGCCATCATCAGCGCCACCTGGTTCAACAAACCCGCACTGACGAGAAGCATCGCGAGGAACACCGCGGCCAACATCCACGCCGTTTGCAGGCTCATGCTGCCCGAGGCCAAGTGGCGCCCCTGCGTACGGGGGTTGGCCGCGTCGATGTCTCGGTCGATGATGCGGTTCAGGGCCATGGCCAAGCCACGTGCACCGACCGCTGCAAGAAGGATCCACAGGAGGTCAATCCCCGGGTCGAGGTCGAATTCCGCGAGGGCGAGCACATACCCCATCAGCACGAAAGGCAACGAGAAGAGCGTGTGCTCCACTTTCACGAATTCAAGCACGCTGCGCACGTCGATGTCAGGCCCCCCCGTTTGGGAAACGGAGGTGCGGAGGCCATGAGTACTCCGCCAACTCTGGATGTGCGGCGACCTTCTCCAAGGTCTCAGGGCTGTGCAGCGTCACCGCAGGCCAACGACGCACGCCATGGGCTTCAGAAGGAATCGGTGTCGTGGCGTCCCAACACAAGCGTGCACGTGCGCCGTCAAAGGTCAGGCCTCGCCCCACGTCAAAGCGGCAAAACAGCTGCCAAAGCATGCGACGTCGGGCTTTGGGTCCGTGCAAATCCAAGTCATCGTCGGTGACGATGAGCCAGCGCAAATCCTTGGCTGCTTCCAATTGCCAAATTTGATTTTTCAATTGGTCAATCTTTTCTTGACGAGCGGCCTCAAGCGCGTCGCCTTCCGGCGTGACTTCGGACCCCGTCCTTGGTGAAGGCCTGCCTTCGACCGAGACGCTGACTACGAGGATGCTGCTGCGAAGCAGTCGCGCGTCTTCGGCCCCGTCGAGGGCCAGCACGGCCGACAGGTCCTCGCCGGCCCATCCTGGCGCTTCCGCTTCCCCACGCCGCCAATCGGGCGTGTCTTGGCGGAAGGATCCGAGCAGCGGTGCTTCTCCGGAACGTGGATCGGTCCCGGGAATGGAGGTGGCGTCAATGATGACCTTGTCGTGGACGTTCTCGTAGGGGCTTGCGGCTTCGAGTGCATCAGCGACCATGCCTTCGAGGACGATGACGTCCTCGGCCGGGTCGACCTTGTCGTTCAAGTCATCAAGGAAACCCTCCAAGTCCTTCGGGTCACGTTCCGGGTCAACGACGACCATCGATTTCAGGAACATCATCTGGCCGGCGCCCATGAGCCCAATGGCCGTCTTTCGCCCCTGACGCGGGTACCGTTGCTTGGAGGCGACGATGGCGAGGTTGTGGAATCCTGTTTCCAACGGGAGGTGGACGCTAACCACGTCGCGGTGCTGGAAGCGGAGGACTGGGCTGAACTGACGTCCAATCGCCTCGCCGAGGAAGCCGTCTTCCATGGGCGGCAGTCCAACGATGGTCGCCGGCAGCATGGCATCGGCGCGGCGCGTCACAGCGGTCACGTTCAGCGCAGGGTAATGCCCTGTGAGGGAGTAGAAGCCGTAGTGGTCACCGAAGGGCCCTTCGACGCGCAAGTCCGTGGGGTCGGTCCATCCCTCAATGACGATGTCCGCCTCGGCGGGGATCCAGAGGTCTTGCGTCGCCGCTTTGGTCAGGGGCAACCGACGGCGGCCGAGGATGCCTGCGAATTGGTACTCAGAGAGGTTGTCCGGCAACGGAGAAATCGCTGAGAAAATCAGTTCGGGTGGGCCGCCAAGGCAAATCGCCACCGGCATTTTCACTCCAGCCGCAGCGTGGTCTGCACCGTGCTTGTGGACCTGCCAATGCAGTCCAGCTTCCTTGGGTCCGAAGATTTGCGACCTGTACATGCCAAGGTTGTGCTCGCCCGAGGCAAGGTCCCTGGTCACCACCAACGGGAGCGTGATGTATGGGCCACCGTCCATTGGCCACGTCGTAGGAATGGGGAGTTTGGACAAGTCTGGGTCTTTGTCGACGATGCGTTGGACGCGGCCACGGCGCTTCCGCTTTGGAGCAAAGGCAATCGCGTCCATGGCCAGCGGCAAGGCTTCCCACGGTCGCTTGAGGTAGCGGGGGACATCGGGCTTCATCATGGCCACCATGCGGTCACCGATGGCCGTCTCGGTCTCAACACCCAACGCACGAAGCGTTCGGTCCTCGCTTCCAAAGAGGTTCATCACCAGAGGAATTTCGCTGATGGTGCCGTCGGCTAGCCGAGGTTGTTCAAAGATCACCGCTGGCCCGTCGTTCTTGACCAACAGGTCGGCGATGGCGCCAGCTTCGTGGACGACGTCAACGGGACGAGGGATGCGCAGCACCTCACCGCGCTGCTCCAAGTGGTCCACCCACCGCTTGAGGGTCCGCCATGCCACGGACGGCTGTCTGTGGTTTTGCCTTTGGACCTTCGCTGAAGTCCATGACGCGGTGCAGACGCACCATTGATGGACTCCATCCGCCCAAGCCGGGCCATGGCGGATGACTCCGACGTCGACGTTGACCTTGTGGTCATTGGCGCCGGGCCGGGCGGCGGCTCGGCTGCTCTTCACGCTTCGAGGCTTGGCCTCTCTGTGATGGTCCTCGAGGCCGACCCAGAAATCGGTACCCCCGTCCATTGCGGCGAATGCCTGTCGCATCTGGCCACGGAGCAACTTGAGTTGGACCTTCCAGATCACGTCATTGCGCTTGCGGTCGACGGCGTCCGCGTCATCTTCCCCGACGGCACGGCGAAGATGCTCACCGAGCCCGGCTACGTCCTAGAAAAGCACCTCTTTGAGCGATGGATCATGGAGCAAGCCAAGGAACAGGGCGCCGACGTACATTTGGGCCATCGTGTGACCAAAATGGAACGAGAACGCAACAGCGAAAATCAATTTTCCAATTGGAATCTCGACGGCCGAGGTGACGCTTTCCCAATCCGGTGCCGCGGCGTCGTTGATGCATCGGGCGTGTATGGGGCGGCCTCGAAAATTCTCGACATGCCAGGTGAAGTCGAAGTCATTGCGGGCTTTCAATACGAATTGAACGATGTGGAGAACGACGGTTACCTCGATTTCTACATTCAGCCCGAGTACGCCCCTCACGGGTACGTGTGGATGATCCCAAAAGCCGGTGATCGGGCCAACGTCGGGTTGGTGACCACCGAAAAGAAAGGCGCCAAAAAGTACCTGGATCAATTCATTGAGGACACCTACCTGAACGGCAAACCCCACGTGAACCCTCCATGGCGCAAAGAGGGCATCAAGGTCCGACCCTTTGGAGGGACCATTCCCATCTCTGGGCCGAGGCCAAGCACGGTGGAGGACGGTCTCTTGCTGGTCGGTGACGCCGCCGGCTTCACGTCGCCCTTGTTTGAGGGCGGCACCCATCTGGCGTTGTGGTCCGGACGGGCTGCTGCGGAGACCTTTGCGGAAGCCCTCGGGTCAGGATTGCCGACCAAAGCCAGGCTCAGCGGCTACCAAAAGCGCTGGAAAGGGACCTTCCCTCCGTACCACAAAATCCTCCGCGGGAAGACGGCCTTGTACGATCTGAGCGACGAGGAGATGTCCGCGATGGCGCACTGCCTTCCCGAAGAGCTCGGCTCCATGTCACCGTTGCAGAAGTTGGGCGTCGGCCTGAAGATCCTGGTGCGCCGCCCTGCCTTGTTGACCAAGCGCGTCATTTCCGTGTTGCTTTCCTTCGGATATTCTCGCGCCAAGCACTTCGGCTGGTGACCGCCGCGCGCGAGGCAAGGTTCACGACGTGAGCCTCCTCCATTGGACCGATGGGGTGGTTCGCACTCGGGCTCGGCCTGACGGGCTGCCTCATGGTCCTGCTTCCGTGGGGGCGCTGGAGGAAGGCGGAGGGCCCTTCCCCTCTCCCGACGCTCGGCGTCGTGCTCGCGTGGGTGCCCTTTCTTGTGCTCGTCCATCGTTTCGTCACGAACGATCTCTCCGTCGCGGTGGTCAATGCCTCAGGTGGCGGCGACATGCCGCTGCTCTACCGTGTGGCCGCCACATGGTCGGCACGAACGGGCCCCTTGTTGCTCTGGGCAGGGTTCACCGCCACCCTGGCGTGGTGGTGGCGCCGTCCCATGGAACGCGAGACCGATGCGATGGCAGAACGCAGGGTGGCGTTGCTTGGGGGCTTTGCAGCTCTGCTGATGCTGCTTGCAACCCATCTGAAACCCTTCGCTGAGACCCTTCCAGGGGCCTTGCCGGGTGAACTTAGCCCGCTGCTCCAAACCGATTTGATGGTGGTCCATCCGCCGCTGGTGTTCTTGGCGTACGCCTTCTGCCTCTCCATTGCAGCGACCGCCGTCTCGTCCATCGGCCATGACGACGCAGGCTTGCTTGACCGCATGATTCGGCAAGCACGTCCGGGCTTCTTCATCACCACCTTGGCCATCGGGTTGGGCGGGCTGTGGGCCTACCTGATCCTTGACTGGGGAGGGTATTGGGCCTGGGACCCGGTCGAGACGGCCTCCTTCTTGCCTTGGCTCGCCTTGGCCTCTCTTGCGCACCTTCGAACCGTGCCGAGGAAGGTCCCTCCGACCGTCCTCCGTGGGGTGGGGCTGATGGCCGGCGCCCTTGCGCTGTTCGCCACGTTGGTCACCCGGGCGGGCGGAGCGTGGGCGTCATCGGTGCACACCTTCGTGGTGGATGCCGAAGGAAGCACGCCTCCCGACGCCTTTGGGCGCATCGTGTTCCTTGCCGTGGATTCCGGGCCGGGCATCGAAGTCATGGCCTACCTTCTGGTCCTGCTGACGCTGGTGGGTTGGTGGCTTGCTGACGTGTCCCTTCAGGCGGGCGTCCGACGTCGAATCGGCACGGCTGTGGCCGATCTGGCCGTGCCTCTCCTGGTGCTTCTGGCTGTGCTTCTCGAAGCCCTGAGTGCGAATGACGTGGCGCTGTTGGGGATGCAAGTCTTGCCTTGGCTCTGGGCCTTCGTGGTCTTCTTGCCCACGCTCGCAGCAACACGCAAGGTCAGGGATGATGAGCGAGAAGGTGGTCATCCGTTTGGTCGTCCCAAAGGCGTCCCACTTGACCTGATGCTGGCCGCCCTCATCGCTGTGCTTGGCGGGGACGTGTTCCTCGCCGTGTTGTGGTTGGCCCTCATTTCTCCGCTGGCGCTTTCCAAATCTCCGACCGATGCATGGCCCGTTGCGGTCTTGGGCGTTGGGCTTGCGCTTGCGGCCGCATGGACGGACTTGGTCGAGGTCGGTGTGGCGGTGGTGATGCTGCTCCCATTCCTCCTTCCTTGGTTGTTGGAAAGCGAAGAGGACAGCGAGGACATCAGGCCTCCGTCCTATGCTCGACGGATGCTTCGAGCCTCGCTGTGGGCAGGTGCAGGTCTCTCAGGACTGGTCCTCGTCCTCACCTTGGTCATCCTGCTCGGGTCCATCGATCAAATCCACTTTGCGGCCCATGAGGTCTACACCTCCGTGCTCATCGCCGCAGCAGCCGGTTCCTTCGTGCTTTACGGGACGAGGGACGACGCTCCAAAGCGGCGCGCCGCTTTGCTCGCCGGGGCGGCGAGCATCAGCCTCCTCGGGGTGGCCTTTGCACCCGGGTGGTGGGGAGGCGACGCCTTGGAACCACTCAGCAGCCTTGTGCTAAGGGGCCACGTGGCTTGGATTGTGCTTCCGTTGACCCTGATGGCCGTGCCCATCATCGCCCGAGAAGTTGGTCGAAAGGCGAAGGCCACGTCCTCCACGCCCCTTTGGAGGCGAATCCCCGTTCAGGCTCACCTGATTCACCTCGGGTTGCTTCTGCTCTTGGTCGGCCACGTGTTCACGACGACCCTTGTTGATCGGGGCGACCCCATCCACAGGATCACGATGCTTCAGGACGAGGCCGTGGTGGTCGACGGGCTCAGTTACACGTTCACGGACCTCCAGCTTGTTCCCGAAGAGGACCTGCGCGTCGGTGATGGCGGCATTTTCGCCACCATTGAGGTGCACGACGGTGACCGGCACATTGGGACGGTCGAGCCAGGCATGGTTCGTTTTGACGCCTCTGGCTTCCCACGTTCTGAGGTGGACGTGTTGCGTCGATGGTCCGGCGATGTGGTGTTCATCTTCGATTACTCACAGGCGGACACCCTCATGCCCCAAACCCTCAACGAAGGGGCGGACGGTGTTGATGCGGTCCGCATCACGGTGTACCGCCTTCCGCAGAGCCATCTGGTTTGGCTGGGATGGGGCCTCATGCTGCTTGGCATGGCCGCATTGGGGCTCCGGCAGATTGGCTCCACGCCGCCCTCATCATCGGCCGCTTGACTTATGAGGAGGGCTCCGGTGGCTCGGCGCACCGAAAGGTGGCAACATCATGGAAGAAGGCACCATTGTCCACGTCGATTACGAACTCTACGACGGCGTTACCGGCGACCTGATCGAGACGACCCGCGAGTCCGTCGCTCAAGAGCAAGAAATGCACCAAGAGGGCCGCGATTACACGCCCCTTGTGTGCGTGGTCGGCTCGGGCAACCTCATCCCCGGGTTCGAGGCTGCGCTCCTCGAAGCTGACGCTGACGTCGAAATCGACCTCACCATCCCTGCCGTCGACGCGTACGGAGAGAAGGACCCCACCCTTGTCGAGACCATCAGCATCGACAAGTTGCTCCGCTCCGTCCGTGACCGTAACCAACTCTACCTCGGCGCGCCGGTGAACGTCGGTGGCCGCCAAGGTTACCTCTCGTACTTGGCCGCTGGCCGTGCGCGCATCGACTACAACCCGCCGATGGCTGGCAAGGACCTCCGCTACAGCTTCAAGATCGTCAAGGTCGTTGAAGGCCGCGAAGCGACCGTTGAAGCCATCCTTCAGTCCAACACCGGTCACAGCGACTTCGGCGTTTCTTTCGACGGCGACGACGTGAACATCGTGCTGCCTCAGACCATGCTCTTCGACACCAATGCGGCGATGATGAAGTTCCGTTTGGTCACCTCGCTTCGCGACGCCATGGACGACTTGGCCAAGGTCACCTTCCTCGAAGTTCACGAACCCCGTGGCTTCGGTGTCGATGAAGAGGCGGACGACGAGGATTCGGTCGAAGAAGACCTCTCCGGCCTTTCTGTTGCGGACCTCAAGGAGCGCTGCAAGGCTGCTGGCCTGAAGGTCGGCGGCACCAAGGCTCAGCTCATCGAGCGTCTGCAGGCGGCATCCGGCGAAGAGGAGTGAACCCCTCGGGCCAAGCCTCTTGAGGCGGGCCCATGAGTGGGCGGCGAGGCCAATGAGCGAGGTCGACGCTTCCGAATCCACCCCCGAGGGTGGAGCCTTGCCCGACGAGGCCTATTCGCTGCTCGAATCCGTTGTCCTCTGGACCCTGCTCGCCGTGGGGTGTGGCGTCGTTCTCGGACTGATCGTGGCGCCAGAAACCGTGTGGGACGACGGCCTTGCCCCGGTGGTTTGGGACCCCATTGTTGAGGACGCCAGCGAAACCGGAGACGCGGGTTACAATCCATGGAACACCATGCTCTACACGGCAGGGCTCTTTGCGGCGGTCTTGGCCTTGCAGGCCTTGTTCCGCCGATGGCGCATGCCGTGCGACGACCTGATGATGCTCGCGTTGACCACGTGGGTCATCCTCGCCCCTGTGCTGCGTGTGCTGGAAGACGCGCACCTGTTCCCCGATGGGCGAGACCTGCTGTACATCTCCCCCCTGATTCACCTGCATCTCGCTGCATGGCTGGTTGGCGTTGGCCTCATCGCACACCGATTGGACGTGGCCGTGGCTCGCGCATCACGTCCTGCAACCGTGGAACGCCGGGTGCATCACGCGCTGCTTGTTGGCCTCCCTTTGGGTCTGGCCGGGTTCTGGGCGTGGGTGCTCCAACCGATCCATGACACCGATGTCCCGCTGGACCTTGCTCCCCTCCTTGGTAGCGCGGTTGTGGCGCTGATTGGCGTCACGCTCATCCTGATGCGGACAACCCATGCAGCAGCCTTGACGCGAGCCCTTCTGGCCTTCGGCGCAGGGGCTGTGTTCCTTTCGCTCGGATACTACGTCGCGCTTGCCATGCATTTGGCGGAGGCGTATGTGGACGACCCCTACAACGCCATCGTGTTGTGGCCTCTTCTGGTCATCGTGGTGTTGCCTTGCCTCATCGGCGTCCTGCTTCACCGCTTTGGGGCAGGGGACTTGCGTCACCTTCGCGCAAGCGGATTCGAACCCGGTGTGCTGCCTCCTGGCATCAGCCTCACACAATGGGAGTCGGACCCTGCTGCCGTGGCCGATCACCCCGTCGAGCGCTTGTCCAACCGGGCCATGCTGGCTTCGCCGTTGGTCATCCTGATGGTCATCGGACAACTCTCAGACGGTTTGGCGACCTTCCTTGGTTTGGACGTGTTCGGATACGGGGAGAAGCACGTTGCGAGCCAAGGTGTCATCGACATGGGTGCGAGCATCAACGCGCGCCTCGGAATTGAATTCGGCGTCGGTGCGTGGTTCTTCGCCGTGATCAAAATCACCCTCGTCAGCGCGATTGTGGTGCTCTTTAGTCGCATGCGCGTCGAACATCGTCAACAGCACCTCAGGGTGCTTGTGGTCCTCGCCGTGCTCGTGGTCGGGTTGGCGCCCGGCCTGCGCGACGTGGGGCGCCTCATTCTCGACGTGTGAGTGGAGAGCGTCGGATGCTTGAAGCGCACTTCTGTGCTCCCCGTGAATGAGGCAGCGACATGGACCGTCTTCCGAGCCGTTTTTCGCCCAATTCCGAGGAGGCCACTGCACGCCGTGCGGCCAACCTGGCGTTGATCGATGACCTCCGTGCTCGTCTGGCGTCGGCACGCGCTGGAGGAAGCCCCCGTGCCGTGGAGCGCCACCGTGCCCGAGACAAGATGCTCCCACGCGAGCGCATCGAGGCCATCATCGACCCTGGGACTGCATTTCTCGAAACCTCTCCCCTTGCTGCGACCGGGCTTTACGGCGACGGTGCGCCCAGCGCCGGCATCGTCACCGGCATTGGCGTCGTGCATGGCCGAGAGTGCCTCTTCGTGGCGAACGATGCCACGGTCAAGGGTGGTTCCTACTTCCCGATGACCGTCAAGAAGCACATCCGTGCCCAGGTCATCGCCCATGAGAATCACCTTCCGTGCATCTACCTCGTGGACTCAGGAGGGGCGTTCCTGCCGATGCAGGACGAGGTCTTTCCCGACATCGGTCACTTCGGGCGTATCTTCCGTAACCAAGCGAAGATGTCCGCTGACGGCATCCCACAAGTGGCGGCCGTTCTGGGATCATGCACGGCTGGAGGAGCATACGTTCCGGCCATGTCCGACGAATCGATCATCGTCAAAGGCAACGGGACCATTTTCCTTGCAGGTCCACCGTTGGTCAAGGCCGCCACCGGTGAGGAAGTCACGGCAGAAGACCTTGGCGGGGCCGACGTGCATACCGCCACCTCTGGTGTGGCGGACCACTTTGCAGAGGACGAAGCGGAAGCACTGCGCAAGGTCAGGAACGTGATCGAGAACCTCGGTCCACGCACCCTGGCTCCTGCAGCGGGCGCTGAGCCTGAGGATCCCCATTACGATCCAGAAGAATTGCTTTCCATCGTGCCCGAGGACAACCGTACACCCGTCGACGTTCGCGAACTCATCGCACGAATCGTGGACGGTTCTCGTTTCCACGAGTTCAAGCCTCGGTATGGGACCACCCTCGTGTGTGGTTTTGCACGCGTCCACGGCCACTTGGTTGGCATCGTCGCCAACAACGGCATTCTGTTCTCGGAGTCCAGCCTGAAAGGCGCACACTTCGTCCAACTCTGCGGTCAGCGAAAGGTTCCGCTCATCTTCCTTCAGAACATCACCGGCTTCATGGTCGGGCGGGAATACGAAGCAGGTGGCATCGCCAAGGACGGCGCCAAGCTCGTGACGGCGGTGTCCTGCGTGGACGTGCCCAAATTCACGGTCATCGTTGGCGGCAGCCACGGCGCCGGGAATTACGG
>DALQ01000023.1 GCA_002496845.1 Euryarchaeota archaeon UBA495
GATGTGATCCGTTCCATGCTAACCCAAGCTCCAGGGAGCATTCGCCAGCAACTCCTCGATAACCTTCGATGGATCGAAGCAGCAGATGGTCACAAGATGGCTGTTGGAAGCAGGGCTCGCATCCTCTACGCTGATGCAGCAGGGCGTGCGGCCATCGCGTCCGAAATGAACCAAGCCGTGGCTGACGGCCGCTTGGAGGGGCCTGTCGTCCTGGGCCGTGACCACCATGACGTGTCTGGGACTGACAGCCCATACCGTGAAACCTCAAACATTCGAGACGGTTCCATGTTCACGGCTGACATGGCGGTCCAGAACGTGATCGGTGATGCCTTCAGGGGAGCCACCTGGGTCAGCATCCACAACGGTGGCGGCGTCGGTTGGGGCGAGGTCATCAACGGTGGCTTTGGCCTTCTTCTTGATGGATCAGAAGAGGCAGGTGACCGCGCTCGTTCCATGTTGACGTGGGACGTTGAGAACGGCGTAGCACGCCGAGCATGGGCGAGAAACCCCGGCGCCATCGAGGCCATTTCACGATCCATGGAACGCCAGACAAATCTTCACGTGACGTTACCAACAAAGGTTCACCCCTCGGACCTTGATGCATGGCTGGGTGGTTCCAAATGAGAACCGTCATGCTCGATGGCCGCAGTTTGACCACGGAAGCCTTGCTGGCCATTGCGGAACGCCGGGCGCACGTCGAATGTGCCCCGGATGCATTGGAACGCGTGCGGTTGGCCCGAGCCACCGTCGAGGGCATCATCGCCAGAGGGGAAGTGGTCTACGGAATCAACACAGGTTTTGGTGCTCTGGTGAACACGCGCATCGATGCCTCCGATCTTGAACGGCTTCAACTGAACCTGATTCGTTCCCATGCCACCGCGGTCGGGAATCCGATGACGGACACGGAAGTCAGAGCCATGATGGCCGTTCGTCTGAATTCTTTGCTCGCCGGTCATTCCGGGGTGCATGAGGATCCGCTTCGTCAGCTCGAGGCGATGTTGAATCATGCCATCACACCAGTGGTTCCACGGCTCGGAAGCCTTGGGGCATCTGGAGATTTGGCGCCGTTGTCTCATGTTGCCTTGGCGCTTATCGGCGAGGGGCACGTCGTGCACGAAGGAAACACCAAGCCGGCCAAAGAGGCGTTGACCGAATGTGGCCTGGTTCCATGCAAACTCAGGGCGAAGGATGGTTTGTCATTGATCAACGGAACGAGCCAAATGACGTCGCTTCTCGCTCTGGCGTCTGAACGGCTTCATGCGCTGCTCCCGTTGGCCGATGCCGTGCTTTGCATGTCGTTGGAAGCACGGCGGTGCACGGTTCGACCCTTCGAGCCTCAAGTCCATGCCGTCCGCCCACATGCTGGTCAGCAACATGTCGCCGCCCGTGTGATGCGGTTGATGGAAGGGTCGGCGAACATTGAGGAGCATGCTGATTGCGAACGTGTGCAAGATGCGTATTCCTTCCGATGCTCGCCACAGGTGCATGGTGTGACCTATGAACGGGCCATGGCGCTCGCTTCTGTTGTTGCGATTGAACTCAATGCCGTGACCGACAATCCGTTGGTGTTCCCCGACCCTGCCAATCCCGGCCCACATGAAATCGTCAGCCAAGGAAATTTCCATGGAGAAATTCTCGGACAAACGGCTGACGGAATGACGCTGGCCTTGTTTGAGCAAGCCTCGATGAGCGAACGGCGAATGGACCAATTGTTGGACCCAGCACGCTCGGGTGGTCGGCCGTTTTTGGCTCGCCAATCCGGACTAGAATCAGGATTGATGATCGTCCATTACGTGGCAGGCGCATCCCTCTCAGAACTGCATGGGCATGTCATGCCTCGTTCTGCCTTCAGTACCGTCACCTCGGGTGGACAAGAGGACCATGTCTCCATGGGTGCGACAGCGTGCATGAACCTCATCCTCGCCATCGATCGCTTCACGGAGGTGCTCGCAGCAGAACTGTTGATTGCAGCGGAGTCTGTCGAAGACCTGACCATGGCGATGTCGGATGACATGACGTACCTTCACCGAATGGTGCGCCGCGACGTCGAACCACTCACGACGGACCGCTCAACGGCAGAGGATTTGCGTCTCCTAGCACAACGCCTCGGGGAACGCCGTTGGTGGTCGGAATTTGTGGGATCTTCCTCGCTCATGCCCAACACGTGAACGTCAATCCATCAGTGCGTTCAGGCTCGACTCGATCTGATCAAGACCCGTCAGTTGGCGCAGTCGAAAACGATCTCTTTCCACGTCGGTTGCAGGAAGGTGTTCAGCCATCATGGTCAGCCTTCGATCGAGGTCGATGGCACGGCGAACGTTCTCTTCCACATGGCGATAGATGCGTTCTCTGTCTTCGCTGTCCTGAACCAACGCGGATTCAAGGTCAGACACATCGAATCCCATCCGCCTCCATTGCATGATCCTGCGTCGTAGGGCATCTGGAGAGAAGGCAATGGGAAGTCGCGTGAGGTGTTGGATTTCATGGGCGTCCAATTCCGGCTGAAGGGAACCGACTGATTCGGATATGGGCTCATTCTTTGATGGTTCAAACGAGGCTTCGCGGGGCTGGTGTGTGGATTCCGATGGTAGGATTACACGAGGGAGAATGGTGGACCATCGTGTCAAATCAGCCGATTTGTGAAGGCCATCATCGACACAGACGTACACTTGGCTGCCCACATCCACTGAACAATCGTCCAACATAAGCAACCAGGTCGACACATCATCCACCGCTGGACCATTGATGTCAAGCACGTCAAGGATGTAAGCCGTGGCTTTGGTCACGTTCTCAACGAGGTCCTTGATCACAGCATCCGGCCGATATGGAAGCCTCCCTTGCCCCTGCCGCGGTGAACACCAAGCGACATCAACCGACCAGCCAGCCGGCTGAATTGGCGCCCAGCGATCAGGATGTCGGGTGAGGATTCGAAGCCTGTTGACGCCTTCGTGGGTGAGGTGGTGGGCTTCAAGCGAGCCGAGGATGTCCGACAAGGTTCCGAGCAGCGGCCGACTTGTTCCGTCCATGGCTGCAACCCTGAATTGCGGTGGCCCGGGCCGTGAATGATTATATCGTTCCTTGATAACCCGCAACGGGGCTTCTCCATGACCGACGACTCAACGCAAATGGCCGCGTGCGGTGCTTGTCAAGCCATCATCCCCTTGGATTCAGAGGTTTGCCCTAAATGCAACGTGCGTTTGGCCGGTGAAGAACCAAGGTGGGAATGTGGTGCGTGTGGCGAATTGTTCGATCACCAACCGCGCTCGTGCACGGTTTGTGGCGTCGTCTTTGTCTCAGATGACGTGGTTGATGTCCTGCGGACATGGATGGACGACAATCAAATGACGGCCCTCGACATTTTTGGCCGGTTTGACGTCAACGACGACAAGATCATCGATGCTCAGGAACTCAAAGATGGTCTGCTCGCACTGAATTTGGCTGCTTTGCCGCCATCTGAAGTCGATCGACTTGTTGAGACCATTGACGCCAACGGTGACGGCAGCATCGATTTGTCCGAATTGCAAGCCATTCTCGAATCCGAGGCCGGGGCGGAAGATGAAACGGCTACTGATGAAGCTCCGTCTGACGATGAAGCCACCAGTGGCGATGAAATTCAGGAAGATGATGCGCCGGAGGAATCCTCTGATGAGCCCGAGTCTGAAGACGAACCCGTTGCTGTTGACGACGGAGACAGCGAGGATGACGATCACGACGATGACGAAGACGACGATGACGACGACGATGATGACGACGACGGTGATG
>DALQ01000027.1:0-223 GCA_002496845.1 Euryarchaeota archaeon UBA495
TCTCGGCCGCCGCCGCAACTTCCGTGGCAACACCGTGACGCAGGACACGCGTCAGATCAATCTCAAGGTCGTCGAGGCCGGCAACAAGCCGCTCGAGGCCATCTTCGGTGCCGACGAGGAACCGGCCGCGGAGTGAAACCCGAGAGGGTTTTCGAGCACGACAAAAGGGAGGGGGAGCGATGGCACGTCGACTCCCGCGCCAACCTGAAGTGAACATCGGCTT
>DALQ01000027.1:527-18343 GCA_002496845.1 Euryarchaeota archaeon UBA495
CCAACCTGAAGTGAACATCGGCTTGGTCGGGCACGTCGACCACGGCAAGACCACCTTGACGCAAGCCCTGTCAGGTGTCTGGACGGACACGCACTCCGAAGAACGGAAGCGCGGCATCTCCATCAAACTCGGCTACGCTGACACGGCCTTCTACAAGACCGAAGAAGGCGCTCATTACCCCCTTGGACGACGCCCCGATGGCGGCAAGGACGATGATGAAGAACTCCTCCGTGTCGTTTCCTTTGTTGACGCGCCGGGCCACGAGACGCTGATGGCCATCATGATCACCGGTGCATCGCTGATGGACGGTGCCCTTCTGATGGTGGCTGCCAACGAGACCTGCCCGCAACCTCAGACCCGTGAACACCTCATGGCGCTGGAAATTGCAGGCATTGAGAACATCGTGGTGGTCCAGAACAAGATCGACTTGGTGTCCCGTGAACGGGCGCTTGAGTCGCACGCGGAAATCAAAGAATTCCTCAAGGGCACGATCGCAGAAGACGCGCCGATCATCCCTGTATCGGCCCACCACGACGTCAACTTGGACGTCCTCATTTCGGCCATTGAAGCCTTCATTCCTACACCAGACCGCTCTGCGGACGTGCGCAGCGTCATGCACGTCGCCCGTTCCTTCGACATCAATCGACCAGGGACACGCCCCGGCAAGATGCGCGGAGGCGTCATTGGCGGAAGCATCGTTGAAGGAACGTTTTCGATCGGTGACGAGGTGCAAATCGCTCCAGGGCGCCGCATCGGCGAAGGCAACAAAGCCGTGTGGCAGCCCATTGAAGCGACCATCAGCAGCATTCAGGGAGGCGGCTTGAACCTCGACACCGCTCACGCCGGAGGCTTGGTGGGCATCGCGACCAAACTCGACCCTGCAACGACCACGGCCGACAACCTCAGCGGGCAGGTCATTGCCCTGCGCGGTGAATTGCCCGGGATTCATGACACCATTCGCGTTGAGGTGGACCTCATGGACACCATGGTGGCCGGGGACGGAGAGGCACCTGAACCCGTGCACCGTCTTCGAAACAACGAGATGCTGATGCTCAACGTGGCCACGGCCACCTCCGTTGGTGTTGTCAAGAACGTCGAGAAAAACAAGGCCACGCTCCAACTTCGCCTCCCCATCTGCGCCGATGAAGGTCAGCGTGTTTCCATTTCTCGACGGACAGGCTCCCGCTGGCGCCTCATCGGCCACGCGACCATCGTCTGAGGCGGAAACGTGGACCTGATCATCGACGCATGCGGTTGGACCGCAGCTGTGGATGCCAACGTCAACCTCGATCACGCCTTGCTTCCTCTGGTCGGCCGTCCAACGTGGCTCGTTCCAGAGGGCGTGCGAGAAGAACTGGGTGCCATCGACCTCCAACGCAGAGGACTGCTGTTGGCTTTGCTTGACCAACGGGCTACGGTGGTCGAAGCACCCGAAGAAGGGCTGCATCCCGACGACCACATTGTCGACTTGGCCGTGCAACGCCGCGCGGCCACCCTCACCGTGGACCGAGGCCTGAAAGGACGCCTGATCCAAGCGGGATGCGCTGTCATCGAAGTGGTCGATGGCCACCGTCTTCGCCGAATCGACCCCTAAGGGAGCGTGAACAGGACATCGTCGTCGTGACCGTCCAAAAGACGCAAGCGAACACCGGCATCGATCCAAGCGTGCGCGTAATTGATTGCGCCAAAAGCACGAACAAGGTCGCCGGTCTTCAGAAAGTGCGCAGCGTCGGAGGCGTAGTCGTCAGCCATACGCATCAGGCGTTGAAGGTCCAACCACGCAGCCGTGCCTTCTTCGGGAATTGGCGTGGCTTTCGCCCGGGCGCGGGCGGTCAAGTCCAGGTACCGTTGCACGCGTTCGGGGGTCACCTCCGTGGGGTGATCTCCGTCAGTCATCCACATCACCATCCAAGCGGCGAACGCGTTCCACGTCCTCTTCTCGGCCAAGGGCCTCGTAATGCAATGCTGCGGTGGACCAGTCGGCCCGTTCCTCGGCCTCCACGGCCGCGTCGAATCGCCTACGGCGCTGGGCCCAGTCGGCTGCACGACGACCGTCGGCGACCAACGCGCGACGGGCCTCGCGTTCAATCCGTTCTCGCTCGCCGCCGTACCAGGAACGAATGAGACCGTCACGGCTTGCTCCGAACAAGGTCTCGTCCCCGTCCCCTGCGAGCAGCAAGACGGGGTCGCTCATCACCGTCCCTTCGTGAACCATGTGTCCCTCTGGGGCCATGATGATGCGCCCATCAAGCTCTAGCAAGACCCAGCCACCGGCCATTCTGGCCGCAGCCGTTGGCTCGAGCACCTCGCTTTCAAGCCGATCAAGGCGGTCCCAACCTGACGAGCCGGGGACGCCTCGATGCAGAAGACCGTCGGCGCCACGCAGCAACAATCCGTCACGTTCCAAGGACGAAACCCACGTCCAGCGCTCTTCGCCGAACGTGGCGAGGTCCTCGCCGCTGCCGACATGCACCAGACGAAGGCATCCGTCCTGATCGTGAACGATGACCTGGTCACGGTCCAGCCAGCCGAGCAATCCCCGAACGGGAGCGCGAGCGGCACGGGAGCGTCCACGGCCCTCTTTTGTGAACAGGTGAAGGTCGCCTTCGCGCCCTGAGGCGAGCCAGCCTCCACCTGGGCGCGCAAGGAGGGATGAGAAGCCACGGCTGACCGCTCGTCCTTCGTTCACCGGGGTGCCGTCTTCGAACCGATGGACGGTGAAACCGTGAGCGGCAAGGACGCCGAGATGGGCGCCAGCGACCACGACGTTGTGTGGCGTGAAGAGAAGATCGTGGGTCCAACGATGGGCGCCGTCATCAGAAAGCAGCGTCAATCGACGTTCGTGCCCCACCACGCACCACCCGCGACCGGCGGTAAGGGACGCCACAGGAGCGCTGATTTTGGTGGACCATGCAGGAGTCCATGCCATCAGGCCTCACCTCCAAGCAGGTTCCAGGCTTTGAGTTGGGCACGGGCGGCCGTTGAGAGGGTAAACACACGTGATCGACCTCGTTGAGCGACGTCCAACACCCCGTCCTTGTGGAGGGCATTGCACACTTGCGACAGCCGAGCACGTTTGATGCCCAAGCGGGCCAACAGTGTTTCATCGGAAGGAGAAACCTCTCGCTGGCTGGCGGCTTCAACCACGACGGCTTGACCTGAATTGAGTTCCTTGAGCGCTTGCACTCGGAGTGGACGGTGCTGCAAGGCCCCCGCGTGCGGCATGCCCAACCGCGCGAGGGCTTCAGCCAAACCATGAATGGGGGATGCGGTGGGTGCCGTGGTCTCCGTCAGGGCCTGTTTGAGCAGGAGAAGCACGTTTTGGTCCCATGCAGGTTGTGTGGCGTCAACGGGCGCAGAGACCCGAACGCCGGATGCGGATTGTGACGTCGCGCCCGTAGCGGTCGTCTTCGGGGTATTGTCCGTGTACTCCCACGATTTGTCTTCGGGGTCTTCGGAAGGAGGTTCCGAGGAAGAAAGATGCGACGATGCGGCTGCCTGGTTGGTTGCGGCGATGGAACGCTGAGCGATGCGGCCAAAGGGTGACGAAGCCTCCACTTGAGACACCAACGGCTCCAAAGGAGGTGCTTGGCTCGGTTGCGGCACCTCAGGAGCAGGCTCAAACGCGTCGGATTCGTCTGGAACCATTGGCTCTGGTTCAACACGCTTGAAATCCTCCATCCAAGTCGGATCCGTCTCGACAAGGTCGTCCAACGAGGGGCGGATGGGCGGGGGAGCATCTTGCTCTCGTGCGCCTTCCAAATCGTCCATGTCCAATTCCAAACCCTTGGCGGGCTGACCTGGCGTCCAGCCGTCCAAATGGGGCTCGTTCACACTTTCTTGCGGAAGGGAACTCGGTCGACGCTCGCCGCGTTGCTGCGCGACGTAATGGGCGCTCATGGCCCGAAGGAGATCCCGGGGGTGGCGCTGAACGCCTCCCAAGTGTTCCTGAATCCAGGCGGTTCGAGGACGCCATCCCAGTTGGTTTTGGCGGCGGACGCGAACGTCGATCATCGTGGCGATGTCCTCATCAGTGAAGGGTTTCAACGCGAACTCCTCCAAGAAGCGAACCTCGAGTGCGGGTCCGAGACGTGCGGCGTGTTCGGGCGTGGCGATGACAACAATCAGCGCATCAAGGCGCTCCAAGTACGACATCGACTTGGAAAGAATCTGGGGCAGGTGCTCTCCGTCAAGCACGGGGAGGTCAAGCACGATCAGGGCCTGCCCATGGTCCCTACGCAGCGTTTGAATCAGCATGTCCGTGGCTTGACTTGGCCCAGAGGGTGGTTCGCCACCGATCAGGCCCTGGTGAATTTGTTTCAACAGGTCCGCTGCAGGTTGCATCGGATCCACATCCACCACGTGGACGGAGCGTTGCAAGCTCCCTTTCAGAACACGCATCAAGGACGTGCGCCCCGAACCAGAGGGACCGGTGAGGAGCAGAAGACGTGCATCGTTGCCTTCTTGGAGGAACCAACGAAGGTTCTGAAGGACTTCGTCACGAGCAACAAGAAGGTCAGCGTCGCTCCCCTCAAGCGGCTTTCGACCGAACGGGTTTCTCGTCACGTGCGGGAAACCCTCCGAGGGCATCATGCTCGGCGCCAACCAAAAGCGAGTATATCATCCTTGACCGAACGAGCGGCCGCACAAGTCGCGTTAGCGTACGTTAATCCGTACGCGGAAGGGCTGTTTTTGCGGAGGAGTAACGCATCTTAGCGCTTGTTCAACGCCTCGTTAACGCGTTAGTTGAGCGTTAATCTCGCCGGTGGGTTCATGCTTTTCAGGGACTGCCACCCACCATGCCTGCCCGGAGCAGCCGCCTCTCGGGGTTCTACCGACTCAGCGTTGAGGAACGGCGGAAGGCCCTCCTCGAGGTGACCGACCTCAGCGAGGAGGCCGTGAATGCCTTGGCCTCAGCCGATGCGTTGAGTGAAGAAGCGGCCGATCACATGATTGAGAACGTCGTGGGGCGGTTCGTCCTCCCGGTCGGCTTGGCCACGAATTTCATCGTCGATGGCGAGGAGTACCTCATTCCCTTCGTCCTTGAGGAGTCCAGCGTCGTGGCTGCTGCGTCCAACATGGCACGCCGATGCAGGGACACAGGTGGTTTCGTCAGCAGCAACGACCCTCCCGTCATGATCGCCCAAGTGCAAGTGTTGGACGTCGAGGACCTCGATGCGGCTGAATCCGCCGTGATGGGCGCTGAAGAGGAACTGATGCGCATGTGCAACGACCGCCCTTCCACCATGATTCGGCTCGGTGGTGGCCTGAAGCGCATCACCTGCCACCGCATTCCGACGGACCTCGGCACGATGTTCGTGGTTCACCTGCACGTTGACGTCCGCGACGCGATGGGCGCCAACGCCGTCAACACCATGGCGGAACTTGTCGCACCACGCATTGAAGCCCTCACCGGCGGGCGTGTCTTGCTACGAATCCTGTCCAATCTGGCCACTGAGCGCATGGCCCGCGTCGAGGCACGGTTCAGCCCCGAAGCCATGTCCGATGACGGCGATGCATCTCAGGGTGCTGAAGTCATCTCTGGCATCATTGAGGCCTACCATTTTGCAGCCTCGGACCCCTACCGTGCAGCGACGCACAACAAGGGCGTCATGAACGCGATCAGTGCCGTCGCCATCGCCTGCGGCCAAGACTGGCGAGCCATCGAAGCCGGATGCCACGCCTGGGCTGCGGTGCGAACCGGCCGTTACGCTTCGATGACCGAATGGGAGGTTGACGACGACGGGTTCCTCATTGGACGCCTTGAAACGCCCATGGCCGTGGGCACCGTTGGCGGAGCAAGCAGGGTCCACCCCACAGCACGTGCGTGCTTGGAGCTCCTTGGCATCGAATCCGCAGACCGTCTTGCCGCCGTGATGGCAGCCTCAGGACTGGCACAAAACTTGGGCGCACTGCGTGCCTTGTCCACCAGCGGCATCCAAGCCGGACACATGCGATTGCATGCCCGGAACATGGCTGTAAGCGCTGGCGCGGTCGGTCCGGAAATCGAAGAGGTGGCAGCCCGCTTGGCCACATGGGAAGGCCCACGAACACAAACAACGGCCGAGGAAATCCTCTCGATGCTCAGGCAAGGCGCCTGATCACTCGTCTTCGCCGACGGGGAGAACGGCCTGAACCGTACCGTCCACCTGCTCCTCTTCGACGACCACGCTGCCAAGCACGTCGTCAAGAATGCCAGAATCGGCCACCTGTTCACGGAACCAGGCTCGGACCTTGGCCCGGTCGGTGTGGGGGCAGCCAAACACTTCCGAAAAACGGCGCGTGGTGGACAAACGACGGGTGTTTCCGTCCCGTCGACGTTGAATCATCCCTGCTTGAGCCAATTCACGCACGTGATCGTAAGCACGCTGACCGAGCATGTCCACCAAACGTGACTGTGGCATGGGCTGATGGTAGGCGATGAGCGACGCCGCCTTGAGCAAGCGAGGAGGAAGGTCGGTTTTCGTTTCCCGGGGAAGGTGGGCCGCGACCTTCGGTTTCACTTCCATGGCCCATCGGCCACCGACTTCGGCGAGATGCAAAGCGCCTCGGCGCCGTTTGAGGGACCCTTGGAGCTGCTCAAGCGCTGCCGTGACTTCGTCCACCTCATAGCCGAGGGTTTCGGCGATGTCTGAAGCAGACAAGGAACGTCCTGCTGCGAACAGTTGGGCTTCGAGCAAGAGTTCCAACGGTGTTTCCGTCATTTCGTCACCTCACTCAACCAACCACGAATCTGTGTCGTCTTCGGACTCCGCCAACACGGCCGCGGAGGCTTCCTCCAAGGCTGCGGCTTCACCGGCACGCTGGAGGAGTCCGGTTGGAACCCGGCCGTCTTCTTCTGCCTCAAGGCGTTCCAAATGAGCACGCACATCGTGGTATGCGTCCATCTTGGGCCAGAGGTCCACCAGATGAATTGGACCGGAGGGCACCTGATCTTGAACCACGTCAACCAAACGACGGTGAACCAGAAACAACCCAGCGATGAATGCGGCCACGTTGGCCTCAGTGCGACCACCAAGGCTTGCGGCTGCTTCAGGGTCAATCTCTTCCAAGCGACGCACGACCTCGAGCAATGGCACCTTTGCGGCCCCGTTGGCCTTGCACACCTGGCGTAGGGCGTTCCAACATCGTTCAATGTCGCCTTCGAGGTCCTCGTCGTGCATTCGTCCGCCCACATCATCGAGGTGGGCCTTCAGTTCGGCGGCGGCTGCTTCCCTGACGCGTTCGCGTTCCTGCAAGGCTTCGGCGTCATCTGCGGCGTCTTTGAACGCGGCAAGGAGTTCACCAAGTGTCGTTGGACGGCCTTCGGGGCGGCGCAGACGACCATCAAACAACGAGGGCAACGTCGCGTCCGCCTCGCCTTGGAGCACGGTCGTGGTGAAGGCGAAGGCTTCGTCGTCGACGTCGAGTTCCCAGCCAAAATCATGGCCGAAATCCATCTCCTCCTCGGCCAGCTCAATCGCCGTGGCCCGGTCATAGACCCCAAGGGTCTGCTCATGCAGCACCTCCCATGCAAGGCGAATCAAGCGCCCACATGCAGGCAGGTCAACGCGTTCTGCTTCGGTACGCACGCGTTCGGTGAAGATTTCCAGAAAGGCCTCCAGATCAATGTCCCATGCGTTGAGTCCTTCCTCGCGAACCAGGGACAGCACCAAAGCAATCGAACGGTCGATGGGATCGCTCAGGGCCTGGTGCTCGGCTCCGTCTTGAGCCGCGATGCGCATGATTCGGTCCCCAAAGGCCGAGGCCTCGTCGCTTTCGCTTCCGGTGGAAAGCAAGCGCTCAACGATGTCCTGCCTGAGGAACCAACCGTCGAGGACCATTTGCTCCATCCGGCCTCACCTCACTCCCCGTCAGGAACCTCTGCCGGAAGAGCGTCTTCTTCAGAACCCAAGGCGACGTCTTCAGCGGCTTCGGCTTCGCGCACCGCCTCGATGTGTTCACGGGCCTCAGCCTCCTCCTCGGCCGAGTCATCGGCCCGTGCCATGAGCCCCTCGAGGCTCTTGGGGGTGCCCAATGAATCGGGAACCTCGGGCATGGCGTTTTGGAAGGCCACGGCTTCGCCCGCCCGATCGGCGTTCTTGGCCGCATCTGCGGCCGCTGCTTCCTCGGCGGCCTCGCCAAGCGCAAGCGCCCGTTGGCGGTTGAAATCCATGATCCTGCGGCTGCATCCGTCCCCGCCGTGGGTGACCCCAATGTGATGGTCGGCCAAACTGAGGCTGACCTTTCGCAAGGTGACCATGATGAATTGAGCGCGCTCTGAACGGGACCTGCACATTTCGGCGATCAAGCGAGCGTTGTCGGAGTCGAGGTTCTGATCGACCTCGTCGAAGTAGTAGAACGGGCTTGGGTCGTAGTCTTGAATGGCGAAGATGAGGGCCAAGGCCGCCATGGACTGCTCACCGCCAGACAAGCCTTGGAGGCGGCAGCGGCTGGATTTTCCGCGGGGGCGTGCCCACATGTCCAAGCCACCGCTGAAGGGCTGCTCGGGATTTTCCAGGAACAACTCGCCTTCACCGCCTTTGGACAAGGTCTTGTAGACGCGCTTGAAGTTCTCATTCACCTTGCTGAGGACCTGCGTCAAACGAACGGTCCGTTGCTGGTCGAGTTGCTCTGCCAAGTCCAGGAGGTCTTGCCGACGGCCCTTCAGGACGTCATGGTCCGCACTGAGCGAAGCAAGCCGTTCCTCGCACGCGTCGTGCTGCTCAATGGCCCGCCAATTGACGGAGCCAATGTCCTCAATCCTGCGCTCAAGCCGCCTGACCGTGCGTTCGCCTTCGGCCACGGTGGGCAAGGGAGCCTCGCCCTCCACCGTCTCTTCGACGCCCTCTTCGACCATCGATGAGCGAATTTCCACCAATTGAGCCTCGCTGCTGGACAACAAACGGCGCAATTCTTCGGCGTGCTGCCGCCGTGAACGGGCGTCCGATGCTTTCTGTTCGGAAGCTGCACGCAGCGCACTGCGCTCGTCCACAAGACGGATGCGTTCGTCCTCGAGACCTTGATGTTCTTCGAGGTGAGAGCGACGCTCTTCCTCTTTGGCCGTCAATTGGATTCGGTTTTCACCCATGGAGCGCTCCAACTTCACGCGTTCCGTGGCCCGAGTCGCGGCTTCAGAGGCGAGCTGGTCAAGCCGGCCGCTCAAGTCCTCTGCGTTCCCTTGAAGCAGCACATGCCGCTCTTTCCCGGTCCGGATGGTCGCCTCATTGCTCTGAAGATCCGCTTCTGCGGTCGCCTTGGCCAATTCCGCGGCGTGGAGCCGCTCCTTGAGATGGGTCGGACTCGCGTCCTGAAGGTGCTGATTGGCTTCGTCACGTGCCTCAATGGCTTCAGCAAGGCGTTGCTGGGCTTGGCTTCGAAGGGTCAAATGGCGGCGCCCTTCCTGATCGAACGTGTCCAATCGCGACGTCAGGGCTGCCAAGTTGCCTTCCTCCTTGCCAAGAGCGGCCTTGGCGGCCGCGTGGGAACTCCGCCAAGACGCGAGTTTGGATGCAGCGTCGTTGTTGGCCAAGTCGCCCAAGCGGCGACGGACGTCGGCTTGAGCCTCGCGGGCCTCCCGAACCTTGGCGGAGACGCCCTCCGACATCATGCGGAGGCGGTCCACCTCTTTCGACAGGCGATCGACTTCGCTCGCACCCTGGATTTTCCCCCCGAAGGAAATCCGTGAACGTCGTGGCGAACCACCGGTCATGGCGCCGCCTGCTTCGGCCACGCTGCCGTCCAAGGTGATCAGGCGAACGCCGCCCATGTTGGCACGGGCGGTGGCCATGGTGTCGACCAACAAGGTGTTGCGGAGGACAAAGCGCACGGCTGCGGTGATGCGTGGGTCGTGCTCCAGCAGGTCGTGGGCAAATCCGATGACGCCCGGCTGACGAGCGACCATGACCGCACGACCTGCAGGTCGCCCGGCGTTGATCTTGTTGAGCGGAAGGAAGGTGGCCCGTCCGGCGTTGTTCTGTTTCAGCCAGCGGATGGCTTTCGCTGCAACCTCGTCGGTCTCGACCACGACGGACATCATCCCACCGCCAATGGCGGTGGACAAGGCCGTCGCATGCGCTTCATCCTTGGGCGCGCACAACTCAGCGATGGTCCCGTAGATGCCGTCCAACTCTCCTCCGTCACGTGCGCGAAGCACGGCCGCTGCCCCTCCGGTTAGCCCTGTTGAGCCTGCGTTGGATTCAATCGCGGCCCGTGCGCGTGCCAGTTGACGCTCAACGTCACGCAGACGTGTTTCAACGGCGTTGGCTTCCTCGACAAGGGTGGATTCCTTTCGTTGAGCTGCGGTGAGATCGCGAACCAGGCTTTCTCGGTCGGTTCCGGCCGCCATGGCCTTGATTTCCTCACCCTGAAGGTCGCTTTCAGCGAGTTGCATTCTGGCTCCTGCAAGGGCTTCCTCTGCCTTTTGGCGCTCTTCGAGCAAGAGTTCACCGGCGGTGGCCGAACGGTCGACGTCGGACTGCGCATTGGCGAGGGCTGCACGGGCGTGTTCGATTTCGTCTTCACACGACTGCACGGTGCGGGCCAAACTGGCCACGTCGCTGGTCGAGCCTTCGAGGGCCTCGCGAACAAGCCCCTCCTCTTCGACGGCTTCTGCGTGCGCGGTGGTCGCTTGAGCGAGCGCATCTTCGGCTTGCTTCACCTCTTCTGCAGCCCGTTGTGCGGCGGAGGACGCCTCGTCCAAATCTGCCTCAAGACGCGAGCGGATGTCGGCGTCGTTTTCGTCCCGGCTCGCCATGTCAGACAGGCGGTCTGCGGCCGTTTCGATGGCGACGTTGAGCCGCTGGATTTCTTGTTGGAGCGCTTCACCGCCCCCTCCAAGCTTGTCTTGGATTTGCTTGACGAGTTCTGCAATGGCATCGTCGAGTTGGATGAGGTGCTTTGCGGCTTCTGCAACGTTCGATTCCAATGCAGTGGCTTCCTCGATGTTCCTGGTCACTTCACGGCGTTGGTGCTCGATGGTGCCCTCTTGTCCAGCGAGCCGAGCGCGCCAGAGTCGGGCGCGTGCGGTGAGAAGGTCCTCTCGAATCTTGAGGGCTTTTTCTGCATCCTTCTTTTCTGCGACAAGTTCGGCGAGGTGACGTTGTTGTTCCTGCTCGATCATCGCAATGCGCTCGAGGTACTCCTCAACCTGCTTGCGTTGACGGTCTGCTTTGCGAATTTCTTCGTCGTAAGAGGTCACACCTGCCACGTCGTCGAGGACTTTCCTCCGTTCTCCTGAACTCATCTTTGAGAGGCTGGTCACGTCACCTTGGAGGACGATGTTGTATCCGTCAGGGCGGGCGTTGGCCGCCCCAAGCAGGCGATGGAAGGCCTTGAGCGTCGATTCCTCGCCGTTCAATTCGTAGTGCGTCACCACGTTTCCGGCGGGCGTCAGTCGCACGCGTTTGGCCATCGTGATTTCGTCCAAGTCCAACGGCAGGCGGCGACGCCCGTCTTGCATGGCCGGATTGGCGAAGACCAAGGTCACTGCACAGGCTTTCGCAGGCCGGCTGTTCTTCCCGCCATTGAAGATCAAATCCTTGGAGTTCTGAGCCCGAAGCGTCTTGGCAGATTTCGGGCCAAGCACGAATTGAATGGCGTCACCGCTGTTGGATTTGCCCGAGCCGTTTGGCCCAGTGATGGCCGTAAAGCCACGCCCGAAGGGAATGCGGACTTCACCCTTGAACGATTTGAAATCGACCATCACGAGTTCCTTGAGGTACATCCCATCCCTCCGGTCCAAATTGGACCTCAGGCGCGTCATCACGAACGAGGGGCCTTAAACACTCCGAGAACGGTGGACCGCGAGGCCATCGTTCACGTATGAACATCGTTTCGCCGGTCACAAGGTGCCAAGGGCGTCACAACGTTCGCATCCCGAACCCTTGCAATACGGGCACGTTGCCCGAACAAGAGGGCTTGATCGGGTGCGCATGGGACGAGTTGGACCACGAGCCAGGCGCGATTGGCCTGCCGCAGATTGAGACCGGTGGGTGTTCACGAAGGCTTGGCGATGTTCGGTAACCTTCGCTCGCCGCCCTTGCTGGACTTCAGCAAACTCTGATTCTCTATATTTCGGGCCACGCATCAGCATCACGCCGATGAAGGCGATGACCAATTGGAAGAACCAACCCTGCTTGATGAAGGGAACGAGTTCGACCAATCCGTCGGACGAAGCGGTTCCAGGAAGAAGGGCCAAGCGATCCAGCACGGCCAAGGAAAACAGCATCGCTCCAGCGAGGAACATGACGCGCCGCAACCGTTGAGCGAGTTTGGGATTGCGCGGCATACGAGCCACTCCGGCCAGAAGCAGGATGCCACCTTCGGCCATGAGCATCAAATCGGCGCCCGTCCACGTGCCCAGTTCACCGAAACAATGGCTCTGCCCAAAGGTGTCGAGATGGAGGGCGATTTGATTCAGGCTGCAACCAGGGTCAGACATGCGAATAATGTCCAATTTCCCGTTGGGTGCACCGTCGACCACCAAGGGCGCAATGCTCCCTCGTTCGACGTTCACCCACGCGGCCGCGCCAAGGCCAAGGCCAAGCAGCGTGCCGATGCGGCCACGCAACTTCCCCATGACCAGAGGTCGTGCGCCGCGCCCATAGGCCTGTCGGCCTCGCCGATGCGGTCAAAGGGGAAGGCCGAGAGGTCTGCATGTGCGAGAAGGACCTCCGGTGGCGGTGGTCGGCAGCGGCATTGCCGGCCTTTTCTGCGCCCTTCGTTTGGCCGAAGGGGGCTTGCCTGTGCAGGTGTTCACCAAACGGAGGACACAGGATTCCTCCACGAATTGGGCGCAAGGAGGCATCGCAGCCATCCTCGACAAAACGGCCACGGAAGCCATCGAAGCTCACGTCATGGACACCTTGGCCGCAGGAGCCGGAACCTGCGATGAAACGGTGGTTCGTGCCGTGGTCGGGGAGGCAGGAGACCGCATCCGCGATCTTCTGAACCTCGGCGTCAACTTCCAACGCGATGAACACGGCGACCTTCACCTGGTCCGTGAGGGCGGGCACAGCACTCGACGCATCCTGCACGCAAAAGACGCAACCGGCAGGGAAATCGAGCGGTCCCTCATCAACGCCGTCAACGCTCATGAGGGCATCACGGTGCACAGCGACACCATCGTCATCGATCTCATTCGAAGGGACCATGCTGACCCATCCGCAGGCGTGGTTGGCCTGTGGATTCAACACGAAGACGAAGCAACGGTGCAAACCATAACCGCATCCTCGGTGGTGCTTGCGACCGGAGGAGCAGGTCAACTCTGGGCGCCCACCACCAACCCGCCGGTGTCAACCGGCGACGGGTTGGCCATGGCGGCTCGATTTGGCGCGCTTGTGAAGGACATGGCCTTCGTCCAGTTCCACCCCACCACCATCGAACACCCCTCGCGAACCTTCCTGATCACAGAGGCCTTGCGTGGCGAAGGCGCGGTGTTGCTTGACGACGAAGGCTTGGAGGCATGGCGCCACTCTGGCAGCGAAGACCCCGCTGCCTTCTCCTTCACCCTGGATGCTTCTCCCAAGGGGTCCATGGGCACACGTGACCTTGTGGCACGTTCCATCGATGCGAACCTCAAGCGCTCAGGGCGGGATGCGGTGTGGTTGGTCACCGAGCATCTTGATCATGACGAGTTGAGCGATCGATTCCCAACCATCCAGAACATGTTGGCTGACCTTGACCTCCGGCTTGGCGTCGACCCCATTCCAGTACGCCCTGCAGCCCACTACACCGTCGGAGGCGTGGCCGTGGATGAACACGGTCAAGCGATGAGCGAATCGCATCAACCGCTTCCCGGTCTCTATGCCATCGGAGAAGTGGCTTCGACCGGGATGCATGGCGCCAACCGTCTCGCCTCCAACAGCCTGCTCGAAGCGGTGGTGTACGCTCAACGAACCGCCACGCACGTGCTGGGCACGCCGCCTGGCCAGGTACCAGAAAACCTCCCTGATTGGCGAGCCGATGGACTCCTTCCGGTGGAGGAGCACGGCCCGCTTGCCCACGATTTGGCCAGCCTGCGTCAGACCATGGGCCGCGAAGTGGGCATCATGCGCAGGAACGCAAGGCTGGCAAGGGCTCGACGACGGCTGACCTTGTTGTCCGATGAAGTGGAGCAAACGTGGCGCCGCTGCCGACCAACAAAGGACCTTGTGGAGCTTCGCAACATGCTCCAAGTGGCCACCTTGGTCGTCGAGGACGCATCGGCGCAACCCGTCAATCTCGGGCTGCATTACAACGCCGATCTCATTGACTCAACGCATGAATCAGCGCCGTGACCTGAGCGTTTTGTATGGCCATCAGGCCTTGGTGCTCTGCAAGGTTGACAATGAAGCCGTTGAGGGCATCGATTTCCGTTGGCCTTCCTGCCCTGACGTCTTCCAGCATGGAACAGCGGTTTTCCGAGGTGGCCCCGAGGACGTCCACCATCAGGCCAACGAGGACGTCGATGTCTGGAAGGTTCACCCCATCTCGGCGTCCAACCTGCTCGGCTTCGAGCAACAAGCCAACGCCGGCATCGAACAATGAAGTCTGCAACATCTCGCCGTTTCGGACCCCAGCCAAGGCGCAGAGCGGATTGATGGCGATGTTCAGCAAGGCCTTTGTCCAAATCTGTTGTCGAGCGTCCAAGACGCGTTTCACCGCCAAACCTGCACCTTCGATGCAGGCGGCCACGGATTCAACGGCGTGCTGCGGGGCTCCACCCGGCCATGCTGCCATCGCCACCTCTCCTGGCCCCGTCCAGATCGAAGTGCAGCCCTCGCCTTGCATGGCGCCGTGCGTGGAACTCGCTGCAGCGACGTGCCCTGGAACAGCACGGGCCAAGCGCTCAACCACACCAAGCCCATTGCCAAGGTACACCACCACGCCACTGGGCGAAAGAAGTCCCTCGAGCATGGGCACGATCGGCCCGACCTGATGCGCTTTGACGCACAAGAGCAAGGCGTCCAAACCCAACGACGGTGGAGCCGCATCCGGTGCATCAAGGAGATGCACCTGTTCAGGAGGCAACTCTGCTGAAAGTTCGGCATGGCCGGTCACATGAAGGCCGGAGGTCAAGGCATGGGCGCCGCGCGCACCACGAGCGATGACGTGGACCTCGTGGTGGTGCGCAAGATGCGTCGCAAAAAGGCCCCCTGTGGCTCCGAGGCCCACAACGCCAACACGCACGGTCAAGCCTCCAGAGAGGACAAGCGAAGGAACACGCGCCCATCGAGGTGATCAAATTCGAAACTCGCCGTACCAGACTCGGGCGGCGTCAGCTCAATCACGTTCGTGCCGTTCGAGAGGGTGCTTGGAGCGACGATCTGCCACGCACCGCCGCTGCCGGTAATCACCACGTTCAACGGCACCTCTCCATCGACATCAAGGTGGAGGGACAACGCCCCGGTGGTGTTCAGGGACATGCCGGCCAGCCGTTCACCGTCCTGATAGACGCCACCGGCTCCAATCCATCGACGGTCCACCGAAGGAGAGGTCATGCGGACGTCCGGTCCACGTTCAAGCAGGTAGGAGGCGGGCGAGGCGTCGCCAAGCGGGCAATGAAGGACATCGCCTTGGGCAGGAGCGCGCAGCGTCAGCACCTCTCCCTCTGCGACGATTGGCATGGCTCCAGAACCACGCACGGAAAGGTCCCACACCCATCCTTGTTCGCCTCGTGGCGGAGTCGCCTCTGGTGAAAGATCCGAGCACGTCGTGCCATCGAGGTGAAGGCTTCCTCCGGCCTCAAGTGCATCTCCCCAACCGTTTGACGAAATGTTCCAACCGTTGTCATCGAAAGCCAAACGTGACACAAGCACAGGTGCCTCGAGGGCGAAGGAGGCGTTGCCGATGGACAGCGCACTCGGTGGTGTGTGCTTCAACAGCATGGTGTCGGCACTTCGCAGGCAGTGAGTGGACGGGGCTGTGGAATTCAGCGTTTGTTCTCCCGTCTCAGTCCACCACACGGTGTGCTGGCCATGGACGTATCCGGGCAGGCTCAAATTGGCATGCGCGCCCTCTTCAGCGACAAGATCGACACAGAGCAAAGGACCTGCTCCGTCAGACGTGAGGTTCCATTGCGAGGTCAAGGGGTACACGTCAAGAGCAGGTTGCAGTGGCGCCGTCCAACGAATGGCTTCACCCACAACCTCCACGCTCGCGCCGGAGGGTGTGCCCTCACCGGACCACGTCGCGTTGATGTGCAACAAACTGCTTCGCCCAGCACCGACCTCAACGACGCACCTCGAGCCATCCTCCGACGAACAACCGTCCCAAACAGGGTCCCAATGTGCAGCAAGCACGAGGTCCAAGTCGACGCTTCGATCAAGCAGCGAGGGGTTGAGCACGCCGAGGTCAAAAGAAGCCGTCCATACGCCGTCCACGTCCACGACGTCAACCGATTCAGGTGCGTTTAGCGTCAGGTCAGCGTCCCAATCGTCGTGTGCGATGAGGGGCGTTTCGGATGGGAGCGCCAACAAGAGGAGGAGGACCCAGACCAGCCCCATCGCGAAGTGTTGCTGCTCAGGCACGGGTTTGGTGTCGTCAAGCACCAGAGGCCAACGGCGGTCTGAGCCCATCAGCAAGGTCAACGTCAACACGACAGGGAGCACAAGGGACCACACCGTGAACCGCGTGAAGACGGAAAAGAGGACGGCTCCAAGAGCGAAAGCGAACAACAGCAGCATTTGGGTTTGCGTGGTTCGCACCTCGCTCATGCCCAAACGAGCCACGTGGAGGCGCCCGCCTGGGAAAGTTGGCACGTGCAAGAGGGACACCCATGCAAGAAAGGTCACCGTAGCGCCAGCCCAGACAAGTGGCGTGGCCCAAGCAGCACGCAAGGCGAGATCTGAGCGCAGCAGGCCATCCATCATCCCCAGGAACCATCCAGGATCGTGGCTGACCGGCAACGCTGTGACGGTGCTGGCAAGCGGCGTCATCGCCCATCCAACCATCCAGAGGAGCAAACCTCCGAGGATCAGGACTGCGGGCGCGCTGAGCGCGGTCCAGCCAAGCGAGGACCGGTCTGGCCATGGGCGGGCGTCCATTCGTGGCAAGGTTGGGATCACAAAGATGCCGAACGGCCACACCAACCATGCGGCAGGCAAAGCCCCGGCTGCCCAAAGCAGGATGGAGGGGTCGGGGACAGGAACAAGCGGCCCCACGCGAACTCCGCGGGAGCGTGCAAGACCGGCTTGCACCGTTGAGGCCAAGAGGAGCAAAGCGAGCACTGGAAGTGCCGTCAACAGGAAGGCGTCAACCAAACCCGAGGAGGAAACCACGCCTTCGGCGGGCCGACTTGCCTTGGTTCCCACATGACCAGCCAAAGTCAGGGTGCACGCCGACACGATCCAAAGACCGACGATCCAGCCTCGTCCAAGGAACTGGCCCCTCGGCAAGGGCAACAACTGCAGAACAAGCGGGCGGCCGCCCCTCAGACGAGCCATCCAACCCAGTTCGTTCAGTTCCTCGTTGAACTGCACAAGAGAGGATGAGACGGCTTCGTCTGCCTCTTCATCGAGTTCCCATGCCGGCAAGCGGTCGCCGACTCGTGCACCCAAGGCGAAATGACGTCGAGCCACATGCTCGAGGAATTCCTTCTGCGACCATGCTTTCGGATGGACCCGCAACGGGTCCGGCGCATCGTCTTCGAAGCGGACCTCATCTTCCATCGAGGCGCCTCCTTGTCCGTTGGTGGCCCACGGTCCGCCTTGAATCAACCCCTTGGGGCTGGAAAGGGTCCGGCTCACTTGTTCTTGAAGCGCTTGAGCCTGAAGGTCTCTTCACGTTCCATTTCTTCAAGCCGAAGTTGAATGAAGACTTTGGCCTCTTCGAGTTCTGGAATAACCTTGAACTCA
>DALQ01000027.1:18590-18773 GCA_002496845.1 Euryarchaeota archaeon UBA495
TTCACGTTCCATTTCTTCAAGCCGGAGCTTGATGAACACCTGAGCCTCTTCGAGCTCAGGGATGACCTTGAACTCAAGGGCGTTCACACGGCGCTTGGTGGCCTCAATTTCTTCGAGAAGACGCTTCAGCGTGGCTTCCATTTCGGCGGCCTTGACCATCTTCTCGATGAGGTCGCCAAAGGC
>DALQ01000119.1 GCA_002496845.1 Euryarchaeota archaeon UBA495
CACCATCGCCAAGGACATCGAACTCGAAGACGCGTTCGCGAACATGGGCGCCAAACTCATCCAAGAAGTGGCCTCAAAGACGCAGGACAACGCTGGGGACGGTACGTCCACGGCCTCCGTGATGACCCAGGCCTTGGTGCACCAAGGCATGCGCAACGTGACCGCTGGCGCCAGTCCAGTGGCCCTCAAGTCCGGTTTCGACGCGGCCATTGCGGCCGTGGTGGAGCACCTCAAGGGCAGCGCCATCGAGGTCGACAGCGGCGACATGATCCGTCAAGTCGCGACCATCGCGGCCAACAACGATCCCGAGATTGGGGCGCTCATCGCCGAAGCCTTCGACAAGGTCGGACGCGAAGGCGTCATCACCGTCGAGGACTCGAAGTCCATGGAAACCGAACTCGAAGTCGTGGACGGCATGGAGTTCGACAAGGGCTACGTGTCCCCCTACATGGTGACCGATCAGGAGCGCCGTGAAGCGGTGCTCGAGGCCCCGCTCGTCCTGATGACCGACCAGAGCATCAACAGCACGCAGGAATTGATTCCCGTGCTCGAGTACGCCATGCAGCAGAAGCGCCCGCTCCTCATCGTGGCCAAGGACGTCGAAGGCCAAGCCCTCGCAACCCTCGTCATCAACGTCGCCTCCAAGGTGCTGAAGGCCTGCGTGGTCAAGGCACCCGGCTTTGGCGACGAACAGGGCGAGATGCTCGACGACATCGCTGTCCTGACCGGTGGCGCGGTCATCACCAAGGACAAGGGCGGCGACCTGCAAGCCCAAGGCATCGCCTCCCTCGGCACCGCCGAGAAGGTCATCGTCACGAAGAACAAGACCACGCTCATCGGCGGCGGCGGCGACGAAGCCGCGGTCGGCGAGCGCGTGGAACTGCTCCGCGGTCGCGCCAAACTTGCGACCTCCAAGTGGGACCGTGAGAAGATCGAGAAGCGCGTCGGCAAGCTCGGCTCGGGTGTTGCAGTGCTGAAGATTGGCGCTGCGACGGAAACCGAGGCAAAGGAAACGAAGGCCCGCGTCGACGACGCCCTCAACGCCACCCGCGCGGCCATGGCCGAAGGCGTGGTGGCCGGTGGCGGCCTCGCGCTGTTCCGCTCGACCGGCGTGATCGAAGGCCTCGACCTGAGCGGCGACGAAGCCCTTGGTGCGAGCATCGTGCGCTCCGCCCTCGTGGCCCCTCTGCGCCAGATCGTCGACAACGCTGGACTTGAACCCGCCATCGTCGCGGCCAAGGTCGGCGAAGGTGACGGCAGCTTCGGTTACAACGCCAAGTCCGGTGAGTACGGCGACCTCTTCGAGATGGGCGTCATCGACCCGGTCAAGGTGACCCGCAACGCCCTCCAAAACGCCGGCTCCATCGCCGGTCTCGTGTTGACCACGGAAACCCTGGTCGCCGACAAGCCCGACCCCAAGGGTGCCGACGACGGTGGTATGGGCGGCATGGGTGGCATGGGCGGCATGGGCATGGACGGCATGTTCTGAGGCCTAACGTCGCCACCTTGATGCCGAACGCGTGGAACGTCACGCCATGAGCGAAGCGTCGGACGGTCCGGCCTTGCTCATCGTGAAGGGGTCCTTCGCACAGTACGGTGGCGCTGAACGCGACGTGGTTCGTCAACTCGAAACGTGGCTGCAGGTTTTCTCTTCGATCCGCATCGCCACGCTTCACGGCCATCCTGACATGGAAGCCGAAGCGGCCCGGCTCGGCATCCCCGTCTTCACACCCACCAAGACGTGGAAGGGCGACACCTCCGTCTTCGTGCGCATCACCGCGGCTTCAAGCCGCGCTGCTTCGCGTGATTGGCGTACTTTCCTGTCCAGCGAACACGGTCGAGTCGCGCTGAACGGCGTGGACGTGGTTCACCTCGTGTCCGGCGAAGGTTCGCTCGAAGCGGCCGACGCCTTGCCCGCAGACCTTCCGCTTCACGTCCACATGCTCGAGCCGCGACGCGGCCTGCACGGCGAGACCGCCCTGTGGGCGAAGATCGACGGCCGCCAGCCTCGCCCCGTGGCGCTGACGCGCCTCTTGCTCACCGCTCCGCGCCGACGTGACCGTCGATTGGTCCGCCGCATGGCGGCACGGCAACGCTGCGCCATCAGTGGAAATTCCCCCTACATTCAATCGCGCATCAAGGCCGTGTTTGGCTTGGATGCGGGCGTGTTTCTGCCCTGCGTTGACGCCACCATGTGGGCCCGTGAAGGGGCGGCACCCGAACCAGGAGGCCATGTCTTGACCGTCGGTCGCGCAGCATGGGCCAAAGGCACGTGGGAATGCATCGACATGCTCGTTGGAACCGGTCTCGCTTTGGTGCACGTCGGAGGCGGAGATGCTCCGGATCTCGAGCGGCTCAAGGCCCATGCCGATGCTGTTGGCGTCAACCTCGAAATTGCGCCTCGTCTCAGCCACGATGACCTCGCGCATCGCATGGCCACGGCCCGAGCGGTCATCTCCTTCGCCCACGGCGAGCCCTTTGGGCTGACGCCCGTCGAAGCCCACGCCGTCGGCACGCCGGCCCTGATGGTCAACGACGGCGGATTTGGCACCACCATCACCGACGGCGTGTCCGGGCGCTTGCTGCCACGCAATGACCGTGCAGCATGGCATGCCGCCCTTGAGCAAGCGGCCGACATGGAAACCCGCGCTGCCTGGAGTAAGGAGGGGCGTGAACGCATCGTTGAGCTTGGCCTCGACCCCGCCTCGCGTGCTCAGGACTTGCGCGCCATCGTCGACCGCTTGTTGGCCTGAGGCGACGGCCCGCTTGAGCACGCACCGACCCCCAAGGCTGATGCCTGAAGCGGCCCGTGGACGCGTCATGGACCTGCGGGACCTTGCGTGGATGGTGCGCCATCTCGACGAGCCCGTGTCTGCCGTCCACCTCTTTCCAGACGGCGGGCTGATCGCCGGAGGATGGAACGGCTGCGTCAAACGCTGGGACGAGCAAGGCGAATTGCTCTGGACGGCGTCCACTCCAGATCGCGTGATGGCCATCACACCGTGGGGCAACGCGCTGGCGCTGACCGCTGGCCTGCACGTCGTGGTGCTCGATTTGGCCACCGGCGAAGAACGCTGGTCGCGTCCTTTGGAAGGCAGCGCCGACCTGCAATGCGTCATCGGTGAGCACCTGCTGACCACGTCGTCGGTCTACGACATCGAGCACTTTGACTTCCTTGAATCCGCCTTCTGGCTGCACGATGCGTCAGGAGAGGAAGTCCACGTGCACCGCCTCGACGAGCGCCCGTGGGACGTCATCGAACACGACGGTGAACTGCTCTTCGGCCTCGGACGGCCGCGCGGTGGCCTGCTGGCCACAAACGACGGGCGGGCTTTCGAGCACCGTGCCATCAACGACGCCGCGGTGCTCGCCATGGCGCACGACGCGGAAGGCCCGCTCGTGCTGTCAAGCGTGGGCGACCTGTTACGCCTCAGCGGGGAGGGCGTGGAGGGCATGGTCCAGGCCGATGCCATGCACACGGGCGCTGGACGCCTCTTCCTCAGCGACGAAGCAGGGGGCTTCGCCTGCATCGACGGTGGCGTGGCCTGGTCGCTCAAGGGCGCACCCGTGACCGCGGCGGCTGCCGTGGAAGGTGACGACGGTTTCGTGGCCGTGGCCCGCTGGTCAGGCGCTCAAGGTCATCTGGAATTGGTCGAGACGGACGGCACGGGTCTCGCGACGCATGAGGTCGCCAAGATCGAAGCGATGGTGGGCGAAGGTCCTCGACTCGCCTTGGGGACCCAAGCGGGTGACGTCATCGTGCTGGACGCGCCCATGCTTCGGCGACGGTTTGGCCAAAATACACCTCCTGAGTCCGGTGATGACGATGCGGCCGCGCACCGCGCAGCGATGTTGGCCAAACTCAGGGCGCTTCGCACCTGAGTTCAGTTATCGAGATGGTCGCCAAGGTATCCAATCAGGACCATGCCAAGTTCAATGTCAGCCTCGAAAAACAAGTGAAGGCAGCGTTGGAAATCTCGTTTCTTGTACGTGATGTGGGCCTGCATTTGACGTCCATCAAATACCCTCGATTGCCCCAATTTGTTCATCGTCGTGTCGCTCTCGTTTCCGACGCATTTTGCTGGGATTTGCAATTCTTTCAATTCCCGTTGCACCACGTCTGCAAACAAGGCACCTAGCGCTCCGTTGTTCTCTTTCCAGCGCTTGGCAATTCTTCCAAGCACATCCAACATCAGGTTCAATTCATTGGGATCGACCTGCCGCTTGCACTTTTTGGCCGATTTGAACGCCGATTTCTGCACGTGAAGGCAGGTGGAATACCGCTCTTGAGAGCGTTCCAGTGCCTCGACCAGCGGTGGTCGAACCTCTGCTTTCGTCGAACCTTCTTCGCTCGAATCGTCCTCGATCGCCTCCCAAATGCTGCCAAACTCAACGTCGGGAAGCGATGGTCGTGCGCGCGTGTGTAGGCTCTCAACGAGTTCGTCAGCCCTTGAGACACGAACACCGACACCACGCAAAGCGGCCTCAAGGTTGTCTATCACCTGAGTGTTGTTCAACTTGTAAAGGCGGAATTTGGTGAGAAGGGGGTGCAAGAGAAGCGAATCTGTTACAGACATGGAGGGTCCATACACGCGAATGCCGCCATCGAAGCATGAGAAGGTCTTGTCGTACCCTGCCTCACCCAAAACTCGAGACAGCTCAAATGTCGATTTTTTCCCGGTGATGAAGACCACGTCCGCAACCGATTGGAACCGTTGCAGGATCAGGAACGGAATGACCCGGGGCGTGCCACGGACCCAGTCCTTCCAGAACGAGGACAGGACTTCTGTGACCACGATGCAAGGACGTTTTCGTTGCGCATCAAGGAGGGTACTGGTGGCGAATTCGCTGACTTCTGATTCAGAAGATAACACGCGCAATGATGCTTTGCTCTCTCTCGAGGCAGTTGAAAGAAGGGTGCAAAGGTGCTCATAATCCAACCGCTGTTGTTGGTTTTCCTCCCCGCTGGACATTTTTCCCCAAACCCGAAGGCTGACTTCATTGATCATGTCCTGAAATGGCCGAATCTCGAATCGTGCGATCATGTTCGGCGTGGGTTTGTCCAACGGGAAATGGAAATCAACAGTGTGGCCCCCGTCCGTAGTTTGCTGGACTTGGACCGTTGACGGCGGGTTCGTCAAATCAATCCCAAGTTCGCTTTTTGCTTTCTCAGAAAAGCGAGTGAAGGCTTCGGTGGTTGGCCGAGAGGTCAATGCGACCAATGGAGCCGCAGGGTTGCCTTTGGCGAACGACCCTCGGGCACCTCCCACCCAACCGGAAGGCTTCGCGAAAGCGGGAGCTGGAGGCGGGGGTGAAAACGGTTCCCGCCGGGGAGTTTTCGGGAGGTTGAACCGGCGGCGCCTCCGCGAGTCCATGGGGCAAGTTCTTCACGAGTGTATTTGAACGGACGGGCTCACTTTGGCCCGGTCATGTCCTCAGGACGGACCCACGCATCGAACTGCTCCTCGGTCAGGGCGTTGAGCGCCAAAGCGGCCTCGCGCAGCGTGGTGCCTTCCTCGTGCGCCTTCTTGGCGATCTTCGCCGCCATGTCGTAGCCGATGTGGTTGTTCAGCGCGGTCACGAGCATCAGCGAGTTCTCGAGGTGGTCGCCGATGGCGGCGAGGTTTGGCTCCATGCCGTCGACGCACTTCGTCCGGAAGGCGCGGCAGGCGTCCGTGAGCAAGCGCGCGCTGTGCAGGAGGTTGTGGATCATCATCGGCTTGTACACGTTGAGCTCGAAGTTGCCTTGGCTGCCACCGATGGTGATGGCCGTGTGGTTGCCCATGACCTGACAGCAGACCATCGTCATCGCTTCGGCTTGCGTCGGGTTGACCTTTCCGGGCATGATGGAGGAGCCGGGTTCGTTGGCCGGGAGCGCGAGTTCACCAAGACCACAGCGGGGCCCAGAACCGAGCCAGCGGACGTCGTTGGCGATCTTCATCAGCGA
>DALQ01000091.1 GCA_002496845.1 Euryarchaeota archaeon UBA495
GCCACGAGGTTGAAATCTGAATCCTATGCCCTCGCGTCATGGCCGAGGCTGACAAGCAAACCGTGGGCATCATCGGTCTGGGCTACGTCGGCTTGCCGACAGCCATCGGTTTTCATGATGCAGGCTTCGAAGTGTGGGGCGTCGACATCTCCGAACGCACGGTAAGCATGGTGCGTGCTGGAGAGAACCCCACTGGCGACCCTGACGTGGACGACATCGTGCCCGCTCCGGGTGCCCCGCGGTGGAACATCACCACATCAACCGCCGAGGCCGTCCCGCATTGCGACGTGGTCTTGGTGACCGTGCCCACCCCAGTGACGCATGATCTCAAACCCGATTTGACGTACGTCGAGGCGGCAGGCCGTGCGGTTTTCGAGTCCTTGCCCGGCGGCACCAATACCGTCGTGGTGCTGGAATCCACGGTGTACCCCGGCGTGACGGCAGAAACGTGGCTTCCCCTGTTGGATGAACTTGGCCTTGTTCAGGGCGTCGACGTGACCATCGCATATTGCCCGGAACGCTTCAACCCAGGTGATCCAGCTCATGGCGTACGTTCCGTGGCGCGGGTCATCGGTTGCAGCGACGAGCAAGTCGGGGCCTCGCTTGTTGCCTTGTACTCTCAACTCACCAGCGAAGACGTTCGTTACGTTGGGCGGCTTGAGGTCGCTGAAGCTGCAAAGGTCATCGAAAACGTCCAGCGGGACCTGAACATCGCTCTGGTGAACGAGTTGGCACGCATCTTCCCCGCCTTAGGCGTCGACGTCGAGGACGTGCTTTCCGCAGCCGCCACCAAGTGGAACTTCCACCGTTACACGCCAGGTGTTGGCGTGGGTGGGCACTGCATCCCTGTTGATCCATATTACATGATTCAGCGCGCTGCCAACGTTGGGGTGCCGGCCAACCTCATCACGGCCGCACGAGGGGTCAACCGTTCGATGCCCATCCACGTGGCGGGTGTGATTCGAGACCTCCTCTTTGAGGCAGAAGTTCCAGCAAAAGACGCCCGTGTCCTCCTCATGGGATGGTCCTACAAGGCGGAGGTCGGCGACCCACGAGAGACTCCCGCAGAACCCTTGGCGGAGGCCTTGCTCGAAAAGGGCGTCAAGGTAGGCGTGTGGGACCCACATCTGGACGAACCTCTCCTGGACGGGGTCACGGTCCACCGTGTTCTTGGAGACGCAGACGGCTACGACCTCGTGGTGCTGGTGACCGCTCACCGTGCATGTCTTGAGGCAGATTGGGCAAGTCTGCACCAGCGGATGCGCACACCGATGGTGTATGACGGCCGACGCGTGTTGGACTTGGACGCCCTTACCTCCGACGGCTGGAAGACCTACGCCGTTGGACGACCTTGACTCCGCTCATCGTTTCCGAACTGCTTTCATGAGCAGCCGGCCAGGAAAGGTGATGATTCGTCCAATCCGTAAAGATACGCCACCCTCCTTCTTGCTTTTTTTCCGTTCACGAAGTTCGGCCACTTTCTGATGCCACTCGAGCCGGTCGATCTCACGTGCCGGTTCTGAAGTGGTGAAATAGCGCCGAACGTACGCCTCGTCTTTCTTTTCGAGAACGCGGACGGCCTGCCATTGAATTCTGGCCACGTCTTCCGCGGTAAGCGGCTCTACGGGAATGAGGCTGAAATTCCAGAACACGTGCATGGGGCGGTTCAACCGCATCGCGAGTTCTCTGGCGATGTCGGCTTCATGCGAACGAACGGTGTCATCGACGAGAATGGGAACATCGGTCCTGAACAAATCGAGGTGATGGAGGATGCCATCACGGCCCTTGTGGCCTGCAGGGCCGTCGATCAGCAGCAGATCATAGGTTTCAGGCAACCTTTGGCGAAGGACCTCAACATCGTACCATCTCGGGAGGTTTCCTTCGGGTGAGGTAAACGGCGCATGAATGTAAGTCGCGCCCTCACAATGCCCGACCCATGTGCCTTCATCTTCAACGGAAAACACGGTGTAACGCTCGACCAACGCGGCCGTCCCGTCCCCACTTCCAAGTTCGAGCACGGTTCCGCCTTCTGGGACCAACCGTTCGATGGCCGCCAGCACGCCACCGTCAATCGCCCAATGCTTGCCGCTCACGCTCACAAATCGAAGGGTGGCTCCATGAAGTGTTCCACGGCATTGGGTTTGGAGGATTTCGGCTGATCTTCAGATTTTCCGCCGTGGGCCCGTCGGTTCCTCAGCGGCTTGCACAGGCTCCGGTGCAGGTTCTGGAACCGGTTCTGGCTCGGCCTCAACGGTCACGGGTGGGGCCACCACTTCCGGCTCTGGCTCAGGCACAGATTCAGGCGCTGGCACAGGGTCTCCAGCAAATCCGGGGACGGTTTTGGACTGGGGCCCTTCGACGGCCAAGCGCTCCTCGATGGCTGCATGAAGGGCGTCCACGCTGTGCGTCCACCCAAGGTGGTCGTCCGCGTACCTGCGCGCAGCACGCTTTCCTTCGACGTAGATCGAGGGATCCCGCGTCATGCGGTTGAGCAGGTCGATGATGCCCTCATGGAAGTCCTCCTTGGCGAAGAGGTGCATGAAGGGCGCATCCCCGGCCAGCCGGTGGCCCTCATGGTCCACGCCGACCACGATCAAGCCCGAAGCGAGGTATTCGGAGCGCTTGAGGGGGCTGGCCAACGACCATGCCCGGTGTTCGGGCATCGGCAGCAGGCCGAGGTGGGACGTGCCCAAGCGGTGCGCCACCTCGTCCTGAGGCAAGCGTCCGAGGACGTGCACGTCGTCGCTCCCTTTCGCCATCCGCTTCAGTGAACCAAGGGCATCTCCTTCGCCCATCAGGGTGAGGGTGACGTCCAATCCGGCGTTCTTGGCCTTCTGATGCAACATCGGGAGCACGAGCACGCCACGGTTGCGGTCCAACCTGCCGTGGTAGACGAGGTGGAGCGTGCGCTCCGTCGAACGCCGTTCAGGACCTGGCAGGAAGCGGCGCAAATCCACGCCGGCCTGAATCACCGTCACCTGTTCGTCCTTGAGTTTCGTGAAGGACTGCACATGGCGTCGATGGGCCTCACTGACGGCGGTGCCCACAGGCCCTGCATGCTTCCTGCCAGCCTTTCGGGCAAGGCGCCACGCTCGGCGCCACACAAACCAGTGGAGGCGTGCCAGGAACCCGTCGTCGGCCGGCGGGCTGCGGTCGACCAGCAGCCAGGGTACGTCGTCGAGCACGCCAGCACGATGCAGGCGGCGCAAGAGAGGCCACTCCACGAGCACCACGTCGTGTTCACCGAGTTCAGCCCAACGGGCGAGGATGCCGTTGGCAATCGCCCGGCTGCGCCGCCCGGGGCGCGTCTTGACGCTCAGCGACACGTGTTCGACGCCCTCGATGGTTTCTGAAGCACTGCCGGGGCTGACGAAGGTCACGTCGTGCCCTCGCTCAGCCAATCCTTTGACGAGGGACGCCTGAGTGGTGGCGCAGAGGTCCCGTCGAAGGTCCCGAACGCTGGCCCAAAGAATCCGCATGGCGCCCCCCCGTTCTGTCTGCGGGAAGAAAGGTCCCGATTTCATGGTGATGGCGAACGCCATCGTTGGCTGGCCGTGGCTCAAGCGAGCACGTGAGCCAGAACTTCAAGCACAACTTGGCCCATGACGCGAACGTTGTCTTCGGTCAGGTGCGGTTGCATCGAGAGGTCCACGGCGAACGCGATGTTCTCCACCGTCATCGGCAGGTCGTCGCGGTGCGCATCGACGTAGGTCCAGGAGCGGTAGTCGCGGGCGTTGCGGCGGATGCCGAAGATCTGCATTGGCAGGCCTTCTTCCTTGGCGACGTCGAGGAAGGCTTCAGCCTGCGGCGTGGTCATGCCCACCAAGTGGAACTGCATGGTGTCGTGGAAGTTGCCCGCCTTCGGATGAGGCGACGGGATCTCGATGTTGGCGTGGTCGCCGATGATGGAGCGAAGCAGGGCGTGGTTGCGCACGTGGATGTCGTGGATGACCGCCAAACGGGGCACCTGAGGCAGGAGCATGGCCGCGGTGACTTCGTGCATGCGCATGGAGTAACCAGGAATCTCGTTCTGGAGGCGGTCCATCATGTCCGCATCAAGGCCGTAGTGCTTCTGCCACAGCTTCTCGTAAGAACCCGCATACAGCGCAGCCTTGGCCGCGTATTCGTCGTCGTTCGTGACGAAGATGCCGCCCTCGCCGGCGCTCATGCCTTTGCTCGATTGGGTGGAGAAACAGCCGATGTGGCCGAAGGTGCCGAGCGCACGGCCGTCCCACGAGGTGCAGTAGGCGTGAGCGCAGTCTTCGATGAAGAAGAGGTCGTGCTTCTCGACGACTTCCATCACCGCGTCCATGTCGGGCACGTGGCCGCGCATGTAGGACATCAGGAGGACCTTGGCGCCGGATTCCGCCGCCTTGCGGTCGAGGTCTTCGGCGTCCATGCCCCACTCGCGGTTGGTTTCCACGAGCACGGG
>DALQ01000010.1:0-1597 GCA_002496845.1 Euryarchaeota archaeon UBA495
TGCGGGGGGCAGGATTCGAACCTGCGAACCGTTGAGGAATGGGACCTAAACCCACCGCCGTTGACCAAGCTGGGCGACCCCCGCGTGGTTGTCCGCGGTCGCGCCTCCCTCATCAAGATGAGCCTCAGGAGCCATCGGTCGCAGGGCCGGAGGTGGCCCGTCTTGCAACAGACTGGAGCACATACAGGAGGGCCAAGGAGACGAGTTGGAACGGCAGCAAGAACACCAAGAGCCACATGTACCGGAGCGACAACCCTGTCTCAAGCACGGTTTCGTTGATGTCGTCAGGGTGATGGTAAACGGTCACCTCATCACCTGCAGGATACCGTTCAATCAACTTCTCCGCGAGGCCAGAGGATGCGTAGCAATCCTCCATTTTGGACAATTCATCTCCTGAGAGGAGGTTTCCGTAGCCGTAGCTGTATTCCACGTAAACACAGTAATTCGTGCTGCAGCCTTCATCTCCGCAACTGACCTCTTCGTCCACCCAACTGCGGTCCATCACTCCGGGGATCTCATCCCACGTCCTGGTGCTGTGCTGCTCAGCCAGATCGCCGGTGATCGCCACGGTGGCCACGACGGTCCCTCCAACCCAGAACACGGCGAAGAACAAGATGAAGAGAAAACCGCCCCAACCACCGTTTTCCTCACCGTCGTTGGCGGTGGAGGGCGTGTCTTGCACCGAAACCGGTTCCACGCGGCCAACATCAGCCTGAGGTGCTGCAGCCACGGGCGCGGCAGGAAGGATGGCCAAGGACGCTGCCTCTGATGCCGATTCGTTGGTGGATGGGACGGTTGGCTCCTGAGTGCCTCCAAGCCCCTCAGGTGCCTCGGCTGCGTCCCAAAACGGCGTTGATGCGTCCGAAGGCGTCACGCTTCGGCTCCCGAGACTTGCCCTTTGAACCGTCCGCCGAACGCCACCGGAAATCGACGTGGCAAGGACTGATAGGACGGCGTTTTGTGGGAAAGACATGGCCGAGAAGTTCACCTCTCCGCTCATCGAACTGCGCGGCGTTCGTCGCGTTTACTCCTCTGCGGGTGAAACCGTCGCGGCCCTCGATGGCATCGATTTGGATTTGAAACAAGGCGAAGTTGTGGTGATGCTCCTCGGCCCGTCAGGATCCGGGAAAACCACCCTGTTGAACGTGCTCTCGGCCATGGACAGCCCAACGGAAGGGACCTACCGCTTCCTCGGTGAAGAGGTCCCGACCGCCCCCGACGCCGTTGAAACCACACGTTTTGCTCTCTCGATGCCTCACCCTCTGCTCCAACCGCTGGTGTGGCCCGTGGAACTCATGGTCAGGTTGGTGCAAGGCGCAGTACAAGCGCCAGGACGCACCATGGCGTCCCGTCGACGCGCCAAGGCCCTTGAAGCCCAAGCGTCCTTCCGACGGCGCAACATTGGGTACGTCTTCCAGCAATACAACCTCCTCGGAGACCTCACGGTGCTCGAAAACGTGATGCTCGCTCAGGAAATTGCAGGGGCGCGCGACCGTTCACACGCCATGGACATGATTGGGAGGGTGGGCCTGAAAGGACTGCATGACCGCTTCCCGTCCGAATTGTCTGGCGGTCAACAGCAACGTGTGGCCATTGC
>DALQ01000010.1:1915-6186 GCA_002496845.1 Euryarchaeota archaeon UBA495
CGAAGTTTGGCCAAAAAAGCACTGTTGCTGCTTGGCGACGAACCCACTGGAAACCTCGACAGCGAAACCACCCAGCAGGTGATGGAAGTCTTGCTTGGCATCTGCCGAAAAGAGCGGGTCACGGCGGTCATCGTCACGCACGACGAGAGCCTGACCCAGCACGCCACGCGCGTGCTGCGTCTTGACTCAGGACGCTTGCAGAGCGACGAACTCGGCGCAGCAGGAACGATCGTAGGGAAAGGAAAAGCCGCCGTGAAGGACGCCTTGGAAACGGCTGAAGACGTCGTGGACACCGTTCGCCGTCCAGTCGAAGCGGCCATCCACGGGAGCCTCGCGACCGCCAAGGCCCTCGGGGGTGTCGCGAAAGACATCGCCGATGCCGCACGTCCAAAGCGCAAGGAGTGAACGACATGCGCTTGCAGCTTCGTCGCCTCGCCCGCCATTGGGCTCGGAACCGTGTGGTTACGGGCGTCTTTCTGCTGCTGCTGATCCTCGCGAGTTCGGTCTCCGTGATGTTCGCGGAACACATCAGAAACGCGGACGAAGTGTACGCTGACTACTACGACGTGACCAACCTTGGCGATTTGTTCGCCACCGGCCCTGACGGCTTCACGTACGACGCCGAACGGCTGGAGCGCGCCTGCACCTCCACGCCTGACACCTCTGGATTGTCGGTGGAATCCTGCGAAACGCGGATGGTCATCCGTGGAGAATACACCCATTCTGAAGCACAACGCACCTTCCTTGCAGAAGCCAAAGGGTGCAGTTCCTTGGCGGCATGCGACGACGAAATCCTCACCACCGCCACCCTGGTTGTGCATGGGATGGAAGTCACGGACGACGGGCTTGGACGCATCAATCGACCCTACGTGGCCGAGGGGTGGGGTCGTCACGCGGAAGGCCCGAACGAGGTGGTGCTGGATCACGTCGTGGCCGACGAAACGGGCGTGACTCTGGGAGACACCGTCACCTTCGTGCTCAACGGCACATCGTTCGACTTCGACATCGTCGGCTTCGCCAGCCAACCGGATCACGCCTACTACGTCCCATCTGCGGACGTGCTGGTTCCTGTACCCGGCAGCCTCGTGGCTGCCTACATGAACAGGACCGCGCTCCTGGAATACCTTGGGGAAGGCCCTGAAGTCAGAAACCGGCTGTTGGTGGACGTGGGGGGCACGCCCGCCTACGACCTCCCCGAGACGCCCGAACGGGAAGGAAAGGCGCTGGCTGCATTGGCGGAAGCCTTGGCCGCCTCCCTCGAATCGGAGGGCTTGAGCACCATGCGGGTCGGCGACAGAACGACCTTGTTCGGCGTGGAATTCCTTCGCATTGACCTTGACGGGAACAGGACGATGCAACCCGTCATGCTCGGCATGTTGGTCAGCGTCTCAGCCCTTGTGCTTGCGGTTTCCTTGGAGCGATTGGTCCGCCGTCAACGCCGTGAAATCGCGGTGCTGCGCTCGCTTGGAACCCCCAGCCGAACCTTGCTTGTGGCCTACTTGCTTCCACCTGTGATCATGGGATTGTTGGCCAGCCTTGTTGGTGTGGCCCTCGGCACGCAAATGACGGAAGCGTTCACGCCGTACTACTTCTCCATCGTCGGAAGCGTGCCGGTCATCGACGTCATTCACGATCCCGCCGTGTGGGCCACCACCGTCACGAGCGTCATGGCCATCGTCGTCATCTTCACCCTCTGGCCGGCGTGGTCTGCCGTCCGCATGTCGCCGTTGGAAATCGACCGGCGTGACGCCGGAGAGCGCCCCGGCGCACTGGTGCATTGGTTGAGTTCTGCGTTGCCTTCGTCCCTCGCCTTGGGTGCACGAGCGATGTTCCGTCACCCCATGCGACTCACCGTGACCGTGGTCGGGCTTGGTATGGCGATGATTTTGTCCAGCGGATTTGCCTTGCTCGTGACCTCCATGGAAGACTCCTTCCTTGACGCTCAAGAAGCGGACACGTGGCAGTATGCCATCGCCTACAACCCGTTCGATGCCGAACCTGTTGACGCATGGCTGGACAGCGAAGGCACTGGATGGGACACTGAACGCGCCCTTACCGTTCCTGAGATCAACGCCACCGGCGACACGCGGGCCATGACCTTGCACGCCCGGACTGCGTTCGGAACCGACGCGGAGGATGCCATGCACCTCACGCGTCTGGTGGAAGGGCGCTTGCCTGTGGCCGGTGCCGCGGTCCCAGAAGCGATGGTGGACGTGGGCGCCGCGGCCTTGCTCGAGTGGTCCGTGGGCGACCGTGTCGAAGTGCTCGTCGGCGTCACGGTGCTCGACGTGGAGATCGTCGGTATTGCCGACGAATTTGAGCGCAGCCTGTGGACCCATCACGAGGACGTCGCGGAGGACATCGGCATGGCCGGCCTCTACAACATGGTGATGCTGCGCTCGGACGACACAAGCCTTGCGGCTCCGTCAAACATTGCCGGTGCGGCGGTGCTCGACCAGCAAGCCATCCGGGACGGTTTTGCAGATGGATGGGAACAGCAATCGCAAATTCTCAACGTGTTCATTGGCGTTGGTCTGCTCATTGCTGGCGTCATCTTGCTCAACACGCTGATCATCAACCTGACCGAACACGACGCCGAGTACGCGACCTTGCGCATCCTCGGGGCCTCCACACCACGCATGGGGGCCATCCTGACCGCCGAACACGTCATCATCGGCGCCTTGGCGGCTTTGTCAGGCAGCCTGTTTTCGGTCTGGGCTGCGAACGCGATGATGGTCTCCTTCTCCAACTGGTCGTTTTACTTCGCATTGGACCTTGACCTGTCCGTTGTGGTCCGCTATGCGCTCATCTTGTTCGTTGCGGCTCAAGCGATGACGCTGGTCGGCTTGCGACGATTGCGCCACATGGATTTGGTCGAGCGGTCGAAGAGTTTCGGGCAGTGATTTCTTCCACGCTCCAAAGACAGGCCTTGATATGCCGACCCATGGAGAACTTCACGTGGGTGAGGAGGCATCATTGCATCGCTTGCCGGCCCAAATCGTGGGTCAGGCGAACCGCCTCCACCTGGTGATGCTCGTCCTGACCCTGTTGATGGTGCCCGGAGCGTTGCGAGCACTGGAACCCATCGACATGGAAGCCTACGACATGGAATCGCCTGAGTTGGCCGCCCAGACCACCATCGACGACACCTTCGCATCGTCCGAAGTCATCGTGGCCTTCCTTGTCACCGTGCGCGACCCCGTACACATCGATCTTGAGGAAACCGTGCCACGTGCGAGCACCTCCGACGGCCAGCCGGACAGCACCACCTTCCCTCCCGTCTCGGAGATCATCGAAAGCGGCGAACCGTGGGGCGGCATTGACGCTCCCGCAGGAGGCATCCTCAACCTGACGGTTTTGCGTGAGGTCGATGCAAAGGCGGACCTCATCCGAAACCATCCGATCAACGCCACGCTGAAGCCCTTGGTCAACGACGTCACGGGCGCTCAAACGGATGGCGTGATGACCCTTCCCGACATTTTCCGGGCCTTCATGGCCAACGAATCCATCCTTACGCGCCCGTCGAAGGACACCTTCGGAAACGACGTGCCCCCTGCGACCGACTGGAGCGACTGTGGCGAACTTGAATGCCTGATGTTTGACGACACAAACCTCAGCCAAGACCACATCGACCTTGCAAGTCAACGCCTTGCTGAAGCGAGCGACAACGCCTTCCTTCGGTGGTTGTCGCTGGACCGTGGTTTCCGTGCCGACATGAACGCGATCAGCACCGGCCCGATTGGCGGTACGCTGCTCAGCGACGGGACGTGGTCAAGCGACCTCGTCGGTCAAGGGCGATGGTCGGCCAGCGCCTCGTGGTTGCTCATCCAACTGGACCGCGGCGAGATGACGGAAGCAGGTTGGACGATGTCATGGAAAGAGGCCGCGCAGGAAACCTCGCTGCGAATGACCGACGAAGGACTGGTCATCGGCGGGTTCCGTTTGGCTGAAGGGGAGCTGGTGTTGCATCCCCCGACCTACGACGAAACCACCTGCACGAGCATGGTGGAGGAAGGCCGCGGCCCATGTTCCATCGAATGGAGCGTCATGGAACTCGAAGGCATGCTGCGCCAGCACGATCAGCACAGCATCAGCCTGCAGGTCGGCCAAGGCGTCAACGTCGAAGTCAACCGTGAACTCCAGGCCAGTGCCGGGCTCATCGCCCTGATGGGTCTGGCCATCGCCGTCCTGCTCTTTGTGTCCCTGCGACGGCCCTCCGACGTGGCCATCGTGATGGTCGCCCTCGGTGGAGCGCTGTTGTGGATGCAGGG
>DALQ01000010.1:6494-6647 GCA_002496845.1 Euryarchaeota archaeon UBA495
TGGAGCGCTGTTGTGGATGCAGGGGCTCATCGGCCACCTGGTGACCGTCACCGAATGGATGGGATTCTCGTTCATCGCACGGTCGCAGTTCTCGAACCTCCTCCCCATCCTGGTCATGGCGCTAGGGATCGACGACAGTTTGCACGCCCTGCA
>DALQ01000010.1:6978-7183 GCA_002496845.1 Euryarchaeota archaeon UBA495
CGCTACAAGGAAGAGCGCGGCCTCGGGCGAACGCCTGAGGAAGCCACGCAGATCACCGTTCGACGCGTTGGGCGTGCCATCCTTCTGACCTCCTTGACGACCACTGCTGCCTTCGCCGCGAACCTCTTCTCCGACATTGCAGCCCTGCGCTCTTTCGGCGTGGAAGCGGCATGCGGCATCTTCGCCGCCTTCCTGTTGACCGGCA
>DALQ01000062.1 GCA_002496845.1 Euryarchaeota archaeon UBA495
CACCGCCATGCGTTTGGTGATGAGCCACCAACCCACGCTGCCCGTGATGGCGCCGCTGATGGCGTCCCAGACGTAGTGTTGCTCGGTGGTGAAGGTGGACAGGACGACCAACATCACCACCAAGCCCAGAATGGGACGCCGCTGAGGCCGTTGTTCGACGGCCGTCCAACGGTCCACCAATCCCGCGAGGAGGATCACATGCACCACGTGGAGGCTCGGCCACGCGTTCCACGGGTGGTCCGAACTGCGGATGGTTTCCAAGAGCCATGCGTCGCTGGGGGTGACCGAGCGTGGCACTTCAGCGGGAACCAGCACGAAAAAGAGGCTGTGCAACATGGTCCACGCGACCATCATCGGTACGATGCGGCCCAACTCGTCCATGCGTTCCTGATGCCCGTAGGCCATGCGCGCGGGGACAATGTAGAGCAAAAAGAAGCCCAGGTAAATGACGGTGGTCCACGGAAGCAGCGGCACGTGCGCATCGATCGGAAGTTCGACCGCGTGGTCCTTTGTCGCGTTGGCGGCGTTCCAGAGGTTGGCGAGGACGTAGGACCCCAATGCGATGACGCCCAGTTGGAACAGGTGCAACAGCAAACGTCGGCCGTGCCGGTGCTCGCTCACGCGCCTTCCTCCCTCAAGCGACCGTCTTCCATGTGCAGGCAACGGTCCGCGATGGCCTTGGCTTCATCGGCGTCGTGGGTGACGTGGACTGCGGGTAGGTTTCGGGCCTTCAGCACTGAGCGCACCGTGTCCACCAAACGCTGACGGAGGCTGCCGTCCAACGCCGAGAAGGGTTCGTCGAGAAGCAGCGCCTTTGGCTCTGCAAGCAAGGCTCGAGCGAGAGCCACGCGTTGCCCTTCGCCACCGGACAATCCGTCCACAGTGCGCTGCTCAAATCCTTCCAAACCGACTTCCTTGAGGGCCTCCGCAATGCGTGCCGCCCTCTCGTGTTTTGGGACGTTGAGCGGCAGGCCCAAGCGAAGGTTTCCGGCCACATCACGCGTGGGATAGAGGACCGGGTTCTGGAAGAGAAAGCCGATGCCGCGCCGCTCGGTTGGGGACGTCGTCAGGTCCTTTCCGTTCAACCACACCTCGCCTGATGAAAGCGGTTGCAGGCCGACGATCGAGCGAAGCAGCGTGGACTTCCCACAGCCACTTGGCCCAAGCACGGCGACGATTTCTCCCTGCGCAACGGTCAGCGACAATCCGTCGAGGACAGGGCGTTCGTCAAAGCGCACCTCGGCTCCCCGCACCTCTAGCCCGGCCATGTCACAACCCTCCATGCACACGGTCTTCACGCCACCGCTCCAGCAGCAGCATCAGCATCATCGTCACCAGCCCAAGGACCACAGCGACCGCCATGGCTGCGGGGCGAGTGGTTGGATCGAACCCAGGTCGAGCGAGCCATGCGTCCACGAGCACGGAAAGGGTCGAGGCATCCGTGGAACGAACGAGGATCCATGATGCGCCAAATTCACCGAGCGAGAAAGCCAATGCAAGGCCAGCCGCCACCACCGCAGCGGGCCGAAGCATGGGCCATCGAACGAGGGCAAACCTGCGCCAAGGCCCGATCCCGAGCGTCGCCGCACAGGCCTCAAAATCCGGTTTGAGTCGACGCATTGCAGGGAGCATGACGCGGACCACGATGGGGAGCACCAAGGTGGCGTGAGCCACGGGAAGCAACCACGGGGAGGTCAACCATCCCGGGGCGAGGCGGAGCAACCCGAGCAACGTGCCCAAACCGACCATCACACCCGAGACCACCAAGGGGACCATGGCGAGCATGTCGAGTCCCCGCGCGAGTTTCACACGTCCTTCCCGCTCGGCGCGATGAACCTGCGTGGCGAGGTACCATCCGGCCGGCAACGCAATCGCCACGGTCATGGAGGCGGTTTGGAGGGTGGCCCAGAAGGCTTCCATCAGGGTCACACCACCAGCATCTCCCTCCAACGCCCGTCGCCATCCGTCCAGGCTGAACTTCCAGCCTTCTGATGTACGTATCCGGAAGGAAGCCACCGCGACAAGCGCCAGCGGCAAGACGGCAAAGCACGCAGCGCCCCACACCAAACTCCATCGAAGGATGGGATGGCCCCACACTCCCGAAGCCAATCCTTCTCGGACGCGTTCGCTTGAGGCGGCGTTCATCGCAAAACGGTGCTTTCGCTGCATGGCGTTGACCAACGACACGGCCAGAAGGAGGACCATGGCTTGGGCCACCGCGGCACCCAACACCAGTTTGCTCAGGTCCACGCGGTACCCGGGGATGCCAGCTCCACTCCCTTGTTCAGCGAGAAGCACTTCGATCGTCAACGCGCTCGGGGCCAACCATCGCACCAGCGCGAAGGAAGTGAACGCGAAGGTGAAGGTCAACCCGGCTGCAGCGGTCAATCCTGGCCCGAGAAGAGGGAGCCACCACGCACGCAGACGCCCAAGCAGCGTTTTGCCTTCCGGCAGCAAGCGGAGTTGCTCGAGGTAACGCGGGTCGGCCCGGGCGACGCTTGGTTCCACCACGCGGACGGCCAACGACAGGTTGAACCACACCATGGCGATGAGCAGCAACACGCTGCCAGGACCTGCATTTTGCCACGCGGTCCAATTGCGTACGGTATAGCCCACCTCGCCCGTCAGGTCGATCAACGCCAGAAAGCCCACGGCCGCAACGATTGAGGGGCAGACAAAGGGCAGTGCAATCACCGCACGCAACCGCCGTCGCCACGGGTCGTCCATTGCCGCGAGGGCGAAGGCCACGGGGACCCCGCATGCCACCGTTGCTGCTGCAGCAACGGCAGCCAACCCGGTGGCGGTGCGCAGGGCCAACAGGCCAGACGGGGACAAACCAACGACGGCGATGATTGGCGATGTCCCCGTCACCGCCCACAGCCGATTCACGGCCACGGCCATCGGGCCAAGGATCAACACGGCCAATCCAACAATCGGAAGGACCTGCGCCGCGACCGCACGCGGAGTCCGCACGTTCACGCCTCAAGCAAGGCACTGAACGTAGCGAGCATGATGTCCAACGTTGCGACGTCCATGCCGCCCAACGCTGCAACGGCATCGTCGGGGACCAGGCTGTGGTGCCGGTAGCCGTTTGTTTCGGGAAGATCGGCGCCTTCAAGGACGCTGTACATCAGGTTCTCATACGGCATCTGGGCGTTCGCATCAGGACTGACCAAGTGGGCGAGGAAGGCTTCCGCAGCGGTCGTATTGGCCGCTCCGGCCAGCACGGCACCGTACTCGATCTGGTGGTAGACGGCCCCGGGGAGCGCAATGGCGGTGGATTGGGTGCTGTTGTCGCTGTAGTACGCCTCAACGCCGGGGGAGTGGCAGTAGGACACCGTCGCTGCTGCATCGCCGACGTGCCCTTCTTCCCAGACGCCATAGCCACCGCTGTAGTGGATTTCGTAGGCTTCTGACCACCCTGTGGTGATGATGGGTTCGTTCAGGAGCATGGCTTCCCACCACGTCCAAGCGTCGTCACCGAGCCCTTGCAGGGTGGCGAGGAAGAACGCTCGGCCCGGAGACGAACTGAGCGGCGAAGGAATGGCCACCTTGCCGGTCCATTCGTCTTCAGTGAGGTTCCAGAGGCTTGTTGGCATTTCATCAACGACCGCGGCGTCCACGTTCAGGCAGATGTATCCATGATCGAAAGGCACGCCGTGATCGGTCAGGCTGGCTCCTTCTTCCAGCACAGCACCGTCAAGTCCGGTCAAGTCCACGCCATGGAGATGAATCAGGCAGCGGTTGACGGCGAAGGGAAGGTAACTGCCGTCCAAACCAAGCGCCACGTCCACTTGGGGCGTTCCGCCATACAGCAGCACTTGCTCAAGGATGCTACCCGCATCGTCGGCTCGGATCAATTCCACTTCGATGCCCGTTTCGTTGGTGAAGTCCTCCAAGAAGGACTCAGACAAGGAAGCGATGTCGTAGGTCAGCACACGCAAGACGCCATCGTCCTCTCGGAGGGTGGCCTCAAACTCGCTGCAGTCCTCGGTCAACAGCAGGTCTTCGCCAAGGCAACCGCTGAGGCCGGCGCACAACAGCAGGAGCACCACGAAAACGACCCTCATGCGGTCGCCTCCGTCACGTGAAGCACCGCCATGAGGCGGTTTGCGCGGTCAACAACGTCCAACGGGTGGTGGCCGAGGACGTACAGGCCAGGTTCCCAACCGTATCCACCTCGGTCCAGCACCACGTCCACGGGTCCTTCGTTGCCGTTGAGGACACCACGTGGCGCTTCGGCCACGTTCCATTCAAGCGCATTGAGGGCACGATCGATGATGTCCATTCGTGGACCTTGCTCGTTGGCAGGTGCCCGAAGATTGAGCACAGCGGTGCGTTCAGGGTCGAGTTCCCTGACGCCCATCAAGAGTCCAGCAAGGCTCTTGGAAGCGCCCATGGCTGGTGTTGAGTGGTGTTTGAGAGCACCGTCCACGACGGTGATTTTACCGGGGTATGCCGCAACCTCTTCCGCTGACGTGGCATCTTCCGGGCAGGCAGCCAAGTTGAATCCAACCGCAGGAATCCAATCCATCAGGCGTGCGGGGTCAAGTCGGCCTCGTGCCCACTCAAGACGGCGGAGGAGCGCCAAGTCTGCCTGATCCCCGGTCAGGTCCATTCCTGTGAACGATTTGTCGTAGCGCAAGGTTTGGTTTCCTGAGAGCTGGAATTCCACGATGAAACGTTGCCGCAGCACGTGCGCATCTTCGCCGACCTGATCCAAGGCGTTGGCGAGTTCGTTGGCCCAACCGTCCACCACGACTTCGTCGGCCGAAGGGCCCATCTCAGGCGCATCACGGTGGTATTGCCGGGACACGGTGGACTGCGTGGTGCCGAGAATGTCGGCAATGTTTGCTTGCGACCAGCCTCGTGAGCGAAGACCAAGTCCGAGTTGATGGTGCAGACGTTCAAGCCACGTCGCGGCAGTTTGTCCGAGCATGCCAGTCGATTCTCACGGCGGTATTTAGATTGAATTACTCCTCATGCACCCTGCATTATGGTTCCTCTTGCCCTTGTTTAAACCCGGGTTCAAGGGCGTCCTTCAAGGGCCTCCGATGGCCCCACGGGTGCATGGAGGGGGAAAGCAAGCGCTTCCTTGAATCCGTCTTGGCCGAGGTCTTGGCCCATCTTGAGCCCCCAAAGGACGGAAGGATTCGTCACGACCTGGCGCCTTCCAGCCTTCGCAAAACAACAGACCTCGAACTTCCGATAATCGGTGCCGGTCTGGACCAAGTCTTGGAGGACATTCGGACGTACCTCAACGGGGCCGTTCGCACCGATCAGCCCGGATTCATGAACCCGTTGTGGGGTGGACTCACCCCCGAAGGGCTTGCTGGGGAACTGGTTGCAGCAGCGACGAACACCTCGATGTACACCTACGAAATCGCACCTTTGGCCAGCCTCATCGAAACCGCCGTGCTCGACCGGATGCGGCAGCATCTGCGCATGCCCTCTGGTGCAGGCACCCTCACCACTGGGGGTTCTGCTGGCAACCTCATGGGCGTCTTGTGCGCCCGTCAAGCCGCGCTTCCTGCGTCGGGTCATGACGGGTTTGACGGGCGGTCATGGTGCATGTTTGTCTCAAAGGAGGCCCACTACTCCGTGGCCATGGCCGCCAACGTCGTGGGGCTTGGCCGTGCGAACCTCGTCAAGGTCGACACCGATGGACAGGGTCGCATGGACCCTGCCGCTTTGGACAGGGCGATTCAACGCGAGACGGAACTTGGTCGTCGGGCGCTCTGCGTCGTGGCCACGAGCGGGACCACTGTGCGCGGTTCCTTCGACCCAATCCAACCGATTGCAGACGTTTGTGAGCACCATGGCGTCTGGTTGCACGTCGACGCGGCTTGGGGCGGTGCTTGCCTGTTTTCATCGACCCACCGTCATTTGATGGACGGCGTTGAACGGGCCGACAGCGTGTGTTGGGATGCTCACAAAATGATGGGTCTGCCACTGGTCTGCAGCGCCTTCATCGTTCAACGTGTCGAGGTTCTTCGCGCTGCATGTGCCCACGGCAACGAGGCGCACTACCTCTTCCATGACGATGCTGAGGACCAGGATCTCGGGCGCTTGTCCTTGCAATGCGGTCGGCGAAACGATGCACTCAAGCTCTTCCTGGCGTGGCGTTCCCGCGGTGATGCGGGTTGGGGGGCCTTAGTCGACCGGTACATGGAGCTCGCTGCACATTTGTCGGAGCGAGTTCGCAGCGAACCGACGCTCGAGTTGGTAGGGGAACCCACGTGGACGAACGTCTGTTTCCGTCATGTCCCAGAAGGCGTGCCCCATCTGGGCGAATCCATTGACCGTCACAACGCCGATTTGAGGGTGGCCTTGCTTGAGGAGGGCCGTTTCATGGTGAGCCGGGCAGATCTGGATGAGCGCGTGGTCTTGCGTTCCGTCATCGCCAATCCTGCCGTTGAATCTTCGACGCTCGATGACTTGGTGGACGCCGTGCTCCGACTCGCTCGGACCTTGCCCGTCCATGCGAAGTCACAGGTTGAAGAACCGCGGGCATGAGCGTCCACCATGAGCGAAGGACCGCTGGTGCGCACCCCCCTCTACGACGAACACGTGGCCCTTGGTGGCCGCATTGTTGACTTCCATGGGTTTGAATTGCCGATTTGGTACAGTTCCATCTCTGAGGAACACCTGGCCACCCGAAGCGGCGCAGGGTTGTTTGATGTCTCGCACATGGGACTGTTTCGCTTCGCAGGGCAAGGCGTTCGCGAATGGCTGGAGACCTTGGCCACGCAGCGCGTCTCAGCCGTTTCCCCGGGCCGTTGCGCGTACACCCACTTCATGGATCACGACGGACACATCATCGACGACATGATCTTCGCCGTCGTTTCGGAGGACGAAATCCTTGGTGTTCCAAATGCATCGATGATCGACGTCATGCGTGGATGGTTCGCCGATTTCCTTCCCGAGGACGGTTCCATCACGCTCGAGGATTGCTCGGACGCGACAGCCATCCTTGCCTTGCAAGGTCCCGAGGCCAAGGACGTCCTGACCTCCGTTCTGGGTGAAGGTGCGCATGTCGGTCGTTTCCGCTGGTCGCCGCTCGACGGCTCCGCGCTCGGCATCTCTGGCTACATCCAAGGCACCGGTTACACCGGCGAGGCAGGCTACGAGATC
>DALQ01000008.1 GCA_002496845.1 Euryarchaeota archaeon UBA495
ATGATGGCCAAAGCCGGTGCATCGACCGTGGTAGCCGCTCGCTCGGTGGACAAGCTCGAGGCGCTCGTGTCTGAACTCTGTGAACTTGGACCCGGACCGCACACGGCGATGGCGCTGGACTTGGAAGACCTCGAAGCCGTCAGCACTGCGGTCGAATCCTTGGTTCGTGACGGGCCCGTGCACATCCTCGTGAACAATGCAGGCGGCCCACCGGGCGGTGCACTGATCGACGCTGACGTCGACGAGTTCCTCGCCCCCTTTCAACGGCACTTGCATGCATCGCACACCCTCGTCAAAGGGCTCGTTCCTTCGATGGAGGACGCTGGATACGGACGCATCGTGCAGATTATCTCCACCTCGGTCAAGGAGCCGATTCCAAACATCGGCGTCTCCAACACCCTCCGTGGTGCGATGGCCTCATGGGCGAAAACGCTCTCCAGAGAACTTCCGTCGTGCGTGACCATCAACAACGTCCTCCCAGGATTCACTGCAACGGACCGGCTCAGTTCGCTCGCGAACTCCATCCAAGCCAGAACTGGAAAAAGCGCTGAGGACGTGCACCGTGGCTGGATGGATCAAGTTCCCATCGACCGACTCATCGACCCGCTTGAAACGGCAGCGGCGTTGACCTTCTTGGCCCTCCCCGCGGCAGGAGCCATCCGTGGAGTCAGCCTTGCGGTAGACGGCGGTCGACTCAGGTCCATCTGAAGCGGTGCGTTCAAACGCCATCGGTTGGGGGAAGCAGCATGGAAGGTGAAGTCACCAGCGAACAGGCCCGTGAACTGCTCGATGCCTTGGTCGAAGGCGGTGGCATGAAGCACATCGACACACCGCTGGCCCTCCGTTTGATTCCGCTGGCCGATGAAGTTGGACGGACGGATCTGGCAGAGGGCCTGATGCTCCGGGCAGAAGCCGCTGCTGCGGACGACGTCGAGAAGGGGTGGGTCACCCTCGAACAACTTCGGCGTGGCCAGGGTGGCGACGTGGACGCATTGCTCACCCTCGCAACAGACATGGAAGGGCGAAAGGACGGCGCACGCCTTGCTGCAGCATCCCTGCACCATGTGGCGCTGATTCACCATGCAAACCAAGCCTGGGAAGAGGCGCACGCTTTGGTCAACAGGTCGCTGAGGCTTCGCCAAGAAAGCGGGGACGAAGAGGGCCGCTCATACGGTTTGGCCGTCCGAGCGTCCTGCGAGCGTGCGATGGACCTGATGCCCAATTCCATCGAGACCCAGATGGAGCGTCTTGGCGTCCTTGAACGCCTTGAGGACCACGAAGGCGTGATGGAGACATTGGCCGATTTGGCGCACCTTCACGCAACCATTGGGGAGGTCGATTTGGCGAGCGACCACCTGATTCGCTCCATGGATCTGGCCAAGGACATGGGCGACCTTTCGGGCCAACTTGTTGCCGCTTGGGGCCTCGCTGACATCGCTGAAATTGCTGAAGATTGGTCCACGGCGATGTTGCACCTTTCCGACGTGGTGCATGCGTTCATGGCCGTCGGACTTCCCGCACCGGAACAAGTGCGGGAACGCATCAAGGCCCTCACCGACCTTGCCGACCGCGCCTGACGTGCGTGCATCTCATAGGTTGCCGACCGCTCCCCGTGGCGGGTGAGGGTGTGGACCACGACATCTTCTTCTCCATCTCGCACACTCCGGACCACACCGGAACGATGCCCAGCGAAGCGGTGATGTTCGAGCATTACCTCGACCAACTCCGTTTGGCGGACGAACTCGGTTTCGGGGTGGCATGGGTGGCCCAAGCCCACCTTTCCACTGAAATTCAGAAGCAAAACAGCCGCCCAGTCGTGCCCCATTGGCCGGGTGAAGTCGGCCTTTGCACGGATTTCCCCCAGTTGGCGCTGGAATCCTTCCGCGCAACGTCGCGCATTGACATGGGCAGCGCGGTGCTGTCGATTCTTGCCTCGGGCGGACCCATCGCACAAGCGGAGCGCATTGCAAACACCTTGACGCACCTGGATCGAATCGACGCAGGCGGACAACGCCGCCTGCACGTCGGATTCGCATCAGGCCGGTTCGAATTCATGGCCCGTCCCTACGGCATCGATGCCCGCGATCAGGTCGAAGCCGCGGCATGGCCAGCCCTCCGTGGCCAAATCTTCCTCGAGGCGGCCACGGTGTTCCTCCGTCTGTTGAACGGAGAGGTGGTCAGCAGCGACCAAGCCCGCCCGACGGTGCTCAACCGCGCTCTCTTCAGGAGCGATGAAGATTGGGAGAAGGTGCAAGCCGCTGCCGTCGAACGTGACGGTCTTTCCGATGCCCCTGAATCGATCGAAGTCGCACCGCGCTACGTGTTCGAAGACCTCTGCATCGTCCCTCGCAACCCACCGCGCGAGCGGTTGGTCCTCGTTGCTGGAACCCATGACCCGAAGGCACAGGTGGAACTCAACGCGCTTGCTCCTGTTCGTGTGTTCAACCTCTCCATCACCTCACCTGAAGTCATCAACGCCACCCATGAACGCATGCAGGCGTGCTTTCACCCCGATGGAGGGCGCTGGGAACGCAGCCACATGCCACGCACCGTCTTTGTGTTCCTGAACCACGAGGAGGGGTTGAACCCCGAGCAACGCAAGTCTGCCGCCCATGAGGAAGCGGAGGCCGCCTTGGCCGCCTATTGGACCGCCCTCGAGGGCACCCTTGATCCAAGCAAAGTGAGCAAGGCGGCGAACAACGCCTTGATTGGAAACGTGGACGACGTGGTTGAGCAATTGCTTGAGCGCTTTCATCCAGAGGACCGTGTCATGGCTTGGTTTGATTTCTTCAACCACGACAACGAGCGGGTCAAGCGCAACATGCACGCGTACATGACCGAAGTTGTCCCACGTGTTGAAGCACGATTGCAGGAGGTTGACGTCTGATGAGCAACGACGGATCTGCCGTGGCCCCCGGGCTTCCCGGCTCCAGCCTCTATCCCACCTCGCCGCTTGGGGAGCACGTCGAGGGCGTGCCCACCGGAAGGGACGTCGAATGGGAGCCGTTGGTCGACTACCGGCGCAACGGCGTCTCCGAGACGACCATCCACGGTGCCGTGGCGTGGGCCCACGGCGACGAAGTGATCCACTCCTTCGGAGGAAACGTCCTCTGCTACGGCCGTTCGATGATGAAGCCCTTCATGATCAAGGCCTTCGTGGAGGAGCTTGAACCGTGCAGTTGGGAGCAGAAAGCCATCGCGGTCGCCAGCCACAACGGCGACACAGAACACGTTGCAGCAGCCCAGTCCTTGCTCAACCAATCCGAGTGGCCGCTGATGCTGACCCCGCTTGATGTGCCGCTCATCCAATTTGGACGGCAAGTCCGGCGCCCACGGCGTTGGTACCACACCTGCTCGGGTGAACACGCTGCAATCCTGCATGGGTGCCGCGCCAAAGGGTGGAACCGTGCGGGCTACACGCTCCCAACGCACGAGGTGTTCCATGCCTACATGGATCAGATTCGCCGTTTCCTTGGGAAGGAGTGGAACCCCCTGCGAATCGCCAAAGACGGATGTGGCCTTCCAACCGTGTCCAACACCGTGGCCGAATTGGCCATCATTTACGCCGGCTTGGTGGCGGACCGTCACGAAGATTGGATCTGGGAGGCCATGTGCCGCCATCCGGATTTGGTCGGTGGGTTCAACCGCTTGGATTCGACCATCATCAAGGCCGGAGGCGGCGAAGTCATCGCCAAGGAAGGGGCCGATGGATTGCTTGGATTGGCCATCTCGCATCCGGATTACCCGAAGGGCCTTGGCCTCGTGGTGAAGATTGCCCACGGCTGGAACGCTCAAGCCACGTGGTACGTGGCTCGGGCCGTGCTGGGCGTGCTTGGTATCGAACTGCGCAACCCTTACCCGCTCCACCGCCAGAAGGCCTTCCTTGTGCCGGGCATCGTGCCTCCTGAGTTGGTGCCTCGGCTTGACAACGTCCCCACCTGGGACGAGTGGGACCCGGACACCGACCGCTGGCTCTACGACGTGGAGGCATGAGCGTGCCCTCTCCAATCCATGTGCTCAACGCCATTGGCGGCACATGGCAGGAAGCGGAAAGCGGCCAACGCATGGACAACGTTGGTCCGAAGGACGGAACGGTGGTCGCCACCCTCCCGCGCTCAGACGGCAAGGACGTCGAAGCCGCTGTGATCGCGGCGGAAGCGGCGCAACCGGCCTGGGGGGCCTTGCCGATCACGGACCGTGCGGACATGCTCGATCGCATCGCCGACGTGATGGAAGCCAACGCCGACGCGTTGGCCGAACTTGAGGCTCTGGACACAGGAAAGCCGTGGGAGGTAGCCCGCCATGTGGACATCGACCGGTGCATCCGCAACTTCCGCTTCTTCGCCGAACTTGGCCGAACAAGGCCTGAGCAAACCTTTGCGATGGACGACGCGATGAATTATGTCCTCAGAAAACCCGTTGGCGTCGTGGGGTTGATTTCCCCGTGGAACCTTCCGCTGTACCTCTTGACGTGGAAGGTGGCGCCGGCCTTGCTGATGGGCAACGCCATCGTCGCCAAGCCTTCGGAGATCACACCCCTCACCGCCCATCGTTTCAGTGAATTGGCCGATGAGGCGGGCCTTCCCGCAGGCCTTCTGAACGTCCTCCACGGCTTGGGACCTGAAGTGGGCCAGCCGATCGTCGAACATCCTCGCATCACGGCGATCTCGTTCACGGGTGGCACGGCCACGGGTCGCATTGTTGCGGCCACCGCGGCTCCGATGTTCAAGAAACTCAGCCTTGAATTGGGAGGCAAGAACGCCACGGTCATCCTCGAGGACGCGGATTTGGACACCGTCGTGCCAGGCGTGGTTCGGGCGGGCTTCCTGAACTCGGGACAAATCTGCCTCTGTGGTTCGCGCGTGCTCATCCACGCATCGCTGTACGATGCCTTTCTGCCTCGGTTCGTGGAAGCAGTCGAGGCCTTCGGCATCGGTCCAGTGATCTCCGCCGACCACCGTGACAAGGTCGAGGGCTACCTTGCTCTGGCGTTGGAAGAAGGCGGCCAGATCCTCACCGGAGGCACGCGCGGAGAGGGGACAGGATTCCACCTGACGCCTGCCGTCATCGCCGGACTTTCGCCGGACAGCCGCTGCGCGACGGAGGAAATCTTCGGTCCGGTCGTGACCGTGCACACGTTCCAAACCGAAGAGGAAGCGCTCGCCATCACCAACGGCACAGAATACGGCTTGGCGGGTTCCGTGTGGACCAGCGACGCCGAGCGAGGCCGTCGCTTTGCAGCACAGATGGACACCGGCATGGTGTGGGTCAACACTTGGCTGCACCGTGATTTGCGCGTGCCCTTTGGCGGCGTGAAGCATTCTGGCGTGGGCCGAGAAGGGGGCGAATGGAGCCTCGGTTTCTTCTCAGAAGCGGTGAACATCTGCGTGGCCGACAAGGCGTGAACGCAGGGGTGGCTTGAAGTCCGAGCCCACACACGACGGTATGGGTTCCCGCCATGTCCGTTCACACAGAGGCCCGCAAGGTCACGACCCACACCCTTCAGGAAATGAAGCGCGCGGGCGAGCCCATCACCATGCTCACCGCGTACGACTACTCCTTGGCGAAGCTGGTCGATGCGGCCGGCGTGGACGTCATCCTTGTCGGTGATTCTGCATCGAACGTGATGGCTGGCCAGGTGACCACCGTCCCCATCACGCTGGAGCACATGATCTACCACGCCCAGTGCGTGCAGCGTGCCGTGGACCGGGCCCTCATCGTGGTGGACCTCCCCTTCGGATCCTACCAAGGAAACTCGAAGCAAGCGCTTGATTCGTCCATTCGCATCATGAAGGAAGCCGAAGCCCACGCGGTCAAACTCGAAGGTGGGTCGGAAGTCGTCGAAAGCATCCGTCGCATCCTGACCGCTGGCATCCCCGTCATGGGCCACCTCGGCTTGACGCCTCAGTCCATCTACAAGTTCGGCACGTACACGGTACGCGCCAAGGAAGAGGAAGAAGCAGAGAAGTTGCTCACCGACGCGCGCTTGCTCGAAGAAGCAGGATGCTTCGCGTTGGTGCTGGAAAAAATCCCGCGTGAACTTGCATCGCGCGTGGCCAAGGAAGTCTCCATCCCCGTGATTGGCATTGGTGCTGGACCGGACGTGGACGGTCAGGTCCTCGTGCTGCACGACATGCTCGGCATCACCATGGATTTCTCACCGAGGTTCCTACGACGTTACCTCAACCTTGCAGAGTCCATCGACGGGGCGGTCAAGGCCTATTGCGCTGACGTGCGCTCCAAGGATTTCCCCAACGAAGAGGAATCCTACTCTTCCTGAGCCCGCGCCATCCGTACCGCCCGGTCGTGGCGGAAGATGACGGTCCGATTGAGGAGCCACTGCGTGATGCCCCATGCGCCCGTGTTCAGCAAGGTGATGAACCAAAGGTACCACGTGGTGAACTCCAAGATCACACCAAAGGTCGCTGAAGAGCCAATGAACGCCAAGGTGTAGATCGGCAGAGCCGTTGACATCGAGTAGGCGAGGTTCGTGGAAGGGGTGAAGCTGAACACCCGGTGCACCCAATGCGCCACGCCGCTGGAGCCCATCCACGCGATGCCCCACACCACTGCCCATGCTTCGGATTGGTCACGGGTGACGTCGCCCAACCAGCCGAGGACCACGAGCATCACCGCAAACACCGCGGTGTTGAATAGCCCGGCCACGCCGTAACGCAGCAGGCTCCCGTGCGGTGCAAGCCGATTGAACCACGCTGGGCTCTGCACCATGCCTGAACATCGTCAGGCGCCCCATGAAGATGACAGGCGTCCATTCAGGACCAGCCGTACGCGAGCAAGCCCCCGAGGAAAGCCCCGAAGCCCACGCCGATCATGTGCCACATCGCAAGCCGAAACGGCGGCTTAGGCCCGATGGACCAGGCCGAGGTGATGCTCATCCACAACACGCCGAAGAGGTACCCTCCGCACATGAAGGCCTGAGGCCCAGGAATGGTCCAGATGAGGCTCAGCGGAATGGCGATGGCCGCCCAACCGACGCCGTATTCCCACCATTCGTCCATCGGACGGCGTGCCAGCACGCGATGGGCCAGCGGAGAACACAAGAGGGCGGCGAGCAAGGCGCCATGCACCGGATTGGGAAGTTGGTTCGGACCCAAGGTGGGCGTGACGAAGGTCTGCCACACGGCGCCGACCACGGCGCCAAAGAGGAACGGTGACACGCCGTGCTCAAACACGCGGCGGAGGTTCCCTTGACGGTCCGCAGGAGCAGCCTCCACGGGCACGACCTCGCCGGTCGCCTCCTCGTCGTCCATGCCATGCCGTAAGGCCCCCGAGGTTTCAGGATTGAGGCCCGCGCATGGTGAGGCTCATAGGGCGGAAGCGTGACCTGTGGGCATGGGCGGCGGACGAATCGTGGCGGGGTGCCTTGCACCGCACCCTCCTCATCTGGTGTACGCAGAAAATCCGCCGCAAAACGAGCCGAGCTCGGAAGGCGGCTGGGAACAACTCCGTTGGGGCTACGATCGGCTCAGGGCCAGCCTCGCGGAAGTGGACCATGACGTGGTCGTCATCCTCTCGCCTCATTGGCAGACCTACGTTGGCACCCATCTGTTGGGTTTGGAACAATTCGAAGGCTTCTCCGTCGACCCTGTGTTTCCGAACCTGTTCCGCTACACCTACGACCTCACCATCGACCTCGACTTGGCGGAAGGCATCCATGCTGAGGCGTTGGCTGCAGGGTTGGACGCCCACATGATGCGAAATCCGGACTTCCGCGTGGACTACGGCACCATCACGACCGCGCACCTGACCGACCCTGAATGGTCGAAACCGCTGGTGGTCATCTCAAGCAACCGCAGCCGTCACTACTACTCCGTTGAGGTCATGCAGGAAATGATGGCCGAACTCGGTCGTGCCACCAAGAAGGCCATCGAAGCGAGCGGAAAGCGAGCGGTGGTCTTGGCCAGCAATTCCCTCTCGCATCGGCACTTCACCACAGAGCCAGAGGTCCCCGAGGACATGAGCCACGAGCACATCACAAGCCACGCCATGCACCTCTGGGACATGCGCATCATCGACCACATGGTCAACGGCCGAACCAAGCAGCTGCTCGATGAAATGCCAGAATTCACCGACCAGGCCATCGCTGAAACGGACGGAGGAGCGCTCACGTGGCTTCTTCATGCCCTTGATCTTCCCGAGTACAAGGCCACCCTGCACGGATATGGAACCGTCATTGGTACCGGAAATGCCGTGGTTGAATGGCCTGCATGGCGCCATCAGGAGGGATCGGCTTGACCGTCGTGGCCTCCTTTGTGGTGCCTGTGCACCCTCACCCCATGCTTGCACCGGAGTCCAACGAAGGCTACGGCCGCCTACGAGCAGCCTTTGACGAGGCCTCTGCGCGGATTGAAGCCAGTGGCGCAGACCTGCTCATCGTCTATTCGACCACCTGGCCGAGCATCATCGGACACCAGATTCAAGCAGACCCAAATCCAGTCTGGAACCTCGTCGACCACGACTTCCATGAATTGGGAACCATGCATTACGACTTCGACATCGATGCCGATTTTGCCCACGCTTGGCGCGATGCGGCCGAGGGTCGTGGCCTGACCGCGCGAACGGTGAACTACCACGGCTTCCCGATTGACGTCGGCTCCGTCGTGTCCCTTTCGCTGCTGAACCCCGGCAACCGCATTCCAGCGGTCATCGTGTCCTCAAACGTCTACGCCAACCGCACCGAGACCACCGTGCTTGCAAAGTCGTGCCTCGACGCCGCGGCTGCGGCCGGCAAGAAGGTCGCCGTTGTCGCGGCCATGTCCCTGTCCAACCGGATGTTCACGCGCCGCATCGAACCAGAGGAGGACCGCATTCACTCGCTCAAAGACGACGAATGGAACAGGAAGATCCTGCAGTTCCTCGAGGACGGCCGTCTCGAAGACGTCGGCCAACTTTCCCGAACCATCCACCATCAAATCAGGGTGCAAAAGGTGGTGGCGTTCAAACCGATGTGGTTCCTTTCGGCCATGAACGACCACCGCAACGACCTGACCGGCGAGGTGCTGGCCTACGAGGCCCTCCACGGCGCCGGCGGCGCTGTGATTCATCTCGACCCGGCCTCAAACGGCCGTGGTGACAAGGAATACGACGAGGAAAACGTCGAGGTGTTCGGCGGCGATCGCAACGTACTGGACACCGATTCCGAAGAGCAGGACACGGAGGATGCGCCCGCAGCCCATCCCGCACCGGCGTCCAACAGCGGCCCTGCTCTGTGGGACCCGGTGGAAGGTGAAGACGCGGTCAACACCGACACTGCTCCCAAACCCGTGGGCGCTTACCCGCATGCACGGCGTGTCGGAGACATGCTCTATTTGTCGGGAGTCGGCCCACGCCAACCGGGCACGAACGCCATTCCTGGCGGCCCAATCCATGACGGAAAGGGGCAAGCATTGGACTACGACATCAAAGCCCAAACGCGGGCTGTGGTGCAGAACGTCGAACGCGTGCTGAAAGAAGCGGGTGGTTCCTTGGAGAACGTGGTTGACGTCACGAGTTTTCTCGTGGACATGGATCGGGATTTCGCTGGCTACAATGAGGTCTGGGCGGACACGCTCGGCAAGGTTGGACCCACACGTACGACCTTGGCCATTCGCTCGCTACCCACGCCGATCGCCGTGGAAATGAAGGTCGTCGCGCACCTCCCTCAATGACCGGATTCCGGCGAGATTCGTCCGTAAAGGGACAAGAGTTCAAGGACAGTCTTCGGTTCGCCCGCAATGTAAGCCAAAGGCTTGCCTGAATCCGGGGAATTCACATGGGGTCGACCATCAAACTCGCACGCACCATTGGACTGAAGACGCTGGTCATTCTGTCCCTCTCTTCCATGCTTGGATCTGGCCTGTTCCTCCTCCCTGCGTTCGCGCAGGAAGTGGCTGGACCTGGGATGTGGTTTGCGTTTCTCCTCGCGGGCAGTGTGGTCATCGCCAGCGCCTATTCGAAGGCTGAATTGGCGAGTGCCATGCCCAAATCGGGAGGATTCTACGTTTACGCTGAGCGAACCTATGGGTACCTTGTCGGGACCATCAGTGGCCTCGGTCTCTTCGCCTCATTCATGCTCAAATCTGCCTTTGCGTTGGTCGGTTTTGCAGCTTACATGGAAGTCATCACCGGACATTACGACATCGACGACGTGAATTCAAAGGCCATTGCGATGGTGCTGTTGGTGTTCATCCTCATCGTGAACCTCACCGGTGTGAAAGCGATCAAGAAAGTGCAGGTTCCCATCGTCACAGGAGCCGTCGCGGTCGTGGTCCTGCTGTGCATCATGGCCCTGTTCTCGAGTGACCTTGACCTTGCTCGCCCCATGGCCGACTTCCAGCCGTTCACCCTGAAGATGGGAACGGCGGCAGCGCTGGTGTTCGTCGCCTTCTCTGGCGCCATCAAAGTGGGCGCCATTGGTGGCGAGGTCATGCAACCAGAGGAAACGCTCCCCCGAGGCATGATTCAGTCGTTGGTCATCGCAACGGCCCTGTATGCAGCCGTGGCGTACATCATGGTGGCCGCAATGGATGCGGATTGGTACATGGTTGACGGCCATGCCGTTGAGAATCCAATCACGGTGTTTGCCCAGTCGGTGGCAGGAACGACGGTCGTGCTTCTGGCGTCCTTGGTGGCCATCATTGCCATGGCCTCGATGGCCTTGGCCGGCGTGCTTTCCTCGTCGCGCTTCATCTACGCCATGGCCAAGGACGGCGTTCTTCCTGCACCCCTCGGCCAACTGAATGAGCGGTACCAGACCCCTCACTGGCCGATTTTGCTTACCGGCGTGCTGATGGCGGTGTCGATCTATTCCTTTGACGTCCACGTGATTGCAGAACTGGCCTCTGGATTCATCCTCATGGTCTTCATCGTGCTCAATTTGACCGTCGTTGTGCTCCGCAATGCAGGCCCCAATCATGCATGGGACCCACCGTACCGCTCGCCGCTGTATCCGCTCCCCCAGATTTACGGAACAGGAGCAGGGCTCGCGCTGCTCATCCTGATGGGGGAGAAGGCCCTCTACGGCGGCACGGGCGCCATCCTTCTCGGTCTCTTGGCTTGGTTTGCGTACGGCAGAAGGAACGTTCAGCCGCGTGATGGACCAACGCCGCTCAGTGCTTTCTTCGGACGGGCCGACGACGCTGAAGTGAACGACGAAAGCGAGTGATCACGCCTCGGTCTTGGTCCACGAACCGTCCTCGCCGACGGTCCAATGCTGCACCGTGGCGTTGGCATCAACGTACCACCCGGTCGAACCCTGTTCTGTGCCTGGGATTGCTTGCATCACGCCCGTGGTGGTGGCTTCTTTCGCCATGGCGTCCAACACGTCAGGTTCCAGCGTAGGCTTCGTCAACGCAGCGTCTTCGATTGGACCGGGTTCGTCCGCGAAATAGACCCCCACCTTTTCATCGTCCTGATCCACCAAGTCGGTTTGATCCTCATCGAGTATCTCGGTATCCAGAACCTCAAGGGATTGGCGACGAAGCAAGATGACCAGCAAGCCAAACAAGGCAAGGAGCAACACGCCACCGAGGCTGACGACGCTGTTTGAGGACCCCAAGGAACCTCCAAGCAACACGGATTCCACCTCGAACCACGTTTGGGCCTGCAGGCCGTCGTTCGTTTCTGCCGTGCAACTTCTGTCGGTTCCTGACTTTCGCAGATCCAAAGCCCACGTTGCATCGACGATGTGGGTGATTGAACCGGCGTTGCATGATAGGCTGACGTCATCGGCGGTGAACGAGACGCGGTTGCTGTGAACGTCCACCCCGTGAACGGACACCAGGGCGGTTTCTCCTTGCGCCATCTGACGGCCATCGACTTCGACGAACAGGCGCACTGCGGGCCCTGAGTCGATGGTCACATCGATGTTCAGCACGGCCTCATCCGACAGCAGCGCCAGCGTGTGATCGCCGGCCATCTTGGGAACGATGGTCCAATACCCTGGCCCGGAGGTGGAAGGCTCGACGGTCAACACCGATGCATTCACGTTCGTGCTGAGGTTGACAGCAGGACCAACGTTGCCATGCAGGTCAACTCGGTCAAGGCGAATCTCGGCAGGGACACCGGCCACAAGTTGTTCTGGAAGCGGTGCTTCAAGGGCCAGCATCGAGGCCGCTCCCGGTTCGACCGTCAGGCGAACCAAACCAAACACGCCGTCAGCGTTGGCTCGAATGACGTGCCCACCCAAAGAGGTCGGCGCCCATTTCCCTTGCGAGGTCCGGAGGTCAAACGTCGCGTCGAGACCGTCCACGGTCCAATTGAGTTCAACGCCCTCAATGGCGTGTCCAAACGCGTCGGTCAAGCGAGGAGAAAGATCGACGGCTCGGTCGGCGGGTACAAGGTTGGATGCAAGCTCAAACGTGATTGAGGCCAATCGTCCAGGGCTGACCAAGGACGACCATGTGGAGGAATACGAGGCGTTGGTGGAGGGGTCGGTCCAATCGGCGTCCAATCGCCACGAACCGATGGACGAGGGCTCGATGAAGGCCACACCGGAGGTGACGACAACGTCCGCTTCGGTGCCGTCCACCAACGTCCATGAGGCGTTGACCACACGTCGATTGCCTGCTTGGTCGATCGCGAAGGCAGACAAGACCACGTCGTCGCCTGCATGGAGTTCGTCATGAGAGGCGTGCGTTTCGAGCCGCGTCACGTCACCAAAGACCACGTCAACGTCGAGCACAGCCGTCAAGCCGGAATCATGCACCTCCAATCGAACGGGACCGATGTCCACCGGGGTCCAGATTGGGCCTGCATCGGAGGCTGCGACCTGCCCGGAGGGGATGGTCCAATTCGACAGCGAGACCTGCACCGGGGCTGAAGCGCCCAAAGAATCGCTCAACAGCGCCTCCAAGGTCACAGGTTGCCCTGCGCGCAGCGACGTGGAGTTCTGGTTCATCTGAATCTCGAGCATGGCCGCGTCAGCAGGAAGGACGGCAACGCTCCCGTTGGCGCTGAGGTTGCCAGCGACCGAGGTGGCGGTGACGTTCCACACGCCTGGGCGGGTGGGGAAGAAGACGCCGTCGGTGTCGACGACACCGTGGTTTGACGTCCAACTCAGGCCTCCCACGACGTCGTAGGGCATAGGAAATCCATTGGCGTCAACGAGGAGTGGCTTCAGGAGCAGGCCTTGGCCGCTGCGCATGGACATGCCTGAAGGGAACACAATGGCGACGGGATCTCCGGGGACAACTTCGACGATGTCCACCGATTCAATGTCGAAGAGGCGCATGCTGATTTCGATGGGACCGGGTTCAGCAACGACCACCACAGGAGACCCCACGCCTTGGGCAACGCCGTCAATGAACCACGCCACGTTGTTCAACGACTGTTCGTTGCCTTTCGCATCGACGCCAAGGGCGTTCAGCCTGAACGGGCTTCCTGCCACCGGGGTTTCGGTCAAGGCCAATTCAAGATCGGCCGGACGGCCAGCCTCGACGGTAATTTGTCGGCTGGCGAGCAGACCTTGGTGCTCGGCCGTGACGCTGACGACACCTGCAGACCACGGGATGAACAATCCGGTTTCTTCCATGCTCCCGTTGGTCACGGTCCAGTTGATGGCTCCAGAAACAGGCTGCCCAGACGAATCCTTGAGCTCCGCCTGAAACAGCAAAGCCTGATCGGCCGTGATGGTGGTCCGGTCCACGTCCAGCACCAAACTTGTGGCGTTGCTTCGCGACGGGGTCACGTGGTGATCGAGCACTGGACCCGCGGAAGGAAACAGCAGAAGCAGCAACGCTGCGAGGACCAAGCCCTGCCCTGCCGCTGGCCACTGGCGCATGTCAACCGCCGCTCCATCGCCTCATGGGACTTGAAGGGACCGACGAATCAGTCCGTCCACTCTTGCCAGTCGTCGTCGCCTTGAGCGCGGTACCACCAGGTGCCGGCTTCGTCTTCGTACCATTCCGTCCCGTCTTCGTCAACGCGATAGTCCGATTCGGTCTCTTCCGGCTCATCCTCAGTAGGAGGTTCAGGTTCGGGTTCGCTGGAGGTCGGGGCTGGACCAGACGGGCCCGGTGCTGGTCCTGACGGACCTGGCGCTGGCCCAGATGGGCCAGGAGCAGGACCACTTGGACCCGGAGCCGGACCGGTTGGACCAGGAGCATCGTCGTCGTCGTAATCGTCGTCATCGTCGTCGTATTCGTCCTCCGAGCCGCTTCGCAGCACCCGCAAAACCAGCACCAAAAGCGTGATCACAACAATGGCCCCAAGCGCTGATCCGATGTAGGACACCGGAGAGTTGGCGGCGTAGAATCCGGCCAAGGTTGGCTCAACCATGATCTCCGCAGAGCCACTGACGGTTCCAACGGTGATGGTGATGGTTTGCGATTCGCTGTTCATCGTGTCCACGGTCCAGACGCCGCTTCCTTGAGCGGTCACGGTCGCGTCAACGTCCGAGATGTCGGCTCGTGTGGAGGGCGGCACCGGGATGACGTTGTTGAATGCGTCATAGGCTGTGGCCGTCACCGTGACTCGTCCAAGTTGTTCAACCGACGTGGCGGAAAGCTCCAGCACGAAGCGGTCGACGGTGGCTTGGGCTCGGACCGTGACGGTCCACACCCCTTCGACGCCGTTGACGGAATAGTCGAGGCTGTGGTTTCCTGCGCGGCGAGCGAAGTAATCGTAGGTGGCTTCGTCGGTGGCGTTGATGTCGGGGGCTGTGGCGCCGGACTCGGTCCAGAGCACGTCCTGTGGGAAGGCATTGCCGTCCGCGTCGTAGCCGGTCACGCTGATGCTGACGTGGTCGCCAGCGGTCAGCACATAGCCCGGTTCAGGAGCCTCGAGAGCGACGGCCATGCCGTGACGAATCACGAGGTCAACGGCCCTGACAATCGGGGTACCCGCGTTGGTCAAGCCGGTGACGCTGACGGTGTAGTTCCCGACCAGTGTCGCATCCCAAATCATGCCTGCGTTGCGGAGGGCATCCCCGATGTCGGTGGACGACCCTGCTTCGTTTTCGATGGCCCAAGCAAAGCCGTCGGTCGGAATGGGGTTGCTTTCTGCGTCGCTTGCCGTGACGCTGAACAAGACGCCGTCGTCTGACGTCAACTCAAGCGATTCACCTGTGGTGCCTTCGTCAAGGGTTGTGGCGCTCAGCGTGAGCACATACAGGTCACCATGGCCGACCGTCATCGAGATGGTGGCGGTGTACGTCGACGTTTCATCCAGCACGTAGGTGGCGGTCAACGTGTATGCGTCCGTGCTGGCCAAGACCGGACGGAACGTGGTGGCGGGGGCGTCGATGTGAGACAGCGCCGATTGCTCTGTCCACGTGCTGTGGGAAAGGCTCCAGTTGGCGCTGACGCTCCAGCGGTTGCCTTTCTGGTCCACGGCCTTGACGCTCGCGGTCAGCATCTCGTCAGCCGTCAACTGGAAGGCCTGGTCGTTCACGTCAGCGGAATCCACCACCATCGTCAGGTTGACCATCGCACCCTCGCTGACGGAAACGGTCACCGAGGTTGTGAATGCCTCGTAGCGTGCTTCGATGACCTTGGCCCCACGCGATGTGGGAGACCACTCGGCCGGTTGTCCAATGATCATCGAGCCATCGGCCACGCGGGTCCAATTGCTCTGTGGAAGCACCACTGCAAGCCGGTTCCCACGCACGTCGATGCGGGTGGTGTTCAGGTAAACCACGTCGTCTGCGGTGATGCTGGTGGACGAGGCCACCAACTCAAGCGCGGCCATTTCGCCGTGGCCCACTTCGAGGTCCAGCGAACCTTGGGCGCCGGAAGACGAGGTCACGCTCAGCGTCCACGAGCCGACGTGATCCGCCGTGTACGCCATGCCGGATTCGGAGTAATTCCCGTTGGTGGTGGACCAACTCAGTCCACCGGCGAACGCGACGTCCATGACGTTCCCGTACTGGTCCACCACAACGTGCGTCACGTCACAACTGGTGCCTGCAGGAATCACGCCATCGCAGCCACTCAGCAGAATGGCCGTGGGCGAACCAGGCAAGACATCGACGTTGACCGTCGTTGTGATGCTGCCCCACGCAACGTCCACAGTCTGAGCCCCGGACGTGTAGGGGGAGAAGGTCGCTCCTGACATGCTGCCGTTGCTTGGCGTGTAGGTGATGACCTCGCCAGAAACAGGGTTGCCGTAGTCGTCGGTGACTTGGGCGTTGATGGCAAGGGTCTGGTCCGCCGTAATGGTGGTCGTCAGCGGATCGACGACCAAGGTCGTCGGCGTGTTGGGAATCACGTTGACCACGAAGCTGTCGCAGATGGCTCCGTAGCACGCGGTCACGGTTTGGCTTCCTGCGGTCACAGGGGTCCACGTGGCGCCTTGCACGCTTCCGTCGGTCACGTGGTAAGTGATGCCGGCAGGCGACATGCTGCCGCCGGTGAAGTTGGAAGCGTCAACAAAGATGCTGGCCGACGTACCCGCCGTCAGCGTGGTGGTCTGGAGGGTGGTGCTCAGGTCGTAGACCTCGGTGTAGTTCAGCACGACGACCGGACGCTCTGAGAATCCTGTTTCGCTGGTGCCCACCGTGAAGGAAGCAACGCCCGTGTCCGGCGTCGCGACGAGCATCCACACGTGATCGCCGTTGAGGGTCATGCCTTCGAAAGTCAACGGCACCGTGACCCATCCGGTCGTTCCGTAAGGCACGCTCACGGACGAGAGCGCTGGGCCGTGGTCCACACCGGCCGAGAGGCCGGGGGTGGCCCACGCATTGCCCGGGGAACTCTCGTTCCAGGTGGAGGAAGCCTCGCCCCATGCCGAAGGGTTCAGCAATTGGTGTGCGGTGACCGTCATCGAGGTCGTACCGCCGGCCCCGTCCCAACCGTTGGCTGGCAGGTAAAGTTCCACGTGAGCGGTGTGAGCGCGCAAGGTCGTGAGCAAGGGCACCTGGCCGAAGTCCACGGCAAGGATCATTCGGCATGCATCCACCACGTTGACGCCGCCGCATCCGGTGCCGGTGCCGAGCATGGCCTCTGCCACAGAGCCGTAGTTGGTGGAAGCACTGGCGTTGGTGATCATGCCTTCGCGCACACGCGTGTGACCAAGTTCGGCCACTTCGTTGCCGGTTGAGAATTCGTACCTGTATCGATCGTCACCGTATGCAGTGTTGTCCGGGTCGCCCAAAGCGAAGGCCCAGCGCGACGAGGAGGGACCTGGAATCGACTGGTTGACTCCCTGAACCCACCACTCGTACGCCACACCAATGTCGAGGGTGGACTCCACACGGAAGGTCGTGCTGTTGAGGAACTCGCTGTCGATCCATGAACGGTAGGTTTCGACACCGCTCGGTCCAGAAAGCGTGAGAATGTAGTCAGTCGCGTCCGGGAGGGCCGCCCAGGTGAGCGTTGGCTCATCCCCTGATTCGAGGAGGTTGCCGTTCGTGTTGTAGATGACCGTGCCGTCCGCGGGTGCCAGAAGCGTCGGTTGGGAAGGCGGTTGAATGCCATCGACGTTGTCCACGTACTCGAGGTGGATTTGTGGGTGCCTCGAGGTGTTGCTCGTCGACTCAGAGCCCACGAAGGTCATCGTCGAGGAAGGCGTCCCCACCACTTCAAGCCGCACCGTCATGGACTGGTTGCCGTTGGCAATGTTGGATTGCGCCAAGCTGGTCAAGTCGAAATCGACGAACCCGTCCGGTGGCGTGAGCGTCAGGGTTGAACGCGTCACTTCGGTGGTGGAACACGTCGGTGCGTTGTTCCACGTTACGGTGGATTCGGTGAAGCCCCCGCAGGCGTAGGCCGCGACCGTCAACGAGGTTGGCCCCACGGTGTTGCGGTACAAACGAAGCAACATTTGGGTCGGCGTCATCGCAGTTGGCCAAGGCAGGTCTGAAAGATCAACGTCCACCATGATCGCGGCTTCGCCGCTTCCGGCCGCGCCTTGCCCGAGGCTGAGGCTGGACGCGCCACCCGCGTTGGTGTTCGGGGTGGCCGAAGAGACGGTGGCGTCCGTGAAAGAGGGCACACCAGGCGAGGTGCTGAAGACGGAATTTCGGCTCAGCGTCACGGTATGGTTGCCTTGCCCGTCGTCCGAGCCCTGATCGTCTGCGTGCCGGAAGGAAGCAGAATCCGACCACGCGCCAAGGCGATGGTCTTGCTCTGCGCGGACCATCCAATGGTGCCAAAGGTCGGTGTCGAGGCCTGAGAGGGTGCGGTTGTAACTCGTTGCGGCTGCGTCGAAGGTCCCCGCGCCACTGCCGGTGGAATCATGGCAGACCAGATCCACGAGGAATCGGGCATCAGAAGCGATGCACACTTCCCAACCGGTGGCGTTTCCGACGCTGGAACTCCAATCCACCTCAACGGTTTCTGCACCGCTGGGTCGAGGCGCGGAGAGGTTCCAGAGCGTGGAACCCGTCGAAGGTGAGGTGAGGGTTGGAGCACTTGCGGACCAGCCCGACGTGGTCCGGTAGGTGATGTTGAGCACCGGCCGGTCCTCGGTCGAAGAGGCGTCACTTGAGTGGAAACTCTGGCGACCCATGCCCGATCCAAGGCTTTCTGCTTGGAGCATGAAGGCCACGGGATCACCGTTGTCGAGCATCTGTTGAACGAGGGCAGTGACGTTCCAGCTGTACGCTGTGTCGATCGCCGAGACCCACGTGGTTTGCCCAACGGCAGGAATCGTGGTGTCGGTGCTGCTCTGGTAGCCACCAGGCGTGGCCCATTGGCCACCTGTGCCTGGTCCAAACCACGTCGCGCCGCCGTCCCATGCCACGCTGGTGCCAGACACGGACACGTGAACGCCAGAACCAACCGACGTCCCCGTTGTGGTCATCTCAAGGCTGGCGTTGATGATCTCCAACGTTGCGGGGAGGGGGAGCGGACTCATGTCAAAGGAAATCAGCGAGGACGCACGTTGGCTGGTGCTCGATGAGAAAAACGAGCGACCCACGTTGAGCGTGCTGCTCGTGTTGTAGGCGGTGGTGGCGGTTCCAGAATCGATGTTCGTGTCGGTGATACCTGTCGGCATCAGGACGGTGTCGTCCACGAGGCTGCCGTATTGCATGCGGTACCATGCTTCGTCGGCGTCGATTTCACCTGCCATCACTTCAGGGATGTGAACGGTACGTTGGGCGGACCACGGCCCGTACATGTCATCGTCGACTTCACGGACTTCCCAAACCACGGTGTCGAGGGCACCAAGGTCCTCCTGTGGGGTGTAGGTGTACAAGAAAAAGCCCGCATCCTCTCGGCTGTCGTAGGTCGTCCAACCTCCGGAGAGGAAGGTGTCGGCGCTCCAAGCATCGTAGATGCGAACTTGGTAGGACACAGTGGAGCCTCCCGCGGCGGTTGGGTTCCATGTGAGCACAGGGCGCTCCTCTGGGATGAGGGCATGCGATGACGTGTCAAACGAGACGTCTTCGTCGGCTGGGCTGATCAGCGACGGGGAGCCAGAAGGCGCCGAAGGCGTGCCGCTTTCCCACGTGAGGTTCAGCCACGGACGTTGGTTTGAGGCCGCCTCAATGCTGCTCAGCAGCACTTGTCCCGAAGCATCGGCATCCACGAGGAGGAGGATGTCCAATTCATCGTCGCCGCTGGCCAAGGCCGCTTGAACCAGATCAGCGACGTCCCACGTCATCCAGCCTGCGCTGACGGACGAGGCGTAGGTGGCGACGCGGTCGCCGAATTGGTTGACGCGATCGACGTCTGCGTAATGCCAGCCGGGCGTGGAACTCGCGGTGACGCCTGTCCACGTGTTGGTGCCGTCGTAGGTCGTCTCGTTCGCTGACGCGTTCCAATCGACCAACGCTGGCAGGATTCCAACGTTAACCCCAACCGCGGAGGACAATTGAGAGAACATGTGCAAGTCTGCCGACTCAACGTGGGCGTTTTGCGGATTGGGCACGTCGGCGAGCGGAATCCGCAGCAAGGTGGCCGCCTGTTGCGTGGACGTGTCGCCAACGCGCAAGGTGGACGATGTGTCGTAGGTTTGCCCGTTGCTGCCTCGAACCACCGTGGTGTCCTCGAATCCAACGAGCCCCAAGCTCGGCATCGCTTCTTCATGGCGAAGTTCGACCGCGACCTTGCCACCTAGGTCCCACGTGGTGGTGTCAGGAAGCAGGAAGTGGTTGGTGTTCGACCAATTCCCGAGTTGGTTCGTGGCCGAGATGGCGCGAACGCGCCAGTACCAGGTGGTGCCGTCAGCAAGATCCTGCTGTGGTTCGTACGTGAGGTTCGTGGCATCGAAGCCTTGGTCGTTGTATGAGGAAAGGTAACGCATCTCAGCGGTGTTGAAGGCGGAAGAGGTGTCCAGTTGCAGGGCCCATCCGCCGATGGTCAACCCGCCCCCGTAGGTCCAGTTGAGCAGTGGTGTGGTGTCGCCGGCCGGGTTGAGGCCAGGAAGCACGGCCCAGGAGCCGTTGGCTGGGCTGGAGGGAACCGGTTCGTTCGGCACGACATCGGAACCAGGAACGTAGACGATGGTGACCTCTGCCCGCTTGTTGTCAGAGGCGCTGTTCCCGTAGAGAAGCGCGTACTTCGAAACGCTGGTCGGTGAGGTCACCATGTCAAGGATGAAATCCGCAGAGCGGTCTTCGCGCATGGCGGATTGGACCGCTTGGGTGACGTTCCACGTCACTCGGTCGCCAGTGGAATAGGTCGAATCGACGGTCACGGAGCTCAGCAGCGAGCCACGTTCTGCGCCACGCGCACCGCTGGCGCCCCACGCGTTGGTGCCGTCGTAGGTGGCCCATGTGGCTCCAGATTCGGTCCAGTTGTGCTGACGGCTCTCAAACGCGCCAATGACGGGAGAGGCGCCCGCCGGAGTGGAAAGTTCCAACGAAAGGTTGGCGCTCTGGACGGCGTAGCCCGACGGCAGGAGATGCGACGTCAGGTCACAGCCAACGAGGACGGTCTGCCGCGCGTTGGTGTCGAGCGCGAGGAGCATCTCTTCGTCGTCGTCGTAGTTGTCCGAAGGGGACGTCGAATCGAGGTAGGTGTCCATGCACGCCGGCAAAGAGCCGTCAGACGTGCCGTTGCCGTGGCTGAGGCGGAGTTCGTATCGATCGCCGCCGAGCCACTCCGAGGTCAAATCGCTGACCACGAAGGACGAGGTGGCCCATCCGCCAACACGATCGTTCGAGGTGATGGACGCCATGCGCCAATGGTAGCCCGTGCCCGTGGTGAGGCTGTCCACGCCCGTGGGCGTGTATCCCGTGGAGGTCGAGGAGAAGGAGGATGAGGAACGGGTGTCGGACAGGAGAACCTGATTACGGAATTCTGCGTCCTCGGCCAGTTCGAAGAGGAAGTCATGGCCGGAAAGGGGCGTCCAGAGCAGGTCGGGTGTGGTGTTGCCGCTGAGGTTGTGGCCGCTGAGGTTCCATACCGCGTGACCGTGGCCCGGGGCATCGAGGCTCGGAGCCGCGGGCCCGGTCTGCACCGACGTGGTACGGTACGTGATGCTCAACGAAGGGTAATCGGCGTTGGAACTGGCTTCGCTGGAATGGAATTCCGCAGCATCGCCACCTGTGAAGCCCTCATTGAGGCCGCGTGAGGTGAGCAAGAACGAGGCAGATTCGTCGGCTGAACTGTGGAGATGAGCCTGAAGAGCGGTGGTGACGTTGAGGCTGAGGCTGGTGTCCGACGTGGACATCTCTACGGCGTCAATGGCTGCGCCCGCCGTGCCACGCCCACCGTTGGTCCACGTCTCCGCGGAGTTCGCACGGTTCCACGTGATGACGCCCTCGTCCCAATCTGGTGCATCGGTCGCGTGAATCGACACAAGTGGGGAGCCGCTCACGGAATCCGCAGCCAAGTCCATCGAGGCATCAACGATGGCGTAGTTGCTGGTCATGCCAACGTGTTCCAGGTGGAAGCGAAGGTGGCTGAAAATCTCCTTGTTGTTGGTCATGCTTGCTTTGAAGGTCTGAGCAGCGCCGTATGCGGTGCCCTTGGAGATTTGCGACACGCTGGCGTCGTCGACAAAGGATTGCGACAAGCCGAGGTCTGCAAGTTCAACGGTGAACGTGCCGTCAGCGTTGACCACGATCTCGAGATCGGGAAGCACGACGTCGCCCTGCTCCCAGGCGCCGAAGACGCCGTTGCTGTCCATCGCGCGGGCGCGCCAGTGCACCTCGGTGCCGTTGTCGAACGCCACGCCCGTGGGCAGTTCGACGCTGCCGCCGCCAGAAACGTAGGTGAATGCACTCGCGTCGGCCATGGCGTTGAGTTCACGGTCCTGGCCGGCCGCGACGAGCCACGATGAACTGAGGCCGAACTGCACCTGCACCAACGTGCTGCTGGCGGCCGTCCAAGCGAACGTGGGGGTGACGTCGGCTTGCAGAATTGGAGCGTGATTCACCAGCGCCGTGCCGTTGGCAGGCATGTCAGGCGTGATGGTCCCGCCGGACGTCGTTGCGGTCGAGGTGGATACCACGGTCAGGAGGGGGCGTGCAACGGTGGCAATGGATTCCGAAAGTTGGCACTCGTATGCGTCGCCTGTGGCCGCGATGATCAGCGAAAGGTTGCTCGATTCTGCCGCAGCCTGCTGGGCGAGGGCCGTCACGTTGAGTGAGAAGGTCCCGTTGGTCCCGGTGAAGAGAGGAGGCTCCCATACGCCTCGGTCATCGCCGACGCTGTCCAGGCCGGCGAGGCTCCAACTTTCGAGTGCATCGGCCATCGCCCACGTGGCGTCCGAGGCGTCCCACGAGGGAAGCACACGTGCCGCGTGGAAGGCGGTCTCGCCGGGCATGGAAGCGACGCTGCCGCACTCCAGGTCCAACGTGGCCGATTCAACGGTGGACGTTGAGGTCAGACTCATGTTGAATTCCAAAAGGAGACGTCCTTCGCCGCTTGCGCCAAGGTCGCCGATCTCCGCGGTGTCCGCGCCCTCAGAGGAAACAGTCGACGTGGAGAGGATACCAACGTCCTGCACGGGTGACAGTTGAGCGGTGGCTCGAGCCACGCTTGGAGCCTCGTCCAAAACGGCAGAATTGCTCATCAGCGGAACGCCAACGTCGGCGATGAGAAACAGCATGACGAGGGTCAAAACGAGTGGAGTTCGCCGTGGGGCGGATGCGGACGTCATGGAACTCACGTTTCTGAGGATTTGGACACTTATAGCCACTTGCCCGTGATGGCCCGCTCTGGGCTGAGCGAAGGTTCATGGGCGCTCGACGGAGGTGGTGGAATCCATGTCGGAACTCTGGGTCGAGAAGCATCGTCCCCGGACGGTGACCGACATCCGAGGCCAGCGCTCCGTGGTGGAGCGCCTTGGCGTCTATGCGTCCAAAGGAGAATTCCCTCACCTCCTCTTCGCGGGCCCTCCTGGCACAGGAAAAACGACCGCTGCCATGGCGCTGGCGATGGACGTTTTTGGTGAAGAATTCCGCCGCAACCTCCTCGAGATGAACGCCTCCGATGAACGGAAGCTCGAGAGCATCCGCAGCAAGGTGAAGCAATTCGCAAGGACCACGCCATACGGCGATGCACCGTTCAAGGTCATCTTCCTCGACGAGGCTGACGCCTTGACGAACGACGCGCAAGGGGCCCTCCGTCGCATCATGGAACAGTTTGCAGAAACCTGCCGTTTCATCCTCTCGTGCAACTATTCCTCCAAGATCATCGAGCCGATTCAATCCCGGTGCGCGGTGTTCAGGTTCCGCCCCCTTCCTGACGCGGAAGTCCAGGACCAAGTGGCCTTGGTGGCCGCCTCAGAACACCTCGACATCGTGGACGATGCCGTCGAAGCCATCACGAGGATTGCTCAGGGTGACCTCCGAAAAGCCCTCACAACGTTGCAGGTGGCGGCCGCACTCGACCGCACCATCGACCGAGGGCTGATTTACGAGACCTCGGCCACGGCACCTCCCGAAGCGCTCCATGCGTATTTGATGGCGTGCAAAGAAGATGGATTCCATGCCGCACGCCGACGGTTGCGCGAACTCCTCGACCGCTACGGACTTGCTGGAACCGACTTCGTGGCGCAACTGCACCGCAACCTCTACGCCGCAGACTTCCTTGACGAACAAGCCAAACTCCGCTTGACTGAACGCATGGCTGACGTCGAATTCCGGCTGGTCGAAGGTGGAAGCGAAACGGTTCAACTCGATGCGCTCACGGCTCGCTTGGTCAACGAACTGGATGCGTGATGTTCACTTTCAGCGCACCCCCACCGTGCAGAAGGTGGACCCCATGCCCATCCCGAGGCATGAACCTCCGCTCCTTGGCCGCCGACCTTCTGTGCTGGACCGTGGCTGCGCCTCTTGTCCGTTCATGGCGTCAACGAAAGATGGCCCAGCGGACACAAATCCGCCGTGACGTGATGCGTGTTGAAGACCTGCTGAAGGCCATCGTGCGCGCCCACCCCGACGTGGCGTGGTGATCAGGCACGCTCGTCAATCACGTCGATGTGCCATTCGTAGACCCGCGTGTTGACCCAAGGAGAACCCTGCTCTTCGATGTCAACGGTGATTGTCCAACGGCCTTCGACCAAGTCATCCCCAATCGGAACCAAGAACCACCGGTGTTCCGCATCGCTGCGGCTCAAATTTGTGAAGGCATCGGGCACAACCTCAACTGGCTCCACCTTATCGCTGCCTGCGTTGCTTGAAACGAACACTTGAACATCGTTTTCGCTGACTTCGTGGTTGTCCGTGAGGGTGAACATCACCCATGCAGAACCATGCAACACACCGTCTTCCGTGGTCCATGAAAATCCGTCTCCGTCCATGTCCACGGCATCGTCCGAATCGCTGGCGAGCACCAAGGCCCCGTCGGCGTCGATCACCGCCACATCCCAGGCGCCGTCAAGCGAAGCCGCGGTGACGTCACCAAAGGGCGGGTTGACCAGAAGGAAGGAAAAGGCCAGGAAGGTGAAGGTGTGGAGAAAACCGGCCTTGACCCACGTACCGGGTTTGTAGTGTTCAACAAAGGATTCTGGCATGACGGCCCGGTGAAGTCCGGGGAGGAAAATGAGCATCCCGATTGGAAGGAACCAGAGCAGGAAGCCTTCCCCGGCACCAACCCAGCCCATCAGCATGTGCCGGTTGAGCAGCGCAACCACCACGGCGTAGGCCAAGACAAACCACATGGAGGCCGTTTCTGCCTTTTCCTTCGCCACGTGATTGACGGGATCGAAGCGCTCGATGCCGAGGTCTGCGCCGGAGCGACGCTTCTTCCGGTCCGCGGCGGTTTTGTCGAGCCGCTTTTGGCGGTCGGCCGCCGCAGCAGCCATCGCCGTTTGGAGGTCGACCATGCACTCCGGCAGGGAGGACGACCCATGAAAGGACCGGTCCGAACCGTTGATGGCCGTTCCGTTGCTTTGAAGAACGGGGCGTCGCAGCGGGTCTCAGGCCGGGGTGGCGTAGTTGGTGGCGCGTCGGACTCATAGGACAC
>DALQ01000094.1 GCA_002496845.1 Euryarchaeota archaeon UBA495
AACAACGACGGCACATCCGCCTCAAATCTTCGTGTGCCGGTGTGGGAACGCGCAGGCCTCCCCTACGATGTCACCTCTGATTTCGGGAGTGTGCTCGAGCCCGGGCCATACGAGCCGCTGGCAACCCAGAATGAGTGGAACTCAACGCACGTCTTCGTGGAATACGAACTGCCGTTGAGTGAAGGAGGGGCCGCTGCAACAGGACCTGTCATCTCACTCGCGTATTGGCGACCAGATGTACCTGAAGGTGTTCAAGTCCCCGTCATTGCAGAATTTGGTCCCTATTTCCAAGAACCAAGCGTCGAAACGCCGACCATCGAAGTTCCAGGTTCGTGGCTTGGACAGATGATTGTCGATCAACTCCTGCCGCATGGCTACGCTTTTGCTCAGGTGTCCGTCACAGGAACCGGACGGTCCAACCACTGCATGGACCTCATGGGATTCGCTGAACAGGAAGGCGTCAATGCAGCCGTGACGTGGCTTGGTGCACAAAATTGGTCCAACGGCGCCGTGGCCATGATCGGGAAATCGTACGACGGCAGCACGCCTTGGCAAGCGGCCATGTACGGCAATGAAGCGCTGAAGACCATCGTCCCAATCTCTGGTTTGATTGGCGTCAAGGAACTCATGTGGAGAAACGGTTCTGCGGAGGCAAGGGCCCCCATCATGCACAACGGCGTCTACGGATCGTACGGCATAGACGGCGATGAGGAAGACTACCAGAACATCTGTCCCGATTACCTCATCGGCCCTGGCACCGGCGTTTCGGCCTGGATGTTTGGTTCTGAATTGTTTGGAGACTACTGGGCTGAACGGTATTTCCTCGACCGTGTGATTGAGAATTACAAGGGCAGCGTCTACCTGATTCAAGGGATGCATGATTGGAACGTCGATCCACACATGGCCGTCCCCACCATGAACAGGTTGATCGATGCCAACATCGAGGCACGGGGTCTGTTTGGTCAATGGGACCATGATTATCCAGACCGTCCGGTGCAACTGGATGACAGGAGTGAACTTGGCGGCTGGGGCGGAGAGGCCTTCCCAGAGATGGTGCGGTATGATTGGATGCAAGACCTTCACGAATGGTTCGACTACTACCTGAAGGACATAGGAAATCAACCGGGCCAATGGATCGAAGTCCAATCCAACCTTGGGCAATGGCGTTTGGAAGACCGCTATCCTCCGACGGACGTGGACGAGCTGGTCTTCGAACTAGGATCAGAACTGTCTTTGGCAGAAGGTGGGTTGACCGTGCTTCCAGACACCACAACCGGTCCTACATGGGCCTCAGAACCACTAACAGAGGACATCCAAATTGTTGGAACACCACGCTTGCACGTCGAGGTCCAAACGGCCACCGTCGGGGGCCAATTGTATGCACTTCTGGAATCGTGCGACGGAAGCACGTGCATCCACGTCGGCCACGCCATCATGGATCTGCGGTACCACGAAGGCGGGGACGACCTCCAAACATGGGTGGCTCCATTCGAGACCATCACGGCTTTGATGGAGTTCATGCCACTGGATGCCAAAGTGCCCATGGGGCATACCCTTCGATTGAGCCTCACCTCAACCGGGATGGATTATCTTCCCGCCTCCACCTCGACCATCGTCACGGTGTCGGAGGGAGAAGGGAGCACATTGCAACTTGACACGGTAGACCTTGACGAGCGACTCCTGTTTGATCCTCCAAAGTGCTTGCACGAGCGTTGTGCAGCAGCAGCGGAATGAAGTTCACTCTTCGCCGTCATCAGCGGCCTGTGAACCAACAAAGCTGATTTCGATCCACTTGCTGGTTGGCGTGTTTGACACAGCAGCCGTGGAATCCAGTGGAATCAGAACATTCGCCTCTGGAAAGTAACTGGCCAAATTTCCTCGTGGAATGGCGTACGGAATAAGCAACCATCCTTCGGAGCGTCGCTCGCCGTCGGTCCAATGGCTCAGAAGATCGACACGATGGCCGGTTTTCCAGCCCCGTTCTGCCATTTCTGAGGCGTTCATGAACACCACACGTCGGTTGCCTTTCACGCCACGATAACGATCAGCGAGGCCGTAAATGGTCGTGTTGTATTGGTCATGTGATCGAAGGGTCATCATGATGTGCGTTCCACCGTGTTGTGGTTCGAGATGCGGTAGGTCATGGAGCGAGAAACCAGCCCGCCCACTGGGTGTGTTGAATTGAGCAGCGTCGCGAGGCGGGTTGGGAAGTTCAAACCCGTTCGGTGCCCGAACGCGGGTGTTGTAGTCGTCAAAACCAGGTATTGAAGCCTCAATCATCGAACGGATGGCGTCGTAGTCTTGCGTCAATTCGTTCCAAGGCACTTGATTCACGCCGAAGGTGCGGGCCGCTAGCTCTGCCACAATCCAAGGTTCCGACTTGAGTTCCTTCGACGCTGGGGGCAAGCGTCCTTGTGATCGGTGCACAATGCCCATGGAATTCTCAACAGTGACGAACTGCTCCACGCCATTTTGGAGGTCCAACTCGGTCCGTCCGAGGCAGGGCAACACGAGGACGTCGCCTTGTGTTGGAATCATGTGTGAGCGGTTGGGCTTGGTTGACACGTGGACGACCAAGCCGACGTTCCCAATGGCAGCCGCGGTTCGGTCGGTGTCCGGGGCGGCCGACACAAGGTTGCCACCCATGGCCATCAACACGTCGACGTCGCCGCGCTCCATGCCACGAATGGCGTTGACGACGTCGTATCCATGGTGACGAGGCATCTCTACGCCCGTGCCCTTTTGCATGGCATCGAGGAAGGCCTCACTCGGCGCTTCCCAAATCCCAACCGTTCGGTCGCCTTGCACGTTTGAATGGCCGCGGACAGGACAAAACCCTGCACCAGCACGACCCACGTGGCCACCGAGCAGGAGGAGGTTCACGACTTCCTGAATGACAGCAACGCCGTTCCTGTGTTGCGTCAATCCCATGGCCCAACACGCGATGGTGGCCTTGCTTTCGTTCAGCATGGACGCCGCTTCTTTGATGAGCGCTCGATCCAAACCTGTGTCCGACTCAATCCTCGACCAATCCACGTCCTGTCGGGCTTCAGCAAAGTCATCGAAGCCGTTCGTAGATTCATCGAGGAATGTTTGGTCAACAGCACCATCGGCGATGGCAAGGTGCTGCAAGGCTTGCAAGAGGGCGGCATCGGAACCGATGCGCACCGGGAGATGAAGGTCGGCGAGTTGATCGTCGAAGAGGTCCATGCGCATGTAGTCCTGCGGATGTTTGAAGCGTTCCAATCCCGCCTCAGGTAGCGGATTTACGTGCAAAATTCGGGCGCCTGCACGCTTTGCATCGCGGATCGATGTCAGCATGCGAGGATGATTTGTCCCAGGGTTTTGGCCGATGACGACGATGACATCGGCCTCCGGAAAGTCCGACAATCGGACGGTTCCCTTGCCGATCCCAATGGTTGAGCCGAGGGCCTTTCCGCTCGATTCATGGCACATGTTGGAACAATCAGGGAGGTTGTTGGTGCCCAATTGACGCACCATCAATTGGTAAAGGAACGCAGCCTCGTTGCTCGTTCGTCCAGAGGTGTAGAACACCGCTCGATTCGCATCGTTCAACCCCATCAACCGTTGGCTGACCATGTCCAATGCATCGTCCCAAGCAATGCTCATGAAGTGGTCTTCACCAGCTTTGCGAACCACAGGGTGGGTGAACCTACCGAGACCCCCAAGTTCGTAATCGCTCATCGATGCCCATTCATCAATGCTTTTGGAGGCGAAGACCTCGGGAGTGAACCGAGCCGACATGGCTTCCTCAGCCACGGCCTTGGCACCGTTTTCACAAAATTCGAATCCTGATCGATGTTCTGGGTCCGGCCATGCGCAACCTGGACAGTCGAATCCTTCCTGTTGGTTGACGGTCCTCAAGGTCTTCCACGTGCGTCGAACACCCATGCGCCGTACACCATGCTTGAAACTGGAGGCAACAGCAGGAAGGCCAGCAGCACGCGTTTTCGGTGAAGAAACACGCAACGGGGCATCATCTTCGGGAGTCCTCCCGGGTTGGCCCTGCATGATGCGTCCCTCACACCCTTGGATTCAAGCCTTTGTGGGCACATCTGACCATGGGCCCACAAATTGAGGGTTGGTTTTGGTGGCGAAGCCCATCACAAGGATCCCGTGATCACGTGCAAGCATGGCGGCTTGGTTGGACATGGCTCCCACGCAAGCAACTTGCTTCAGCCCCAAACGGACGACTTTGGCCATCAGGTCCCAACCGCATCGGCCGGACAGCAACAGGGTGGTCGGAGGTTCATCCATCTCAGCGAGCAACCACGCCCCTACGGCTTTGTCCAACGCCGTGTGGCGGCCAATGTCTTCACGGACCACAAGATCTCCATGGCCTGCGAACAAGGCCGCGGCATGGACACCACCGGTTGCGCGAAACAAGGCTTGGTGTTCCTTCATGGAGTGCAAGCCGTCAACGATCACCGATGGCGGTACGGGTAAACCGCCGCTGAAGCGATGGCCGGGGGGAGGTGCCGATAGTTGCTCACCGCAGCCACCACAGGACGGGAGAATGAACCGAGATTCCTTGACAGGTCCCCAACCCGTTCCGTCGTGAAGATGGATCGTGTGTCCAAATTCGTCCGTTCCATGCACCGCTGATGGCGGCTTGCCTGAACCGTCCCACCATCCCTCTGTTGTGGCATGGCCAAGGGCGAACGTGTCGAGGTCCTGCGGTGTCGCCAGGACGCTGACTCGATGGCCTGCCTCGGTCGTGAGCGTGACGTGCACTTCCTCGGCAAAATCGTCGACGGAAGGAAGGAATGCCCCGTCTTGTTGACGGAGGATGGGGCGTCGTTCGGTTGGATTCACGTGGACGACTCCGTGTAAATGTCAAAAAACTCGAATTGGAGGCTCACCAATTCGTTGGAAGAACCGGCTTCTGCGTAGGCCTTCAACGGCTCGGCGTTGAGTTCCAAAAATCGGATTCCCCACCGCACGCACCCCAAGACCTGTTCCGCTTGTTCGTAACGACCCGCCAAGACGAGGGTTGCGGCCAACGCTTCGACGGTCGAAAGACGGCCTGGTTTCCCCCAATTGACGGGATTGGCCGCAAGCAGCAGGGGCAACATCCGATGCTGAAGGCGTGTGCGACGGTCGATGGACGCGACGGAATCATCGATTTGAGCCCAGCTGCAATCAAGCGCAACGAGGGATCCGTCTGTGAGCAGGTGATGGTCCTCAGGGCCGAACACCTTCCCACAAAGAGGATCGAGCAAGACACCCCTTCGGGGAACTCGGCGCAAATCCTTGTGCAAAACAACGTCACCTCTCTTCGAAGCGCGTACTGCTGTGTTCTTTTTCGGGTCGTCTTGGGCCAACCAGATCGCGTGAACGGCGACCGGTTTCACGTGCTCACCGAGCCCCGTTCAGGTAATCACCGAGCGTGAAGCCACCGCCACCGCCGCCGCCGACTTGGCGGTGTTCTTCGGGTGTGTACTCTTCCATGAGCACGACGCTTAGGACGCGTTCAAATTTCGAAATCACTGCATCGGTGGGGCGGCGACCGGATTCACTGGACTTGACCACGTTGACCTTTTCAGACATTTTTCGGGCAAGTTCCTCTTGGCTCCATCCTTTGCCCGCACGTGCTTTTCTGATTCGTTGACCAAAGTCTTGGGCCAACACCCGTTCCGTTCGTCGCATGAGACCGCGATTGGTGCTCGGTTTGGATGGAGCACTTCGTCGCGCTGCTTGGGCAAGACCAGGCGCCACTTGGCCGTCACCAGCCCCGAGCCTCTCAGCGCATCGGTGGCACGCTGAAACCGTGGTTCTGCCCATCGGAACCATGCGCGTTCCGACGTTCATCGCCCCGCAAACCTCGCACTCTCCCATAGCCTTTCCATGCAAAGGGGGGCCTTACGGCTTCCGGCTTCACAATTCGGATTTTTATACCGTGGGCCGAACCTGCATACATGTCCGAAGTGGAGGCTGGGCCACGTGGAGACGTCATGAAGACGGATGAACTCGTCGAAATGGAACGCAACATCCGACGTTTGCAAGAACAAGCCAAGGACCTCAATCAAGCGAGGCACGCGTTGGACGGAGAAGTTCGCTCCTTGCGCAAGAAAGCCACACGTCTCGAAGATGAGATCGCCCATCTGAAGAGTCCGCCGATGATCATCGGGACACTGCAAGACATGCTCGGTCCACGTACGGCCATCGTCAAGTCCTCCAACGGAACGGTGTTTCAGGTCGCGGTCAACGAACGGCTCCCTACCGACAAACTACGCCCCGGCGCAAGGGTGGCCATGAATCAGGACAGCTTAGCCATCATCGAACTCTTGCATGATGCATGGGACCCCATGGTCAGCGGAGCAGAGATGATCGAAGCCCCCAACATCTCCTACGCCGATGTGGCCGGTCTTGAAGAAGAAATCACGCTGGTCAAGGAAGCCGTTGAACTTCCTCTGAAGAACCCGGCCCTGTTCACCAAAGTCGGTGTCACCCCCCCGAAGGGTGTGCTGCTGGTCGGACCACCTGGATGTGGAAAGACCCTGCTCGCAAAGGCCGTGGCCAATTCCACGGAAGCCACCTTCATTCGAATGGTGGGCAGCGAGTTGGCTCAGAAGTACATCGGCGAAGGCGGAAGGCTTGTTCGGGAACTCTTTGCATTGGCCAAAGAAAAGGCGCCCAGCATCATTTTCCTCGATGAAATTGACGCGATTGGCGCCAAGCGCCTCGACGGTTCCACCAGCGGCGACCGAGAAGTTCAGCGCACATTGATGCAATTGTTGGCAGAATTGGACGGATTCGATCGACTCGACGACGTCAAAATCATCGCAGCCACCAACAGGCCAGACATCTTGGATGATGCACTTCTCCGCCCCGGTCGCTTTGACCGGGTGATAGAGATCGGCCTGCCAAAGGACGAAGGACGCAAAGCCATCCTCGATTTGCACCTTTCTTCCATGGCCACCCGCCGTGTTGACGTCGCAGCCATTGTTGGTGCAACAAAGGGATTCTCTGGAGCAGAACTGGCCGCAACCTGCATCGAAGCCGGCATGATTGCGATTCGGGATCAGCGTAACCAAATTCGGCAAAGCGATCTCAAGGACGCCGTCGCCAAAATCTCAGAGAAGCGTGCCCACGCAGGTTCGCGTCAAGACCCCACACGCCTCTATGCGTGATACGGCCAACGTTCAAGGACGGCTGCGTGTGAACGGCACGGCATGAACGCCATCGTTGAGTGTGTGCCGAACATTTCAGAAGGCCGTGACACAGACCTCATTGGTTCGATTGTTGATGCTGCACGCATAGACGGGTGTTCCATCCTTAGCGTTGAACCAGATGCAGACTACAACCGCACCGTGATCACGTTGGCCGGGGACCCAGAAGCGGTCGCACGCGCGGCCACAGAACTCAGCGTTGAGGCGATTCATCGCATTGACATGAGGAACCACAGCGGTGAGCATCCTCGTCTTGGCGTCGTGGACGTCTGCCCATTCATCCCCATCCAAGGCATCGACATGGAAGCATGCGCGACGTTGGCCGCGAAGGTTGGATCAAACGTGGCCGAACGAACAGGGGCTCCCGTCTACCTGTATGGTGCGAGTGCATCGTCGCCCAGTCGTACAAAACTGTCCAGCCTTCGGCGCGGTGAATACGAGGGGTTGGAAGCACGTCTGACCGATGGAGCAGCAACCAGCCATGACGGTACCAGGCACCCAGATTATGGCCCAAGGACGTGGACCCAAGAAGCAGCAAGGAGCGGTGGCTGCACGTATGGGGCACGCCCCGTCCTCATCGCCTACAACGTCAACGTACCCGAGCCTGATGCTGTCGTGGCCAAGCAGATTGGCACCATTGTACGAGGCAGTGGTCGCATCATTGCCAGGGAAGGCGACCGCAAACTGCGCACATCAGGAATGATTCCAAGCGTGCAAGGCATGGGCGTTGTGCTTGAACAACACGGCATTTCTCAAGTCAGCATGAACCTCACCAACGCAGAGGAGTGCGGCCTATTGCACGCCTTTGAAACCGTGAAAAGTTTGGCAGCAGACCATGGTTTGGAGGTCACGGGAAGCGAACTTGTTGGCCTCGTCCCGTTGGAATGCATGCTGGAGGCAGGAAGGTGGTATGCACCTGAGTCCAGTGATGACGCCGCACTTGTTGCTGCGGCCGTCGTGGGCTTAGGATTGGATGCATTTGGGCCATTCGATGCATCTTCGAGGATCATTGAATGGGCCATCAAGGAGGCCATGGCATGACGTGGGCGAAGACGACGTTGGAGGACTTTGAGAACGCAATCAAGTCATCTGACCCGACTCCCGGCGGAGGGACCGTGGCTGCTGTGGCCCTCGGTCAAGCCGCTGCGTTGGTGAGCATGGTGGCCGAACTGACGCTTTCCTCCGACCGTTGGGCAGATGCGCATGCTGAAGCGTCAGCAGCGCTCGCTGCCGCGGCGACGGTCATGCCGCGTGCTTCGCATCTCGCGGACGCAGATGCAGCCGCCTTTGATGCGGTGGTTGATGCCTTCAAACTTCCAAAGAGCAGCGATGAGGAAAAGGAAGTTCGGCGCCAGGCCATTCGCGCCGCAACCTTGGGGGCGGCCGAGGTTCCTTTCGAAACCGCGGAACATGCCTGTGCCTTGCTGCCTCACGTGCTGGCCATGGCGGAACGAGGAAACAGCAACGCAGCGAGCGATGCAGGCGTCGCCTCTTTGATGGCCACCGCTGCTGCGAAGGGCGCGGTGTTCAACGTCATCATCAACTTGAATTCCCTTCCGGAAAGCATGGGCGTTGAGATGCGTCAAGCACTTCCAGCGATGGAAGACAACATCCGTCTTCTTGGACGGAAATGCATGGACGCTGTACGTGGACGCCTATGATCAGCGAACGCGTGAACCGTTCTTGATGGCGTCAGCGACGGTCAGAAGGCGGACGCATCCCTCCTCGTCGTCTGCTGCAAGCATCATGCCCTCGCTCATGACGCCACGTAGCTTCCGTGGTGCCAAATTCGCCACCACAATGACCTGAAGCCCGTCAAGTTCCTCTGCGGTGTAGATGTCACGCAAACCTGCACAGATGGTCCTGCCTGTTTCGCTTCCGTCGTCCAACGTGACGACCCAAAGGCGGTCTGCATTGGGGTGTTCTTCCACCGAAGTCACGGTGGCCACGCGCAATTCTACGGCCATGAATTGATCGAATTCAATCGTGCTGATGCCTTCTCGTTCCATGTTCTTCGTCTCCTTTTTCTTTGCTCGCCGACTTCCTTTGACGCCACTGACGCTCGGGGCGGAGCTCTCCGATTGGCCATCGGCAACGTCCCCTTCCCGTGCTAGAATGGCCTCGAGGTCAAGGCGTTCAAAGAGCGGTGTAGGGGCATCCGTCGATGGAGCAATTGGAGCGTTCATCGAGATGGCTTCGTCCCAAAGCACCTCACTGACCTCGCCTTCGAGGCCTTGCATGGACCACAAGCGTTGTGCTGCCTTTGGCAAGAACGGTTGGATGGTGATGGCGATGCCACGCAACATTCGAGCAGCCAAAGCCAGTCCTGCAAAGGCTTCCACTCGCACGTCCTGTGTCGCATCTGGTTTGAGCGCCACCCATGGTGCTGCGCGCTGAACAACACCGTTTCCTTGCTGTGCGACGTTCATGACCCCACGCAAGGCTTCCTTGAATCGGTGACGATCCAACGAGTTGCCGACGGCATCGTGCTGTGCATGCCACGCTTGCACGTCTTCTGACCACGCCTCTGGGCGGTCCCAATCGGACAATTCACCCAGCCCTGCTTGCCTCAACTTCACCGTCAAGGTCAGCACGCGGTGGGCAAAGTTACCGAAGGCCGCAATCAACTCGGAATTGATCTTCTCGACAAAATCTTGCCACGTGAAGTCCGTATCATGATTTTCTGGCATGTTGATGGAGAGGTAGTAGCGGAGCGTGTCTGGGTCGTGGTGCTCCAAGAAGGAAGGCAGCCAAACAGCATGCTTCCGTGATTTGGAGAACTGACCTCCGCTGAGCATCAGGTATTCCATGGCCGGCAAATCATGCGGGAGAGCCAATTCACCCGGTCCAGGCAACGATGGTTGTGATGTTCCGTTGGCCGTCATGTTCAGGCCAAGAACGATGGCAGGCCAGATGACCGTGTGGAATGGAATGTTGTCCTTCCCGAGGAAGTAGAGATGGCGAGGGCTGCGGCCTTGGTCGTCGATGCACCACCATGCTTTCCATGCATCGTCGCCCATCGGATGAGCCTGGCCATGTCCCTCGGCCCAAATTTGAGCACACGTGAGGTAACCCTGAACGGCTTCGAACCACACATAGACGCATTTTCCATCCCAAGATGCATCGTCGAACGGGACGGAGATGCCCCATTCAAGATCACGCGTTACAGCACGAGGGCGCAAGCCCATGTCCAACCATTGTTTGGTCATCGCGCGAACGTTGGATTTCCAATGAGGAGAAGACGATTCGGCGAAGCTTTCCAACAAAGACTGGAATTCGTCGAGGCGGTAGAACAAATGCTCCGTGTCTCGAACCTCGATGGAGCGTTCAGGATTCATCTTAGAACGTGGGTTGGTCAATTCGACGGATTCGTAGGTGGCACCACATGTGTCGCATTGGTCTCCCCTGGCGTCTTCTGCACCGCATGTTGGGCACGTACCCTCGACGTAGCGGTCCGGCAAAAATCGCCCACCTTCTTCGTTGACTTCGAAGAATTGTTGCGTGGTCCGGCGCTCAAACAAACCCGCATTGTCCAAACCAAGCACGTTGTTTCGCACACGTTCAGCGTGCTTCGGATCGCTGGTTCTGTTGAAGAGGGCTCCACCAAATTCCACACCCCGAACGTCAACGTGGTTGGACCAAGCACAGCCCAGATCATGCAAAGCCCGTGAATTGATGGCGTGGAATCTGTCAACCACGTCTTGAGGAGAAATGCCTTCCTGTTCCGCGGTCACGGTGATGGGCGTTCCATGTTCATCTGAACCGGAAACCATGAGCACGCGCCGTCCTTTGGCACGCTCGTACCGGTATTGGATGTCTGGCGGCAGGTAGCAACCGGCAACGTGCCCAAGGTGCAGCGGGCCGTTGGCGTACGGCCATGCCACGCAAATGAGGACGTGGTCGGAGGTAGACATCCGTCCGCGGCTCTTGGCTACATCACTTAGGCCTTCTTCACCTCTGCAGGCTCCGTCATCTTGATGAGCATCGAACCTGTGCTAGGGGTGTCTCTGACAGGGGCTTACCACCACATGGTCCTCGAAGCACTCGCGGCGGCCGGACCCGCCATCAACGCAACGGGAAGCGGAGATGTTCGCCTTCTGACCTTCTACGTCGTCTTGGCCCTCGGGATATCCTTTCTATGTTCGATCCTTGAAGCCGTCGTTCTCTCCGTCACCCAGACCTGGGTCGCCGTGCAGAAAAACAACGGCAACAAAGCCGGCGAACTGTGGGCGGCGCTCAAGGAAGACGACGCCGTTGGGCCACTGACCGCAATTCTCACGCTGAACACCATTTCACACACCATGGGTGCGGCGGGTGTGGGTTCACAAGTGCAGTTGATCTACGGCGACGGTGCATTGACGCTGGCTTCCATTCTCCTCACGTTGGCCATGCTGCTTCTGTCGGAAATTGTACCAAAAACCATCGGTGCAGCCTATTGGAAACAATTGGCTCGGCCTTGCGGTTCCTTGCTTAGGGTCGTCGTTTGGTCCATGACGATCTTGATTGTTCCCATTCAAATTCTGAAACGTGTTCTTCCCAAAGGTGAACTCAACCTTGTCTCCAGGGATGACGTGGCCGCTTTGGCCGACCTTGGCGAAGAGCGAGGCGTGCTCAATCAAGACGAAGAAGCCATCATTCACAACCTGCTCCGCTTGCGGGACATCTCCGTGCAAGACGTGATGACTCCGAGAACGGTCATGCAAACTGTGCAATCTGATTCGACCGTGATGGAAGTCACCGAATCCATGCCCGTGCTTCGCTTTTCTCGCATGCCGGTCCTGGGCTCAGGTTCAGACGACGTGTTGGGCCTTGTCCTACGATCCCGCATTCTTCGTGCATCGTCCAACGACGAACACGACGCAACCATGCAGGACCTGATGCAACCCGTGACGCGCATCCGCATGGAACAGAGCGTGGAAGAGGCGTTGGATTTGTTTCTCGAAAGCAAGCAACACTTTGCCTTGGTGACCAACGAATTTGGCGGTACGGAAGGAGCTGTGACGTTGGAAGACGTGTTTGAAACCCTCATCGGAGAAGAGATCGTTGACGAACTCGACGAAGTCGAGGACATGCGGGAATATGCCCGAGAACAGGCTGCTCTCAGCAGCGAGGAATGAAGTCCAACTCCTTCAGCCACGCCATCAATGCGAGGTCTCGCTCTTCGTGCCGAGAGGTCCCACTGTGTCTTAGCGTCGTTGAACGCCAGATGGTCATGAGCGAATCAGGAACAGATTCCACCAATGCTTCGAGGTGTTTCGAACCCAGACGAGTGTCCGGATCTGCTTGCATCACAAAGGTTGGAACCGATGGGCATCCCCAAACTGGAACGTCGACTTCGGACAGTTCGTCAATCGCAAGATCAGGATGCATCGAATTCCATTTGGCCATCAATCGGCGTACGACGTACTTCCTTAGGAGCGGTGGAACGCGCAGATGTTCCTCCAGAATCGGGCTGTAACACGTCATGGGCGACTCGAGCAGCAAGGCTCGGAATCGACGTCGATGTCGGCCACTCGCAGACCTGATCACGACATAGGCGCCAAGAGAATGTCCGTGAAGGATGATGTCGTGTTCCAACGTGAAACCGAGAAGTTCGGACTCGAGATGGTCGATGAGATGATCGAGGCAATCCACAATGCATTGTGCTGTGAAATGGCCGTCATAGTTTGACGTGCCATGACTCAACATCTCGAGCAGGACCACGTTGAAGCCAGCATCATAGAGATGTGCAGTTCTGTTCCGCGCATGCGCTGTACCCGATGTCCAGCCATGGACGGCCACCACCAAGGGGGCGGATGAATCATGTTGGCGGAGGTACACTCGGTACGGACCATGTGGCCCATCCAGAACCACAGAGGGCCAGTCGTCATCGACCAGAGGATCTGTTGATCGGGGAGGTCCCTGAAGGATCCTGTCAACCAAGCGTTTGGTCAACATATCTCAGGCATCGTTGTCTGAGTCTTCAGCGCCTTCTGAGTCGTCCTCGCCAGTGGTTTCTTCTGTGGCTTTAGCCGCTGCTTCTGCCGCCTTTGCTGCTGCCTTTGCTGCAGCTTTCTCCTGACGTTCGACTTGTCGCTGGGCCAATCGGTCACCCCAGTCACCCATGTTTTCAAGACGAGCGCCCCAACCGGCGCCTCCTTCGGCAGCAACCGGTGAATGCTTGACGAGGTAGGCTGCAAAAGCACGGTCAAACATGCCCTGATTGAGGTCACTCGAACGCTTGAATTGGCGGTCAATGATGAGCAATGACATCATGAGCACACCAACGGCAAACCGGATGATGCCGTTCGTTTCCCCGCCCTGGCCGAGTTCGCTCATGTTGAACATGACCAAACATCCACCTACGAGGAACATGAATCCAACCATGCTGTTCAGCACGGCATGGATTTTGATGGGAGGGTTGCCGGAGGCGTTGATGTACTTGGTGCGTGACACGAATTGTCCCACGTTCCGTCCAAATCGAACGGGGATGATGAACACGTTGAGCACGTACAGCGCCATGGCGCCGAGGATCGAGGCGGAGTTCGCAACCGTTGAATTCACGAAAACCACCACAAAGGCCGCACCGATGAGGAGGCCGTAGTTGATGATGAAATTCGAGAGAGAGCCAATGAATCGAGCCGTTCCAGGCGCGATTTCAAATTCGCTGGGAAGGCCCTTTGGCCGTGCTTTGGGCTTCTTCGGCTTCTTGGCCTTGGCAGCCTTGGCAGCCTTGGCAGGTTGCGCCACTGGCTGCGCGACGGCTTGTGCGGTTGGAACAGCGGCTGCGACCGGCACGGCTGTTGCTGCGACTGGCACGGCTGTTGTGGCCGCTGGCGCGGGGGCATTCGTGGTGCTTGAGTTGGCCTTGTCTAGCAGTCCCATGTGATCACGCTCAACTGTATGTTTCGCCAATGCGGCTGTAAAGTGCGAAGTTGGGTCCTCCAACAAACGCGTTGATTGCATCATCTGGCATGTCGCCGAGCAAGACGTCGACCATGGCAAAGAAAGCGGATCGGTCATCGTGGTTGGCTCCACTTGGATTGCGGCCCACGCGTTCATAGAGCCCAAAGTCAGGGCTTTCAAGGAAGGCATTCACGGATGCCTCGGGCAAATCGGTTCCGAGGAGATGGTCGACGATGTTGACAAAGTCTGGGAATTCATCTCCGGCTACTGGGGCGGCCACGGGGACCGCGACAGGTGCTGCCACGGCTGCCGCGGGCGTTCCACGGAGCGTACGGCGCTCTTCCATAAGCGTCCGCAATTCTGGACGAAGGGTATCGAGGGTGGCTGCGTCGCCAGAGGCCTTGGCCGCCTCGTACTGGGGTTTCAGTTCCCGGAGGCGGTTCTCAACGACGGTTAGACGGTCAACCTGTGGGGAATCGGCGACCATTTCTGCGTCCAGCAATTCGACGGTGGGGGCATCACGAACTTCGGCCAGGCGGTCATCGTGCATTTGCTTGCGTAGCACGATGATCTCGCGATCGAGCTCGTGTCCAAAGCGGTCCGCATAGCGGTCCAACAGGGACCCCGCTTCTTTGCTGGTCAAACGATCAATGTGGCCGTAGACCTGCTGCAACGGCTTCTCAGTGCGCTTGGCCCACATCTCGGAGTACGCATCTGATTCCGTTGCTGGTGCTGCTGGCGCTTCAGGGGCATCAGCAGGTGGGAAGGGGGCCGGGGGGTCAGGAAGCGCAGCAGGCGCGGGCGCTGCGGGAAGTTCAGGCAACGCAGGAGGCGCAGGCAGAGGAGCCTGTGAGGGCATGCCGGGAGCCGGCAGGGGTGGAAGGTCCGGCAACGGAGGTGCGGCAGGAGCCTCTGCTTTAGCAGCCTTGCGTCGTCGACGACCCATGGTGAACCCCACCCTGTCGTCGCACTGTGCCCCTTCAAGGTTCCTCAGCAAAGGGCGCTTGAATGGTCAACCTTCAGGCCACCTTTCTTGCCCAGCCCTTCAACGAAAGAAAGACCTCTTCGGCTTCAGTAACGTCCACGACGTCCCCTGTTGAAGCCTCGATGTTGCGGCCATGCAACCCGAAGACGGCATCATCGACGGTCATTTCCATGCGCCGATCAACGTCCGTACCAAACACGACGGCCTCAGTCAGGGCATCGTATGCGCCCGGGCGTTCAGGATTCAGCCGTGACAACGGCAACGTGGAAACGCGTAGTCCGCATTTTCCATGCAAGCTCGTTGGCCAACGAATTTGTCGCCTGGTATCGATGGTCACGACTTCATCCGTTTCACCCGCTGCACCCAAAACAATGGAGGCGTCCGTGGCCACCAAGTCAGCAAAGAGGATCTTGGGTCCGTCTTTCAAGACGTTGAAATTTCCTTCAAGAAGACGTTCAGCGCGACGTGGATCGGACAAGGTCTCAGCCAATTTACGAATCGCTGCAATCGAATGTGGCCCTGCCGTTCGTCCTTCGTGTGCTCGGCGCCTCTGAACGCCGTCGTGGAGGCGTTTGATGTCCTCTTTCGTGGTCTCGCCAGTGGTGATGCCTTGCAGGGTGGCCACGGTTGAAGCGACGCCTTCTCGAACACGGCGGCTCCAGCCTTGGGCGTTGGTGTCTTTGTACATCCCGAACCGGCCAGCAACGTCGACGCCTTCACCACGTATGTGGGCGACCAGTTCACGGCGAGCGTCTGAGTCCAAGTGAACCAAGGCCGGATCTCTGTAGTGAAGGTGGAACCCTCGATGGCCAGAGAAGGTCACATGGAGGTGGTCTTCTGTGAAGCCGAATTCTGGTTCAAGAAACTCCGACCAAAGGGTCCACGCTTGTTCTTGGATGAGCGCAAGCATACCTGGGAAATCCCGGTCCGACACACCGGGGAGGTGGTCACCGTCGAGGTCAAAGATCAGGTCGGCGCCAAGCCACGACTTGTCCGCCATTTTCGCCTCAAAGGGGCGTTTCCAGTACGCGGTTGAATAAAAGCAAGAATGCGTGGGTCGTTGAAGCAGAAAGGAGCGAACGTCTTCCATGCTGGAGAAGGACTGATGCCTCAGCGGGGCACCTTCGCCAAAGGGGATGAACATCCATTCCCTTCGTGACAAACGTGGAGGTTGCCAGAACTCAGCGCTACGGTAGTAGCCGCTGAATCGATGTGCGACGCGCGCCCAACCGTCCATTGTAGGTCGTCGATGACGACACCGCTTGAACCCATGCCTCAACGGGCATAGAAGCGCTCGACGGTCTCACCGACGGCGGTGGAGGTGTCTGCTCCAGTGGCCTCAACATAGCATGTCCAACACACGTAGTTGTTGTTGAGGACCATGGCAGCGCCGAAGGTCATCCGCTTGTTGCACATGCTGCAACGAGGTCCAATCTCACCGTTGGGGGCCTGAGCCAGCCGGATGTGGTCGTGGGGCATAGGGAGTCCTCGCTTTGGGGTGGAAGGCTCGGGTTTTGAGGCTTCGCTCACTCCTTGTTCCATTCGGCGCGTTCGCACCAATCCAGCAAATCAAGCGCGACTTCGCACGATTCCGAGATTTCAGCAGCAGGATGGTCAAGGAAGCGTTCCAAGACCGCCCGTGATCGGCCATCTCCAATGGCACCCATCGCTTCCGCGGCTTCGTGGCGCACCATCACGTGTTCCTTTTCGTCTTCCAACCGCTCCCAGAGCGTTGGCAGCGCGCGCGCATTTTGCATCTGGCCCAGGACATAGGCCAATTCATGCCGAAGCAAAGCGCTCGAGGAGGAAAAGGCGCTGCACAGGGCATCGACGGCTCCGTCAGACCCGTCGTTTCGCAGAGCAAAGACGGCCCGCATCCGCTCAAACATCCGTGCATTTTCATCGAGGAGCACGCCACGATGGTCGGATGAAGAACCGCGCGTCGCTGGTGGGGCGGGATCCACGGACCCGTAGTCGCTGACTTCGGGCGTGGACGAGGGCAAAGTCACGCCTCCGATGCTCCGATGAAGGACATACCGTCCACGTCGAATGAAGCGTCAACCATGCCAGCCTCGATCCCTTCCTTGAGGAAACGGCGGATGGAATCCCGTCCTTCTTGACGGTAATCGATCGTTCGGTCGTTCACGTACATGCCAACGAAAGCCTCGTTTGTGTCGTCGTCGATGCCACGGCCCCAAGCCTTGGCGAATTCAAGGGCAGCTTCGGGAGATTGAATGGCGTGTTCGATGGACATCTTGGTGTACAGCGTGATGTCTTCCATGACTTGTTGTCCAAGGTCCCGGCGAACGACGTTGCCGCCCAAAGGCATGGGCCAGCCTCCTGTCCGCTCATTCCACCAGATGCCGAGGTCGATGAGGACCTGTAGGTCGTGGTCTTTGTAGGTCAATTGTCCTTCGTGGATGATGAGACCAGAGAGGTATCGGCCCTCGAGGACGCCGGGCATGATGTCGTCAAAGGGCACCACTTCGATGGGGACGTCGCCCCATGCCAAGCGCAGCCCAAGGTAGGCGCTTGTCTTCAGACCGGGCACCGCAATCGGCGAGGCGCGAGCTTCTTCTTCGGTGACACCGGGTTTCGTGATGATCATTGGGCCATATCCCTCGCCCATTGAGGCGCCGCAGTTCATCAGAGCGTAACGATCCGCGATGTCAGGGAAGGCATGAATGGAGACCGCCGAAACCTCAAGTTCACTGTTCATGGCCCTGTGGTTAAGCGTTTCAATGTCCTGCAATTCGTGGACGAAAACGTAACCTGGCGTGGGGAAAGCTCCGGTCGTCAGCGCGTGGAACATGAACGCATCGTCCGGGTCAGGAGAATGGCCAATTCTGACGATTTTTTCGCCGGCCTCGTTCGTGGGAAGGTCTGCGCACATGGGACGGGGTCCAACCCGCCCTTCAAGAAGGCACCTCTCACGCCATCGGAGCGACGGCTTCCCACGCCCAACGTGGTGATTGGCTCAACCCGCATGCACGCTCCAAGAAGGCGTGGAGTCCAACATGATCTTCAGGAGCAAGACGATTGAAGACCTCGCCGAAATAACGGTCCAGACGATCCATGGACAATCCGGTGTGCGCATGGGCCCGCTCCAGCACGGCTTGACGGGCAGCAGGTTCTCGCTCGAACGCCAACAGCCGCTTCAATAGCGCTGCATGAGCCTCGGCAACGAGTTCCTTCGGTGTGTCGGCTCGAGCGACGAACACGCCAAACACCATCGGCAAACCGGTTCGTTCAACCCACGCCTGACTCAAATCCATTTGAACGAGGTTGGGGTGAAGCGCAGCACCGTCCAACGCCCTGTCGCCGATGATCAGCGCACCGTCGGCCACGTCCAACATTCCATCGAGGTCAGGGCCCATCTGAACGTACGTCACGTCATGATTGAATTGGGACACGAGCCATCGCAAAAGGGCCACGGAAGAGGCAGAATCAGAAGGAATCGCGATGGTTTTCATCTCCTCAATTGGCGCATCGCCGAACAGAAGCACGCTGCCGACTTCACCGGCTGAACTGATGCCCACGTCGGGCACGAGCACCAAATCCTCGTGATGACGTGCGTAGTCCGCGGCAGGGATGGGTGCCAAGACACAGTCCCTGCGCAGCACGTGTCCTGTGAGCCAAGAAGGTGGAGCGGCAAGCACGGACCATGACGCGTCCAAGCCGGTGAACAACGGATCGCAATTGATGAAGGCCACACGCCCAATCGTCCGAGTCCATGTGGCGGTCATACATTCACCTCATTCGCTGGCCATCGTGAGTCCACGTCGCTTTGGCATCGGCGGAGCGACGTAACGTGTGAAAGATGTGTAGTCAGAATTGCGCTCGTAAGGTTCCGCTCCAGCGTCCTGAATCAGACGGGCCATTCGACGTCGATCGGCATCCAAGGGAGCGGTAGAGCCCGCAAGATGCATGATGGATTCCTTGTGGACGGTGCCGTCGATGTCGTCTGCACCAAACCGCAACGCGAGTTCACCAAGGCCGTCTCCAACGTTCATGCGGTAGGCCTTGATGTGCGGAATGGTGTCGAGCATGAGCCTCGAGACCGCAATGGTGCGCAACACTTCGGCCCCGGTGGCCAGTTGTGCCTCAGGCAAGCGCGTGTGGTCTGGAAGGAAGGGGTAGGGCACGAAGCACTGGAAACCACCCGTGGCATCGGCTACCTCGCGCAAGCGCAGCATGTGGACGACCCGCTGCTCGAGGCTTTCCACCGTGCCGAAAAGCATGGTGCAGTTGCTGACATGCCCCAATTCGTGGACGGCGGTGTGGATGTCGAGGTATTCCTGGCTGCTTTCTTTGCCGTTGCAAATGATGGCCCGAACCTCGTCGTCAAGAATCTCAGCCCCACCGCCTGGAAGTTGGTCAAGGCCAGCATCGAACAGGCGTTTCAACGTGTCATGAACGGACAGGTTGGATTGTTGGGCAAGGTGCTTCACCTCCACGGCGGTCAAGGCTTTGATTGACACATGAGGATAGGCAGCTTTGGCGGCTGAGAACATGGCCTCGTAGGTTGACACGTCCCACTCGGGGTGCAATCCGCCAACGGAGTGGACTTCTGTGACGTGATCGGCGTAACGTCCGAGATCCTCGACGTAAGCCTCTGTAGAGAAGGCGTACGCATCATCCTGCCGTTTTGAACGACGGAATGCACAGAAGCGACAAGCAAGGGCGCACACGTTGGTTGGATTGATGTGGACGTTATGGTTGAAGAAAGCCCGGCGGCCAAACCGTGCTTCTTTGGCCAGATGAGCGAGGCGACCAAGTTCCGGTAAATCGGGATGGTTGTACAGGAGCAAGCCATGCTCAAGGTCCAAGCGACCACCTGAGGCCAACTGTTCGATCACCGTAGACAAGCCCTTGCTCCATGATTCAGCATGAAGCGAGGACAAGAAGCGGTCGTGCCAATCTTGGTCCGCGCCGGCGGCCCTGTGCTCAGCACGGACGGCCGCCATGCGATTTTCTCAAGCCCGGAACGTTTCAAGGTGGTGTTTACGCCGTGTCGGCTCTGGTCAACGCCAATCGCATGATTTTCCTGAATTCATCCATGAACAAGACCGTGGAAGCAACCAAGATCACCACCACCCAGTCCTGCGACTCCAAAGTGGTGGTTTTGAGAAGGTCACCGATGACCACATCGCCAAAGGGCAAACCAACGTCGGCCCCTTGAACGAATATCAGCAACAACCCCATCGAAATCATCGTAGCGAAGTTGATGGCACGGTTGGAGAAAATGCCGAGGTCGAACACGATGGAACGCTCTCCAGAGCGACAGTTGAGCACGTTGAACAACTGATACACAATGAACACAGAGAAGGCCATGGTACGGGATTGACGCAATTCTTGCTCCCATGCATCGAACAATGGACCACCGTCCTCTTCTTGCTCAAGGCAAGCAGCCACGTCGAAATCAGCACCCATCCCTTGACATGGCCCCGTGATGATTTCTCCGCCAGCAAGTCCGAAGACGATCATGGTGCCCGTGACCATGACCATGCCAAGGAAGAGAATCAGGGAGATGTCCTGCGCATTTGGCAAAGGCTCTCCAACGGGTCGCGGTGGACGATCCATGACTTCCCCGTGGCGCTTTTCCATCCCCAGAGCCACGGCAGGTGGGCCGTCCATCAGGATGTTGATGACCAAGATTTGCGTGGCTGTCAGGGGCAATTCCCATCCCAACACGAGGGTGCTGACAAACAGCAAGAGGACAGCAGCGACGTTGGTAGAGATTTGGTACCGGACAAAGTTCCGAATGTTGGAGTAGATCTTCCGCCCTTCTTCCACGGCTTGAACGATGTTGGCGAAGTTGTCGTCTTGGAGGATCATGTCCGCGGCGTCTTTGGCCACGTCCGTGCCAGCGATGCCCATGGCCACACCGATGTTGGCCTGGGCGAGGGCGGGGGCGTCGTTGACGCCGTCGCCGGTCATCGCGACCACATGCCCCTTCTCTTGGAGCGCCGTCACGATGCGCATCTTGTCCATGGGCGTCACGCGGGAGTAAATGCTGGCGCCTTCCACACGGTGTCGAAGGTCCTCTACGTCCATGTCGCGTAGTTCTCGGCCGCTGATGGAGGCCCCATCGTCGCATCCGAGGTCCTGTGCAATGGCTTCTGCCGTGGCTTGCTGGTCGCCTGTGATCATCTTGACGTCAATGCCCGCGCGATGGCACCGTGCAATGGCGTCCGCCACCTCTGCACGAGGTGGGTCGATGATGCCGACGGACCCAAGGAGAATCAAGTCCTTCTCAAGCGACACGTCAGGGTCAAGGATTTCGTCTTCCCCGAGTTGACGAGCACCGAAGGTGATCACGCGCATGGCACGGTCGGCCAATTCGCCAACACGGTCTGTGTAGCCTTCAGCCTCTTCGGCAGTGAAGGCGACGGCTCCGCCGTCTTCGAAGCGTTGTGTGCAGAGGGGGAGAACCGAAGATGTGGCGCCTTTGACAAAGAGCCAACGCTCTCCTTGGTATTCGTGAACGGTTGACATTCGCTTTCGAACGCTGTCAAAGACGTGCTCGTGAAGGCGAGGGTGAAGGGAAGCGAATTTCGTCACGTCCCCGTTGAGCTTCCATCCCGCAACGGCGCAGGCTGCATCGGTGGGGTCTCCAATCGCCGACCACAGGCCTTCTTCTTCCTGAACGACCGCGTTGTGCGACAACGAGAGACCAGCGGCAAGAAGCCGGAACGGAATTTCCCGCTGGAGGGTGGACGTCGCCTCTTCGTCGAGGGATTCACCGTCGCGTTCCAAGGTGCCGATTGGCTTGTACCCCTCACCGCCGACATCGAAGGTCTGATCATAGGTAGCCAGGGCCTTGACCGTCATTTGATTCGTGGTCAGGGTGCCGGTTTTGTCGGAGCAGATGACGGTGGTGGAACCCAGCGTTTCAACGGCTTTCATTTGGCGAATGATGGCGCGATGACGTGCCATGTTCCGCATGCCCAAGGACAGGGTAATCACCAGGATGATGGGCAATCCTTCGGGGACGATGGCCACGAAGATGGCAATCGCGACGATGAATTGGTCAACCACAATGGAGAACAAATCGCTTTGCCCATCGATGATGGCTTTTCCAAGTTCGACGCCAACAATGACCACCGCAACAAGCAGCGCAATGAAGCCAAGGAAGCGGCCGAGTGACTCGAGTTTCAATTCAAGCGGAGTTTTCGGAGGTTCTGCTTCTTGGATGTCAGAAGCTATGCGACCGAGTTGAGTTTCCATGCCGATGCCGACGACAAGCCCCTTTCCACGGCCTGTGGACACGGTCGTGCCCATGTAGGCCATGTTGTCACGCTCGGCAAGAAGGAGGTCTTCTGCAAGCGCATCTGCACCCTTCTTGCGCGGAAGGGACTCACCCGTCAACGCTGATTCGTCTACGGTGAATTGCATTGTGGACGACAAGCGAACGTCGGCCGGAACCTTTTGGCCCTCTTCGAGGCGAACAAGGTCGCCTGGAAGCAACATGTCGGCGGGGATTTCGATGTCCCTACCATCACGAACGACGACGCATTGACTCACCGCACTGGACTTGAGGCGTTCGACGGCCTCCTCTGCTTTCCCTTCCTGCCAGTAGCCAAAAACCGCGTTTGCCGTGAGCACAATGAAGATGAAAATCGCGTCTCCGGGTTGGTCGGGGTGAATCGCGAGAGCGATCAACGCCGCTCCAATCAACAAGAAATTGAGGGGGTCGTTGTATTGGTTTAGGAACCTGAGCCAAGCAGGCTCTCGAGCCTTCGATGTCAGACGATTGAAACCATGTCGATCACGAAGTTCGAACACCTGCGCGTCGGTCAAGCCATCAGGTCCGGTTTCCAACTGTTCGGAAACACGGTCGGTTTCCAAAGCATGCCAAGGAATTCCTTCCCCCCTTTGGGGATGGACCGATGGACCCATGTTTGGGAACGAGAACATGGTTTAGCCATGAAGGTGATGGTCAACCTAGTATGGCCGATTATGGCCGATGCTTTGACGATGAACGAACGATTCGCCGTGGTGTGAGCGGCACAGAAGACCCCTTCATTCCGGCCGACGTCACCGTGCCAGAGCTCACCGTTCGCGTGCTCATCGTGGGCATCGTCCTCGGCGTCCTGATGACCGCGGCGAACGCCTACCTTGGTCTCTATGCTGGCATGACGGTCTCAGCCAGCATCCCTGCCGCCGTGATGTCGATGATCATTCTGAGGCTGATGTTCAACGACGTCACCATTCTGGAAAACAACAGCGTTCAGACCATGGCCAGCGCGGGCGAAAGTTTGGCAGCTGGCATCATTTTCACCGTCCCGGCCTTCCTTGTTGTCGGGCTCTGGACCGACATCAACTGGGGCATTACCCTCGCCATTGCGTTGCTCGGTGGTTGGTTGGGCACGATGTTCACCATCGCCCTCCGCAGGCTGTTCATTGTCGAGGAAGCCCTTCCCTACCCCGAGGGAGTTGCTTGCCGTGAGGTTCTCGTGGCCGGAGAAGAAGGTGGGGACGGCATGGTCGCCATCCTCTACGCCCTCGGCATTGGAGCCTTGTACGGCTTCGTGGTGAAGGTCACAGCCTCTGTCCACCACGCGGTGGAAGGAGCCATCAGTTTCCTTGGCACCCGACTTTATGCTGGTGCTGATCTCTCTGTGGCCTTGTTTTCCGTTGGTTTCATCGTTGGCCTCCGCATTGCATCGTTCATTTTCTTGGGCGGAGTGATCGGCTTTGGCATCCTTACGCCCGTGTACGGGCTGGTCCACGGATGGCCGGAAGGAGACCTGACGGCAGGATTCACGTCGATTTTCCTCAGCCAAATTCGGTACATTGGCGTTGGAGCCATGGTTGTTGGCGGCGTCCACACCCTTTGGATGATGAGGAAAACCATCGTCGAAGGCCTTTCTGGCGCCTTCAAAGCCACGGACGGCGAGGCTGAACTCTTGCTCCGAACGGAACAGGACATCCCGCTTCGCTACGTGGCCATGGTGGTCGCAGGTCTCGTTGTGTTGACCTTCCTGTTCTATTGGGGCACCACAGGTTCGCTTGTTCTCGCTCTCGCAGGAGCCCTCTTCCTTGCTGTCGTCGCGTTCTTCTTCAGCGCCGTGGCTGGGTACATCGCGGGAGTGGTCGGCTCCTCAAACTCGCCTGTTTCGGGCATGACCATCGCCACCCTCCTGTTCACCGTGCTCCTGGTGTGGATCATCGGAGATCTGGTACTGAACCTCGCAACAGAAGAATTGATTCTGGCCACCTTGCTGATCGCAGCCGTGGTGGCCTCATCCAGCGCCATTGCTGGTGACGTCATGCAGGACCTCAAGACCGGAAACATGGTTGGTGCAACGCCTTGGCGTCAACAAACCGCAGAGGTCGTTGGTGTCACGGTCGGAGCGCTCGTGATTGGTCCTGTGTTGAGCCTGCTGCACAACGCATTCCGAATATCAGCGACGGCTTGCCTCGCTGATCCACTCCCCAGCGATCCAACGTGCTCGAAAGCGCTCTTTGCACCGCAGGCCGAACTCATTGGAGCCATCGCCCAAGGTGCATTTGGCGGTTCCATCAACATCCAAATGGTGCTTCTTGGAGTCCTCTTTGCCGTGGCGTTGATCCGCCTCAAAATGCCTGTCATGTCCGTGGCCATCGGATTGTACCTTCCTCTGAAATTGTCCGTACCCATCATGCTTGGTGGATTGATTGCGGCCACCATGGGTGCCGTCATTGTTCGTCGCATTGACGGTGACGCAGACGCTGAACAGCCATCAGAAGAGGCCCAAAAGACCGTTGAAAAAATGCAGGCGCGAGGCGTGCTGATTGGTGCAGGATACATCGCAGGAGAATCTCTTCTTGGCGTGTTCTTGGCGGTCCTCATCGTCCTCGATGTTGACCTGTCAGCGATGCTTGGCATCACGGCGCTCGGAGATCTCGCTTCGCTGTTGTTCTTCCTTTGGTTTGTTGGCGTCTTCATCGCACTGGTCGCTCAAACGATGCCGCGTGGCGTCACGCCTGTGATGGTGCTCGCCGTGATCACAACCTCCGTTCGACGTACATTCACGAAGATGATTCCAAGCATGTTCCGCCCGGACGAGTCCTGACGAACAATGTGAAAGGATGAAAGGCCCACCTCTAAGGTTCGCGGGCAATGACCGCCGACATTGATGTCCTCGAAGAGCAAGCCCGTCGATGTCGCGTCGAGATCGTGAAGATGGTCCACCGTGCTCAAGCAGGCCATCCTGGCGGGTCACTCTCAGAAATCGACCTCTTGGTGGGCCTCTATGGAGGCATTCTGAGGGTCAAACCTAACGAGCCGGACTGGGAGGACCGAGACCGGTTCATTCTCTCAAAAGGCCACGCTTCGCCCGGCATGTATGCCGTGCTCGCGGAGCATGGCTTCATCGACCATGAAGATCTGAAGAGCTACCGGGTCAAGGGTGGCGTGTGTCAGGGCCACGTCGACATGAAATGGTGCCCTGGCGTTGATTTTTCAGCCGGTTCATTGGGCATGGGCCTCTCGTTTGGTCTTGGTTGCGCCCTTGCAGCACGGCTTGACGGTTCCTCTCGACAGGCATGGGTCATGCTCGGTGACGGTGAGGTGCAGGAGGGCAGCGTTTGGGAGGCAGCCATGGCGGCCAAGCACCATAACGTTGGCAACCTCAAGGCCATCGTTGACGTCAATCGAATTCAGAACGATGATTTCTGCGTCGAACAAATGGAACTTCATGATCTTGAAGCCACGTGGGCCTCCTTTGGTTGGGAAGTCTTCTCCGTTGACGGCCATGACATGAGCGCCGTGGTGGCCGCCTTGATGGCGGTTTCCGCACACAACGATGGACCGGCCGTGCTTCTGGCACAGACCGTGAAAGGAAAGGGCGTGTCTTTCATGGAAGACAACCCGTCCTTCCATGGCGCCGCTCCAAATGACGAACAATTTGCTCAAGCGATGACCGAACTTGGGGAGGTGGCAGCATGACGCGCATGGCCGCAACACGTGACGGCTATGGAGCCGCGTTGATGGAACTCGCTGGGAACGACAAAGTCGTCGTCCTCGAGGCTGATCTCGGTAAGTCGACCAAATCGCAACTGTTCAGGAAGGCCCATCCAGACCGCACCATTTCCTGCGGCATCGGTGAACAGAACATGCTGCTCACTGCAGCGGGGTTGGCCTCCTCGGGATACGTCCCCTTTGCGAGCACCTTTGCGATTTTCACGGAACGTGCCTTTGAGCAAATGCGCAACGGCGTGGCTCGGCCAAACCTTGCGGTTCACCTCTGCGGATCCCACGGCGGCACTCACACAGGCACGGACGGTTCTTCAGCCCAATCCATCGAAGATTTGGCCATTTACCGAACACTCCCCA
>DALQ01000007.1:0-4580 GCA_002496845.1 Euryarchaeota archaeon UBA495
CAGCGGCAGCAGCGGCTTCTTCCTCGGCGGCCTTGGCGGCGGCTTCTTCTTCCGCCTTCTTGGCGGCTTCCGCTTCCTCAGCAGCCTTGGCGGCGGCTTCTTCTTCCGCCCGCTGGGCGGCTTCGGCTTCCTCTGCGGCCTTCAGGGCCTCTTCGTCCGCCTTGATTTCCGCACCGACGATCTCCTGAGCCTGCTTGACCCACTCGTCTCGGCGGATGCGTCCGCTGTAATGTTCGATGGCTTCGTTGACCTCGTCTTCCGTCGCACGGTCGAAGTTGGCCAGTTGTGCGTACGTGAAGATGCCCAACGCGTTGAGTTTCTCCTCGCTGTACGGGCCGATGCCCTTGATCGCCTGGAGGTCGTCAGCGTCCTTCTTGGTCGCCGTACCGATGCGCTCGAAGTCAAAGTCCTTCTGACGGTCCTTGATCCGCTTCATCGTGTCCTTCTTGACCGATTTCGCCTTCTTCTCGTCCGCTGCGACGGTGACCTTCCAAAGGAAGTACACGCTGGCTCTGCCCAACTTGATGCGGGCCGTGTAGGTCCCGCCTCCGTAGGTTGGGAATTCGCTGTCGTCGAACTTGAAGTTGATGACCATCTCGCCGTCTTTGCCCACCGCCAGACGTCGGGAACCCTTTGTGCTGAAGGCCGATTCGTACATCGTAAAGCGTCCGTAATTGCTCTCGTCGTTGTGGTCGACCATCTCCACCCGGATGTCGCTCATCCCATTGATGGTGATCGTCTCAGACGTTGAGACACCCGAACCGGCTTCCACCGGTCCAGCGGCAGCGAGGACATATGGATCGTTCTGCGTGCCTGCACCGCCAACGAAGGTCGGCTCCGCCGTGGTGTTCTCAGGCTCAGGCCCAACCACCGCTGCTCGGTTTCGACCGATCAGCAAGAAGAGCAAGAGCAACAGCAACAGTGGGAACAAGCAAATCCACAGGGAGTTCCGGTTGTCCGAGTCAATGCTAGCACTCACGCAGCTGTCCTTCCAACTTTCCTCACCGGAGCGGGAGTCCCTTGGGTTCGAACCGCACCGAGACTCTTCCGCGTCGGAGTAGCCGTCGTTGTCGTCGTCATCGTCCGCGGTCAAGTTCCCAATGTAGCCGTCCGGCACCTCATCAGGCAGTCCGTCGTCGTCGGCGTCGCCGAAGACCGTCACCGAGAGCACGAAGGACGCGCTGTGGCCAGAGTTGTTGGCCCAGACGGTGACGTTCAGCGGCCCAGCAGCGCCGGTTGGCGTGCCGCGGATGCTTCCGTCGAGGTAGGCGTCGCGCGCAGGGCTCCAGCCGAAGGTCAGCCCTTCGGGCAGGTCGCCTTCAAGCTCCCAGGACGTGACGTCACCGCTGCCGTTGATGACCGGCAGGAAGGGATCCATCGTCGTGTTCTCGAAGAGGTCGAGGTACTGCGTCGGGTACTCCAGCGTGAACGGCAGGTCGAGGGACGGGTCAAGCGCATCGCAGATGCCGTCGTTGTCGGCGTCAGCGGGCACGCTCATGTTGTCCAGCGGATTCGACGTACCGCACGCGGCTTCGTCGGCATCCGACCAACCGTCGTCGTCGTCGTCGAGGTCCTCCACCAGCGGTGGAACGCTCGTGGAATTGACGCCGGGCACGAGGGTGTCGGGCATACCGTCACCGTCGGTGTCCATCGCGCCGGCAGGATCGAGCGGGAAGGCGTCAGGACCGCCAATGCAGCCGCCGTTGGCGGGCGCTTGTGGTCCATCGCAAATGCCGTCACCGTCGCTGTCCGGGTTGCTTGGGCTGGTGCCGTCCGGCAAACCGGCCTCGTCGTCGTTGAGGATGCCGTCGCCGTCCATGTCGTCGTCCATCTGGTCGCAGATGCCGTCGCCGTCCATGTCGCCAGGCAGGCTCGTCGCGTTGAGCGGATCGCTCTGGCAGTCCACTTCCATCGTGTCGAGGTAACCGTCGTTGTCGTCGTCGTCGTCCGCCGTCAGACCGCCAGGACCGTCAGGGTCCTCGTCGGGGAAGGCGTCGCCGTCCGTGTTCACGGGCAGCGCTGGATCGAGCGGAGCGCTGTCAGGTCCAGCGAAGCACGCACCGTCGCCGGTGCCGTTGCCGTCGCAGAAGCCGTCGCCGTCCGTGTCCGGGTTGTAGGGATCAGAGCCGATGAGCGTCTCGTTCTCGTCGGACAGGCCGTCGTTGTCGTCGTCCTCGTCCTCGACGAGCGTGTAGGGCGGCAAGCCGGTCGTCGGGTAGTCGTCGGGGAGTTCATCGGGCATGCCGTCGCCGTCGAAGTCTTCCAGAATTTCGAGCCAGAAGGTGGCTTCAATCGAGAAGGCCGGGTCCGTGGTGTTCGCCCAAATCGTGTACGTGGTGTTGTCCATCGCTTCGGTCGGCGTGCCGGTGATCACACCCGTGCTGGTGTTCAGAATCAGACCTGCAGGCAGGGCAGGTGAGACCTCCCATGTGGCGCCAGGCACGGCGTTGGGCGGCTGAATCGGCGCCGTCTGGGTGTTGTTGACCAAGACGGTTGGACCGAGTGGGCCCGTTCCAACAGGGTTGGAGTCAGGACCTGCAACGCACACGCCAGCCACCGCGTTGGGGCCATCGCACACACCGTCACCGTCGGTGTCGGGGTTCAGGGAATCCGTGCCAAGGTCGCCGGTGCCGTTGTAGACGCCGGTGCCCGTCTCAGACAGGTCGGACGCGCCGTCACCGTCGTCGTCCAGGTCTTCCACCAGTTCGCCACTGGCCGGATAGTCCTCAGGCAGCTCGTTGGGCAAACCGTCGCCGTCCGTGTCTTCGAGCACTACGAGGTTGAAGGAGAAGAACAGACCACCGGAGGTGGCGTTGCCGTACACCGTGTATTCGGTCAGCGGAACCACTTCGGTGGGCGTGCCGCTGATGATGCCGCTTGCAGGGTCGATCGATAGACCCGCAGGCAAGGCCGGGTGAACTTCGTAGGTGCCATCAGGGATGATGTACTTCGGCGTCAGCGAGACCATGACCGAGTTGTTGACCGCGTAGAGGTCGCCTTCGGCCGTCAGGCCAAGCGGCGTGTCGTCAGGACCGGCCACGCAGATGGGCGGCACCGCGTTGGGGCCGTCACAAATGCCGTCGTTGTCGGTGTCCGGATCAAGCGGGTCGGTTCCCGTATCGGTCGCGTCCACGTACAGACCGGTGTCCGTCTCGTTGACGTCGTCCAAGCCGTCGCCGTCGTCGTCTTCGTCCTCCATGAGCGGTGGAACGCTCGTGGATGTTCCGTTGATGGTGTCGGGCATGCCGTCACCGTCGGTGTCCGTGTCAGCGGACGGGTCAAGCGGGAAGGCGTCAGGTCCAGCCGTGCACACGCCGCCAACCGCGTTGGGGCCGTCGCACATGCCGTCACCGTCGGTGTCCGGGTTCGTCGGGTTCGTGCCGTCGTTCACCTCATCGGTGTCCGGGGTGCCGTCCGCGTCGTCGTCGAGGTCCTCGACCAATCCGGGTGAGTCGGGGTTGTTCGGGTCGTAATCGCTCGGCAAGGTGTCGGGCATGCCGTCACCGTCGCTGTCTTCGAGGATTTCAACCGTGAAGTCCCAGGACACCGAGGAGCCGTCCGTGTGGTTCAGCCAGACCGTGAAGGTCGTGTTGGCCAGCGCCTCGGTTGGCGTGCCGCTGATCTCACCGGTGTTGACGTCGAGCGTCAACGAAGCAGGCAGGTCAGGCGAAATCTCGTAGGTGCCGCCAGCAAGCGTGTGGTACGGCGCCAGCGTGGCGATGGCGGTGTTGTTCACGGCCACCAGGGTGGGCGGTGGAACCATGCCGAGCGGGTCGATGTCCGGCCCAGCGATGCACACGCCGGGCACGCGCGACGGTCCGTCGCACACGCCGTCATCGTCGCTGTCAGGGTCGCGTGGGTCGGTGCCGGTGTTGTTCTCGTCAACGTAGGCACCGGTGCCGGTTTCCGCCGTGTCGTTGTAGCCGTCGCCGTCATCGTCCAGGTCCTCTTCGAGCCCGGGCGTGCGGATTGGGTCGTTGACCGCGTCGTAATCGCTTGGCAAGGCGTCGGGCGAGCCGTCGCCGTCCAAGTCCTCCAAGACTTCGAGGAAGAAGGTCCACGAGACGCTCACGCCGCTGCTGTCGTTGGCCCACATGGTGTAGGTCGTGTTCGACATGGTCATGTCCGGCGTGCCCCAGATGGAGCCGTTGCTGGCATCGAACTGCATCGAGGTCGGCAGCGCAGGAACGATGGCGTAGGTTGCACCGGTGAGGGTCACAAAGGGTGCAACCTCCGAAACCGCCGAGTTGTTGACCAAGGTGATCGGCGTGGAAATGGCGGTCACGCCGTTGCTCGTGTCAGGACCGGCAACGCACACGCCAGCGACCGCATTCGGCCCGTCGCACACGCCGTCACCGTCGGTGTCGGGGTTGAGCGGGTCGGTGCCCGTGTCGCTCGCATCAACGTAGGTTCCGGTGTCGGTTTCCACGCTGTCGGACAAGCCGTCGCCGTCGTCGTCGGTATCTGCCACAAGACCGGAGGTCGGTCCTTCCGCCGCGTCATAATCGCTCGGCAGGTCGTTGGCAAGACCGTCCCCGTCGAAGTCCGCAAGGCTTTGCAGGTTGAAGGTGAATGTCTCA
>DALQ01000007.1:4941-5130 GCA_002496845.1 Euryarchaeota archaeon UBA495
CCGCTGCCGGAACCGCTACCTGAGCCGCCTCCAAGTGAGGTAATTTCACCTGGCTGATGCGCCCACAATTCATGGCCGCTGCTGCTTCCAGTGGCATCGAAGTAGAGCGTATCACCGACGAGTATCGACATGTACTCTCCGGGTTTTCCGTCAACCCCGCTGCTCATATCAGCCACCTGCCACGTTGAG
>DALQ01000069.1:0-179 GCA_002496845.1 Euryarchaeota archaeon UBA495
CGGTGCGGCGGGAGCGGCAGGGGCGGGGGGCGCCGGAGCAGCAGGGGCGGCCGGCGCGGGCGGGGCTGCGGGGGGGGCGGGTGGCTGCATGGTTTGTTCCTCCTAGGTTACTTTCCCCAACGACGGATGTGCGGGATCAACTCCCGAAGTTCATCGTTGGAATAGTCGCGGTTCGAGCT
>DALQ01000069.1:512-700 GCA_002496845.1 Euryarchaeota archaeon UBA495
ACCAGCTCGACCAGGCGCGGCTCGCGCACCATTTGCATGATTTCCGCAGGCGACTTTCGTGCAAAGTCGTCGCGGGTCAGGTCGTGGAGTTGCCGAACCTTGGAGAGGAAAGCCTCCCGTGTTCGGCGTTGGTACTGGGACGGGTCCAATTTGCTTGGACGCTCCCTGAATCGAGTGAGATCGAAGAC